>JAGAEX010000006.1 GCA_017612915.1 Clostridia bacterium | reverse complement strand
ATAGTTTGTGTAAAATTGCTTTTCTTTATTTTATCACCGTCGCGTTTTTTTTGCAACGGTTTTTATGTTTTATAAAGAATTGTTTATATGTGCTGAAATTTTGTTAAAAAAAGAGTAAAAATCGTTTGACATAAAAAAGCAAATCAAATATAATGTAATAGCAATTTAATATTGCCCCTTAGCTCAGTCGGTAGAGCATTCGGCTGTTAACCGAAGTGTCGTCAGTTCGAGTCTGTCATGGGCAGCTAAGGAAAGTGCCGCTAACCATTTTGGTTAGCGGCACTTTCCTTGTGTTTCTTTTATGCTGACAGACGAGAACGTAGTTCGTCTGTCAGATGACGGGCAAGAATAAAGGGCGAGGACTCGGTAGCGCGAAGCGCGGACGAGTGACTGTCAGGGGCAGCCATCAAAAAAGCCGTTGACCAACAGGTCAGCGGTTTTTTTGCGCTGTCACGGACAGCGATGAACTAACGAGTGATTTTTGCTTTGCAAAAACACGTCGTCGACGCTTCTCCGTAAACTAGTTTACTACGAAGCCCTTGCTAATCAAAGTAAGCCCGTCATATGACGGGCGAGTCTGTCAGGGGCAGCCACAACAGTCCGAAACGAACGTAGAAATTTTGTTTGTTTCGGACTGTTTCTTTTTGTTGAAAATCGTCAGTATTTTTATAATGATTTATAGCCAGATTTCAATATCGTACTTGTCGTCGTAAAGGACTATGTGATTTATTAAGGTTTTCGCCATAAGTCAAGGAAATAGTTTTTATAAATTCTATTGACAAAAGGTTGGTTTTATGGTATATTACAAATGCAACTATACCATACCAAATGATAAAAGGTTGCTAAAATAAGGGATTTTTCCCGAAAGCTCTATCCCTGCGTTTTGCGACGTGGGGATATCTTTTTTAACGAAAAAGGAGCATTATGGACTACAGAATAGGTTTAGATATAGGTATTGCGTCTATCGGCTTTGCGGTAATGGAAACCGACAAAACCGGCGAACCTGTAAAAATCAAAGATTTAGGTGTAAGAATATTTGAAAAAGCGGAGCAGGCAAAGACGGGAGCGTCTCTCGCCGAACCGAGAAGACTTGCACGCGGAGCGAGAAGACGTATTCGTAGAAAAGAGCATAGACGCGAAAGGACGGAACACTTAATAAAGCAGTATTTCGGTGTTGACGTAATAAAAAAGATAACGGAAGTCGAAAAAGATATTTTCGAACTACGCTATCGCGGACTAAGCGAGATTTTATCACCCCAGGAACTTGGCAAAGTGCTTTTGTATTTTGTAAAGCACAGGGGTTTTCTTTCAAATAGAAAAGCGGATAAGGACGACAAAGACAACGGAAAACTTTTAACCGCAACGACCGAAAATAACAAATATTTTAAAGAGAAAGGCTACCATACTATCGGTGAAATGCTTTACCTTGATGAAAAGTATTCGCGGATAGAAAGTGGCAAGAAAGTTTACTACGTCAGGAACAAACAAGACAGTTACGATAACACCTTTTTGCGTGACGACCTAAAAGCCGAAATACTTTTACTTTTAGGAAATCAAAAACGGGGCGGTAAAATTGACGATGCATTTATAGAAAAGTACACTGAAATATTCTACAAGAGCAGGAACTTTGACGAAGGTCCGGGAGCGCCCAGTCAGTATCGTGGTGGTTTTGCAATAGGAACATGCCCTTTTATAAAGGACGAACTTCGCGCCCCAAAATGTTCCTATACTTTTGAATATGCAACGGCACTTCAAAAACTCAATAATCTTAAAATAATCCTAAACGGCGAAACGAGATTTTTAACTGACGGCGAGCGCGAGATAATAAAGGAACAAATAAAAGTAAAGAGCGAAATAAAGTACTCTACCGTAAAGAAACTTCTTAAGTTAGACGCAAACGCAACCTTTAATCTTCTTTCGTATTCCAACAAGAAATCGCCCGAAGAAACGGAGAAATCAACCCGTTTTGTAGGAATGGTCGGCAGTAGCAAAATAAGGAAAGCGCTAAACGAAAAGAATACGGGAAATTTTGACCTTATTGACAAAATTGCACAAATTCTTTCCACCGTAAAGTCCGATGAAAGAAGGCTTGAGAAGTTTGCCGAAATCGAAGAACTGTCAGCCGAAGAGAAAGACAACTTGTTATTGATTGACCAAAGCGGATTTGGCGGTACGAGCGTAAAGTTTTTAAAAGAGATATTGCCTTATTTAGAATGCGGTTTAAAGTATAGCGATGCCTGTGATAAAGCGGGTTATAACCACAGCGTAATGTCGTCGGGCAATTTGTCGAAGTATTTGAATACGAAAGAAGTTTACGAACAGTTACAGGGTATTGCCGTTCCTGTCGTAAGGCGCTCCGTTTCGCAAACGATAAAAGTAATAAACGCAATAATAAGAAAGTACGGATCTCCGCTTGCAATCAACGTAGAACTTGCAAGGGAAATGTCCAAAAATTTCAGCGAAAGGCAGAAGATAGTAAGGAGCAACGAAGAACGTGCGAAAGACAACGAAAAGATAGTTGATATGTTAAAGAGTGAATACGGTTTACTTTCACCAAACGGACAGGACATTTTAAAATATCGTTTATACTGCGAGCAGGGCGGAAAGTGTGTGTACAGCCAAAAAGCGCTTGATATTTCAAAACTGTTCGAGCCGAACTATACGCAGATAGACCATATAATTCCGTATAGCAGGTCTTTTGACGACAGTATGAATAACAAAGTTCTTGTTTTAACCGAAGAAAACCAAAACAAGCGCAATAGACTACCGTTTGAGTATTTTGGTGGCGACGTTGAAAAGTGGGAAAGATTTGAAACTTACGTAAAATCTCAATACAAAATCAATCGCGCCAAGATGGAAAGATTACTCAAAAAGAAGTTTACCGAAGAAGATAGTAAGGACTGGAAAGAACGCAACTTGAACGATACCAAATACATATCGAGATTTGTCTATAATCTTATTAAAGACAACCTGCTTTTTGCGGAGAGTAAAAACAAGAAGAAGGTGCATTCTATCAATGGTCGCATAACTTCTTATATGCGCAAAATGTGGGGTTTAAATAAGATAAGGGAAGAAGGTGACAAACATCACGCAATGGATGCCGCCGTTATCGCGTGTGTTACGGACGGTATGATACAGCGCGTCATACAATTCAACAAAGGCAAAGAATATCTTGTAAAGTCAGGGGGAAAATACATAAACGTCGACGGCGAAGTGTTTACGGAAGAGCAGTACGAAGAAGAGTTCGGCAAGAAAATGCAGCAGCCATATAACGCGTTTTCCAAAGAACTTGAATATCGGTTGGGAAGAGACCCCAAAAACTTTACGGAGTTTTTCGTAAAGCAGAATTATACCGACGAAGAGATAGACAGTCTAAAACCTGTTTTCGTCAGCCGTATGGTAAGCAAAAAGAAGAAAGGTCAGATGCATGACGCAACTATAAAATCCGCGCGTGATTTTGACAAGGGCGAAGTTGTTAGCAAAGTTTCGTTAACCAAACTTAAACTCGCTAAAGATGGCGAAGGAAAGGACTGCATAAAGGACTATTATAGACCGCAAGACGATTTGCTTTTATATAATAAACTTTTATCTTTGCTTAAAGTAAACGGCGGCAAAGCCGAAGAGGCCTTCAAAGAAACCGTTTACAAGCCTAAATCTGACGGAACGGACGGCGCACCTGTAAAAAAAGTTAAGGTTGTAGAAAAATCTACTAGCGGATTTGTTTTAGATAAGGTAAACGGTGTTGCGGGTAACGGCAATATGATAAGAATCGACGTGTTTACAAAAGACGGTAAATACTACGCCGTTCCCGTTTACGTTAAGGATGCTTACGCTGGCAAACTTCCGAATAAAGCGGTAGTGGCAAAAAAGCCTTATGGCGAGTGGATAGAGATGGACGATTCCTTTGAGTTCTTGTTCTCACTCTATAAAAACGACCTTATTTACGTAAAACATAAGAGTGGTTTAATTCTTACAAAGACGAATTCCAACAACAAAGACGATACAATTACGGTTAAGGAAGGGTTTTTATATTATAATTCGCTGAATATTAATTCTGGCGGAGTAATGCTTTTTAATATAGATAACAGTTATGAAATCGGTGGATGTGGCATAAAAACACTTGAAAAACTTGAAAAGTGCGAAGCGGATTACTTCGGCAATATCCGCTTTGTAGAAAAGGAAAAACGGGAAGGGCTTTAATGTCTTTTATAAATGTTTTTATTGAAAGCACTTGTGGAATGTCGGTTGAAAACGACAAACTCGTGCTTAAAACCGCAGAAAAAGTTGTTAAGTATCCAATGGAAGATATAAACTGCGTTTTGATTGACAATAGCAAAATCAATGTCAGCATTTATGCACTGAACAGGCTTTGCGAAAGCGGTGCTACCGTGCTTGTTTGTGACGGGAAACACCTGCCCGCTACCGTGGTTTTGCCGTTTAATTCGTATTATAAAAAGATGAACGTTTTAAAAGAGCAGTTTTCGCTATCCAAACCGAAAATAAAACGACTTTGGCAAAGCATTGTAAGGCAAAAAATAAAAGTTCAAGCCGAATGCTTGGAAATGAACGGTAAAAAAGAACAGGCGGAATATCTTTATGCACTTTCAAGGTCAGTTTTAAGTGGGGATTCCGAAAACGTAGAAGCGCGTTCCGCATCTTATTATTTTAAGGCACTGTTCGGAAAATCTTTTACGCGTGAAGAAAATCACCCGATAAATGCCTGCTTAAACTACGGATACTCGATAGTCAGGTCGCTTATTTGTCGGCATCTTTCGGCAAGGGGTTTTGAGTGTTCGCTTGGCGTTTTCCATAAAAATCAATTCAATAATTTCAATCTGGCCGATGATATGATAGAACCGTTCCGCCCTATTATTGACAATTATATTTTTAGTCTGAATAAAGAGAATTTAACACTTTCCCCCGAAATTAAAAGAAAACTTTTTTCAATTGTCAATTTGGACGTTTTAAGTGGCGGTGAAAGACATTCTCTTTCCAATGCTGTTGAAAGACAAGTGGAGAGCTTGCTTTCGGTTTATAGTGATAAAAAGGAAGAACTCGTTTTTCCAAGTCTTTGTAAGATCAATATGCACGAATATGAGTAATCGTTTTATGAGAATTATGGTTTTTTTTGATTTGCCCGTAAAAACGGCAAAGGAACGTAAGATATATACCGATTTTCGTCGCGCACTAATAAAAGACGGGTATTATATGATTCAATACTCTGTTTACGGGAGAATATGCAATGGGGTGGATTCGGTCGAAAAATTTGTAAAAAGGTTAGAGAATTACACTCCGAAAGAAGGCTCCGTTAGGGTTTTAACTGTGACCGAAAAACAATATGCGTCGATTATAATTGTTGCTGGCAAGAAAAAAAACGAAGAAAAAGATATAAGAAATATTCAATTATCTTTTTTTTAAAAGAAAAACCCACGGAAATCGTTAATGTTTCCATGGGTTTTCTTTGGTTCCTATTATACCATACCAAATAATAAAAGGGAACTAAAACTTCTCCGTTTGCTATTTCTTCATTTGTTTGATTATACCATACCAAATAATAAAAGGGAACTAAAACTTCAAATTACATGATACGTTCAAGATATTAATTATACCATACCAAATAATAAAAGGGAACTAAAACCGTCGTTAATGCGTCCCGTTCTGCGACAAGATTATACCATACCAAATAATAAAAGGGAACTAAAACCAATTATAGTATATCAAAATTTAATAATTAATTATACCATACCAAATAATAAAAGGGAACTAAAACTTTTTTGTTAAGCCATAATTCAAAACAATAATTATACCATACCAAATAATAAAAGGGAACTAAAACTGCCGTGTAATTTACCCCGAAACGCTGTAAATTATACCATACCAAATAATAAAAGGGAACTAAAACACATTACTGACGGTAAAGTTTAT
This sequence comes from Clostridia bacterium, assembly GCA_017612915.1. Classification (GTDB taxonomy): domain Bacteria; phylum Bacillota; class Clostridia; order Christensenellales; family Borkfalkiaceae; genus UBA1259. Next base: position 374 of record JAGAEX010000006.1, on the reverse strand, counting down.
ACGCGTTATTATACCATACCAAATAATAAAAGGGAACTAAAACAACTCTTAACGACGGTTTTATGCTTTTATTATTATACCATACCAAATAATAAAAGGGAACTAAAACCGAAGATATAATCGTATGGAAAAAAGATATATTATACCATACCAAATAATAAAAGGGAACTAAAACTCATCTGTCGTTTGATGTGTGTTTGTGTTAATTATACCATACCAAATAATAAAAGGGAACTAAAACTTGATCCTTTCATAGCCTTTCGCTCCTTTTATTATACCATACCAAATAATAAAAGGGAACTAAAACGGCTCTTATACCGCGCTCACGCTTCAAAAAATTATACCATACCAAATAATAAAAGGGAACTAAAACT
>JAGAEX010000067.1 GCA_017612915.1 Clostridia bacterium | reverse complement strand
GCACTAAACGACCGATTGAAACTTCGGTCAATGGTTGTCGGGGAATATGGCGACAAAGTATTTATCGCAAGCGAAGAAGCGGCGATACGGAAAATGGAAATAAATGCAGAAAACATTTATTCCCCGATGGGCGGCGAACCCGTAATCGTAAAAGTCAAAGAAGGTAAATTATAATGAACGATATTTATATAAATCCCGAATTCGAAGTGGTAAGAAACGATAGCCGCTGTATCCGTTGTAGGGTATGCGAAAGGCAGTGCGCCAACGAAGTACACTCTTTCGACGCGGACGGCAAGGTTATGATATCAGACGAAAGTAAGTGCGTAAACTGTCAGCGTTGCGTATCACTCTGCCCCACGCACTCGCTTAAAATAGTTAAAAGCGATTGCAGATTAAAGGAAAACGCCAACTGGCAAGACCAGACCATAAAAGAAATATATAAACAGGCAAACAGCGGCGGCGTTTTATTATCTTCTATGGGAAATCCGAATCCCCTGCCCGTTTACTGGGATAAAATTTTAATCAATGCGTCGCAGGTAACTAACCCGTCCATAGATCCACTTCGCGAACCTATGGAAACGAAGGTGTTTTTGGGCAAAAAACCGTCAGTCATCGACCGCGACTGTAACGGCGAGATAATAAATAACCTTACGCCGCAAATAGAACTGTCTATGCCCGTGATGTTTTCCGCTATGAGTTACGGCTCTATCAGTTATAACGCGCATAAAAGCCTTGCCTTAGCGGCGCAAAAACTCGGTATTTTATACAATACGGGCGAAGGGGGCTTGCACGAAGATTTTTACGTTTACGGCGACAATACGATAGTTCAGGTAGCGTCGGGGCGTTTCGGCGTTCACGAAAAATACTTAATGGCAGGTAAGGCGATAGAAATTAAAATGGGACAAGGCGCAAAACCGGGTATCGGCGGACATCTTCCCGGCGCGAAAATAGTCGGCGACGTATCCAAAACCCGTATGATACCGGAAGGCAGCGACGCCATTTCTCCAGCGCCGCACCACGATATTTATTCGATAGAAGATTTAAGACAACTCGTGTATTCTCTCAAAGAAGCGACGGCGTATAAAAAACCCGTTATCGTCAAGGTTGCGGCGGTTCATAATATCGCGGCGATAGCGAGCGGGATTGCAAGGTCGGGCGCGGATATAATCGCGATCGACGGTTTCCGCGGCGGAACGGGCGCTGCGCCGACGAGAATAAGAGATAACGTCGGTATCCCCATCGAACTCGCGCTTGCGGCGGTGGATAAACGCCTTCGCGACGAAGGTATAAGAAACAACGTTTCACTTGTTGTCGGCGGAAGTATCCGTTCGGCGGCGGACGTCGTTAAGGCTATCGCTTTGGGCGCGGACGCTTGCTATATAGCAACGGCGGCAGTCTTGGCGCTCGGTTGTCATCTTTGCCGCACCTGTCAAACGGGTAAATGCAACTGGGGTATCGCCACGCAAAACCCCGAACTCGTTAAACGATTAAACCCCGAAATAGGTAGTCAAAGACTTATTAACCTTATGACCGCATGGCAGCACGAAATTAAAGAACTTATGGGCGGTATGGGCATTAACTCGATAGAAGCGCTCCGCGGCAACAGATTGATGCTCCGCGGGGTAGGATTAAACGAAAAGGAGTTGGAGATACTTGGTATCTCTCACGCAGGACAATGAAAAAAGTTTACGTTAATGAAAAGTGGTGTTTAGGCTGTCATCTTTGCGAATATAACTGCGCGTTCGCAAATTCGGGCGAAAAAAATATGGTTAAAGCCTTAAAAGACAAAGAAATTCACCCCCGTATTCACGTCGAAGAAGACGGCAAGATAACTTACGCCGTTTCCTGCCGCCATTGCGAAGACCCCGTGTGCGTTAAGTGCTGTATTTCGGGCGCGCTATCTAAAAAGGACGGTGTGGTAAAAATTGACAAGAACAAGTGCGTGGGCTGTTTTACCTGCGTTCTCGTTTGTCCTTACGGCGCAGTTTCCCCCGCGGAAGGACACGCCGCAACGAAGTGCGAACTGTGTTTGGAAAACGCTTGCGGCTCGCCCGCGTGCGTTAAGGGCTGTCCTAACAAAGCGATAGTTTACGAAGAAAGGTGATGAGTATGAAAAATTACGTGATCGTGGGCGGCGGCGTTGCATCCGTCGCTGCAATAGAAGGAATACGAAGCGTTGATAAAAGCGGTAAAATTTATCTTATAAGCGGCGAAAAAAAGCCCACCTATTGCCGTCCGCTTATTTCCTATTATCTGCAAGGACTTACCGATTTTGAAAAGATGAAATACCGCCCCGACGGATTTTATGCGGAAAATAACGTCGAGCTTATATTCGATAAAGCGGAAAGCGTTGACAAAGATAAAAAGACTGTAAAAGTCGGCGATAAAACGATTAAATACGATAAACTTTTGGTTGCAACGGGCTCTACTCCGTTCGTTCCGCCTTTTAACGGACTGAATACGGTCGATAAAAAGTTTTCGTTTATGACGGAAGACGACGCAAGCGCGATAGAAAAAGCGGTAGATAAAGACTCGCGCGTGCTTATAATCGGCGCGGGGCTTATAGGATTAAAATGTGCGGAAAGTTTATCGGAACGCGTAAAAAGCATTGCCGTTTGCGACCTTGCGACGAGAGTTTTATCGAGTATTTTGGACGACGATTGCGCAAAGTATATGCAAAACGTTTTGGAAGAACACGGCGTTTCCTTTATTTTGGGCGACAGCGTTTCGTCTTTCGATAAAAACACGGCGACGCTTGCAAGCGGCAGGACGGTGGATTTCGACGTGCTTATCCTTGCCGTCGGCGTTCGCGCTGATATTTCGCTCGTTAAAAACGCAGGCGGCAATATAAACCGCGGAATTATCGTAAACGATAAAATGCAGACTTCTATACCCGACGTTTACGCCGCGGGCGACTGTGCGGAAGGTTTCGACGCTTCGATAAACTCTAACAGAGTTATTGCAATCCTCCCCAGCGCGTATATGCAAGGATATACTGCGGGCGTAAACATGGCGGGCGGCAATAAGTCGCTCGGTAACGAATTCCCGCTTAACGCTATCGGATTTTACGGACTTCACTCTTTAACGGCGGGCGCATACACGGGCGAAACGTACGAAGAAAAGACGGAAAAAGGTATAAAACGGCTATTTTTCGACGGCGATAATCTCGTAGGTTTTATTCTTATCGGAGATATCAACGGCGCGGGAATTTACACTTCTTTAATAAAAGAAAAAACCAAATTGACGGACGAAGATAAAGAAAAACTCAAAAAATCCCCCACTCTTGCCATTTTTAATTCCGAAATTCGTTCGAAAAAACTCGGAGGTGTGGTATAATGAAAAAAATAAATGCTGAAAATATTATTTTCGACGAACTGAATAATAAGGTGCGCGCCGAAAAAGAAGACGTTGAAATTACTGACTGTTTAGGACAACGTTTTATAGGCGCGGGACTGTCTGATAAAAACCTAAAAATAACGGGAACACCGGGGAACGCTTTGGGTGCGTATCTTAACGGTGCGGTGATTGAAGTATTCGGCAACGCGCAAGACGCCGTCGGCGACACGATGAACGACGGCGAAATAATAGTTCACGGAAATATCGGCGATTGCGCGGGTTACGCTATGCGCGGCGGCAAAATTTTCGTTAAAGGAAACGCGGGCTACCGTGCGGGAATACATATGAAAGCCTATAAAGAAAAAATCCCCGCGCTTATAGTAGGCGGCACGACGGGGAGTTTCTTAGGCGAATATCAGGCGGGCGGCGTTATAATCATATTAGGTCTTGGCGCAAATAAAAATATAGTCGGCAATTTCCCCTGCACGGGTATGCACGGCGGCAAAATGTTTTTGCGCGGCGGCTGTAAAGAAATAACTTTCCCGAAAAACGTTCACGTGAAAGCCGCAACCAAAGAAGATATATCCGAAATCACCCCGTATATCAAAGAATTCTGCGCGCACTTTAACGCGGACGAAAAAGAGATAATAAACTCGGAATTTACGGTAATAACCCCGGACAGCAATAATCCTTATAAACAAATGTACGTCGCGAACTAAATAAAGGCGGTATAAAATGTATTCAAAATCAGAAGTTTTGGAATTTGTAAAAGAAGAAGACGTAAAGTTTATTAAACTTGCGTTTGTTGACGTATTCGGTAAACAGAAAAACGTGTCGATTACCGATAACGAATTAGATCGGGCTTTTAAAACAGGCGTCGCGATCGACGCGTCGGCAATTTCCCCTGTACGGGTATGCACGGCGGAAAAATGTTCTTGCGCGGTGAGTGTAAGTGTATAAATTTTCCTAAAAACGTTCACGCGAAACCTGCTGACCAAGAAGATTTAGCCGAAATTATTCCGTATATCAAAGAATTCTGCGTGCACTTTAACGCTGATGAAAAAGAGATATTAAACTCGGAATTTACGGTAATAACACCGGATAGCAATAATCCGTACAAGCAAATGTACGTCGCAAACTAAATAAAGGCGGTATAAAATGTATTCTAAATCAGAAGTTTTGGAATTTGTTAAAGAAGAAGACGTAAAGTTTATCAAACTTGCGT
>JAGAEX010000066.1 GCA_017612915.1 Clostridia bacterium | reverse complement strand
CTGCAAAACCTTTACCCCCAGTCCGAATCTGGGTGGCGCCTCCAAAACCTGCCGAAGTGGCGAAATTGGCAGACGCAAGGGACTTAAAATCCCTCGGTGGCAACACCGTACCGGTTCAAGTCCGGTCTCCGGCACCATCTTTTCGGAACGCAAATCGGCACTTGATTTGCGTTTTATAATAAACACGCTGCTATGGCTCAGTAGGTAGAGCACTTCCTTGGTAAGGAAGAGGTCACCGGTTCAAATCCGGTTAGCAGCTCCATAAAAAATTGCTCGTGATTTTCCGAGCAATTTTTTTTATATTTTTCGCGAATATTGTTTATTACTCTTCTGTCGGTTCGGAATCTCCCGCGATTCCTTCGTCGCCTTCTTCGGACTTCGGAGTTATTGCAAGGCGGGAAACGCGACTGTCTTCTATTCTCATAACCTTTACGCCCTGCGTCGCCCTGCCTATCTTACTGATATCACCGGACGCGACTTTGATTATGGTGCCGTTTTCGGATATGATCATCAGATCTTCTTCTTCGGAAACGAGTTTTAAACTCACAAGTTTTCCCGTCTTTTCGTTAAACTCACCAGCTTTGATGCCTTTGCCGCCCCTTGACTGCAAGCGATAATCGTCGATATCGGTGCGTTTGCCGTAGCCGTTTTCCGTCATAGTAATAACTTCACAATCCGGCTTAATAACCGACATATCGACAAGCTCGTCGCTTTCCGCTATATCCATACCGCGAACGCCCATCGTATCTCTGCCCGTAGCGCGAACGTCGTTTTCGTTAAATCTTATACATTTACCTTCTTTAGAAGCCATTATAACTTCGTCATTACCGCCCGTAAGTCCTACCGAAATAAGCGCGTCGTCTTCGCGGATATTTATTGCTATCTTACCGACTTTCCTGATATTAGCGTACTCCGAAAGCGCAGTCTTTTTGATAAGTCCGCTTCTGGTCGCCATAACGATAAACCCTTCGGCGTCGGCTTTAAGCGGAAGCATAGCGCATACTTTTTCGCCGTCGGAAAGTTGCAATAAATTTACTATCGCCCTGCCGCGCGCGACTCTTTGCGCTTCGGGTATAAAGAAACATTTAAGGCTATACACCCTTCCCTTATCGGTAAAGAACAGAATATCGTCGTGCGTGGAAGTAACGAACATATTTTCTATAAAGTCTTCTTCCTTCGGTTTATGCGCGGTAACACCCCTGCCGCCGCGGCGCTGCGTTCTGTACTCCGACACGGGAACACGCTTGACGTAACCGAAATGCGTAAGACTTACCACAACGTCTTCCACGGGGATCATATCGGCGATGTCTATATCGCCGTAATCGTAAGAAAGTTCGGTCTTTCTCGGCGACGGATACTTTGCCTTTATTTCTTCCATATCGCCTTTTAATATAGCGTTTACGCGCCACTCGTTGGCAAGAATATCCTTTAAGTCGGCAATCGTTTTTTCAAGTTCGACGAGTTCTTCTTTAAGTTTTTCCACTTCCATACTCGTTAAGCGCTGTAATCTCATTTCGAGTATAGCGTTAGCCTGTTTATCGGAAAGATCGAACTCTTGCATAAGGGCATCGGCCGCCGTGTTCTTGTCTGCAGATTTCTTTATTATCTCTATCACCCTGTCGATATTGTTAAGCGCGATCACCAAACCTTTGACTATATGTTCGCGCTCTTCCGTTTTGGCAAGGTCGTACTTCGTTCTTCTGACGATAACCGATTTCTGGTGAACGATATAATTTTGTAAAATATCTTTCAGTCCTAAAACTTTGGGTTCGCCGTCAACGAGCGCCAAAAGAATTATGCCGTCTTTGACCTGCAAATTTGTATGCTTAAACAAAGTATTCAAAACGACTTGTGCGTTTGCATCCTTTTTAAGGTCGATCACCATGCGCATACCGTGTCTGTCGGATTCGTCTTTTATGTCGCTTATGCCGTCTATACGCTTATCCTTAACCATATCCGCTATCGTCTTAATAAGGATTGCTTTATTGACCTGATATGGCAGTTCGGTAACGACTATCCTTTCTCTCGTGCCGTTACCGAATTCTTCTATCTCGGTTTTAGCGCGAAGGACGAATCCGCCCCTGCCCGTAGCGTAGGCTTGCTTGATGCCCGCTCTTCCCATCAGAACGCCGCCCGTCGGATAGTCGGGCGCGGGAATATATTCCATAAGTTCTTCCACAGTTATATCGGGATTATCTATGACCGCAATGCATGCGTTAAGACACTCCGCAAGGTTATGCGGCGGAATATTCGTAGCCATACCTACCGCGATACCGTCCGAGCCGTTTACGAGAATATTCGGAAAACGCGACGGCAAAACAACAGGCTGCATTTCGGTATCGTCGAAGTTGGGATAAAAATCGACGGTATCCTTATCTATTTCGCGGAGCATTTCGTCCGATAACTTGGAAAGTCTCGCTTCGGTGTATCTGTAAGCAGCCGCGGGATCGCCGTCAACCGAACCGAAGTTCCCGTGTCCGTCAACGAGCGGGAAATTTATAGAAAAGTCCTGCGCTAATCTTACGAGCGCGTCGTAAACGGAACTGTCGCCGTGCGGGTGATATTTACCTAAAACGTCACCGACGATCTTCGCGCATTTTCTATAAGCCTTATCGCTGGTCAAACCCGCTTCGTGCATAGCGTAAAGGATACGCCTGTGGACGGGTTTTAAACCGTCCCTGACATCGGGAATAGCACGCGAAACGTTTACTGCCATCGCGTAAGCAATAAACGATTTTTTGACTTCTTCATTGACTTCAATATTTATAAGTTTGGTCTTGTCGAGCGTTGATTGAAATTCAGCGGTTAGTTCCGAACTGTTTTCTTTCCTGTTCATCTGCTTTTCTCCTTTAAATGTCAAGGTCGGTTACGAGTTTGGCGTTCTGCTCGATAAACTCCCTGCGGAGTTCGGGATCGCCGCCCATAAGCCTGTTAAACGTGTCGTTCGCCTCAACAGCGTCTTCCATTGACACTTGAAGCATAGTGCGAGTTTCGGGATTCATTGTAGTGTTCCAAAGCTGTTCGGGATCCATTTCGCCGAGACCTTTGTAGCGCTGAATATCGCATTTGCCCACTTCGGCAAGGTATTCCTGCAATTCTTTGTCGGAATAAAGATATTTATCGACTTTGTTTTTGGTCGCTTTATAAAGCGGCGGCTGGGCGATATACACGTGGCCGTGTTCAACGAGCGGGCGCATAAAACGGAAGAAGAAAGTAAGTAAAAGAATTCTTATATGACTTCCGTCAACGTCGGCATCGGTCATACAAATTATCCTATCGTAACGGAGTTTGCTTTCGTCGAAATCTTCCTGTATCCCACCGCCGAACGCAGTTATCATACTCTTTATTTCTTCGTTTTCGAGAACGTGATTGAGCCTTGCTTTTTCCACGTTCAATATCTTACCGCGAAGTGGTAATATAGCCTGAAAACGTCTATCCCTGCCCGACTTTGCACTGCCGCCCGCGGAATCGCCTTCGACTAAAAATATTTCGCAGAATTTCGGGTTCTTATCGGAACAGTCCGCCAATTTGCCCGGGAGAGTCGTCGATTCAAGCGCGCCCTTTCTGCGGGTGCTTTCGCGGGCAAGTCTTGCCGCTTCCCTTGCGCGTTGCGCGGTCAAACATTTTAACAACACTTCCTTGGCTTTCGCGGGATTTTCTTCAAAGAAAGAACCGAGATGCTCGTTCATCGCTTTTGTAACGAGATTACGTATCTCCGAATTGCCGAGTTTGGTCTTCGTCTGTCCCTCGAACTGCGGTTCAGTGAGTTTGACCGAAACGACTGCGACCAAACCTTCGCGCGTGTCCTCGGAAGAAACTTTTTCTTCACCCTTAAATGCGTTTAATTTTTTGCCCGTATCGTTTATAATACGCGCAAGAGTATTCTTAAAGCCTTCTAAATGCGTGCCGCCTTCTTCCGTGTTTATATTGTTCGCAAAAGCGTAAATGGTTTCGTTATAAGTGTCGGTGTATTGAAGAGCGATCTCCACTTCAGTATCGCCGTAAAACACGTCGAAATAAACCGGCTTTTCAAAAATCGGACCTTTATTACGGCTTAAATCTTCTACGAAGTGTGCAATCCCCCCTTCGTAGAAGAAAGTATCTTCGTGTTCCTTTTCGGCGCGCTTATCCGCAAGTTTGATCGTCAGACCTTTATTCAAATAAGCGAGTTCGCGAAGACGAGTCTTAATTGTGTCGTAATTAAAGTCGGTCGTTTCAAAAATTTCGCTATCCGGCATAAAAGTTACCCAAGTACCGGTAAAATCCGCGTCGCCGACCACGGCAAGTCTATCCTGCGGAATGCCTCGTTTATATTCCTGACGGAACTTTTTGCCTTTCTGGTAAACTTCAACGGTGAGCCACGAAGAAAGCGCGTTGACGACCGAAAGACCTACGCCGTGGAGTCCGCCCGATATCTTATAGCCGCCACCGCCGAACTTGCCGCCCGCGTGAAGTTTTGTCAAAACAACTTCAACCGCGGATACTTTTTCGGTATGATGTATGTCGGTCGGTATGCCCCTGCCGTTATCGGTAACGGTACAAGAACCGTCGCCGTTTATGGTAACGGTAATAGTGTCGCAAAAGCCCGAAAGCGCTTCGTCTATAGAATTATCCACTATCTCCTGTACGAGATGATGAAGCCCCCTTGAATCGGTCGAACCGATATACATACCCGGTCTTTTGCGAACGGGATCGAGTCCTTCTAAAACCTGGATCTGACCTTCGCCGTAACCCTGCCGATTTTTTTCAATATCTTCCATAAATCACCTGCTATTCGGTTAATTTTTATAAAAAAATTATACCACACTTTATATATATATACAAGTATATATTTAAATATTTATATAGAATTTTTATATAGAATTTTCTTTTTTTAACGCGATCGCCGCATAAAACACCAAAAAAGACGAATACTGTTCGTAGAAATTACGGAGAAAAGATATGGAAAAATGTAAAAAATGCAACAAAAAACTAAAAAAGGGAATAATTCTTGCCTGCCCTAACTGCGGCGCGCTTATGTGCCCTACTTGCGCCGACGGAACGCAGATGATTTGTCCTTACTGCTATTCAACGCTCGACTATTTTGTATAACTCGCTTTAAAAGGATTACCGCCACGCCTTATTTGGCGCGGCGGTAAAAAAATAACAATATTCCAACGCGGATCAAAAATCCTTTTTCATCTCTTCAAGAAGTTTCCTTTCAAACAATCCTACACCGCGTAAAGGACACTTATTAGCCGCCTTAACCCCGTCCGCATAAAAGGCGTCGAGGACTTCTTTTTCTTGTTTTATATAAAGAATATAGGCTATTTTAGCACGGATCTCCACACTGCCGTAACCCTTATTCAAAAACTTTTCTATTTCGTAAGTCAGATCATCCGCCTTATCTTCGTTTTTGTCAAAAGAGCAAGCGTTATAAAGTGCGTTTGCCTTCGCCGTATTCACAAACGACTTAGGCATATATTCTATAAGCGTTAAAAGTCTGTCGGAAACCTTTTTCGCGCCTTCATAATCCTTTTTGTCGAGATAATAATCGTACCTGGAAAAAAGCAAAATGATAAAATTAAGATCGTCTTCCGCAAGCTGAGGCAAATCGAAATAATATTTTTCGTCAATCTCCGCGGGCATTTTGCCGTTAAACAGTTCCGACTGTATCTTTAAGAGATTGATTATAACCTTCGTATCGTCGTCCATCTTCTTTAAACCGTACAGCACCCTGCCGTCGTTACCAGCCCCGCCCGACGATATAGGCAAAGCGTTCCCGAAAAAGCAATAGATACCTATCGGCAAAAACATAGCCCAAACGACGAACAAAAACAGCGAAAGCTTTTGGGCAATAAAAAACGGAATTATCCCGACGGCAATAGGTATAAGCGTAGCGAAGAGTCCGCCGAGCGTCATTTTTTTAAGCCTTTCGGGCAAGTTATCGACCGATTCGGGCGCCATTTCGGTACATCCCGCCTCTTCACCCACCATCACAAAATCAAAAACGATCTTATTTCTTTCCTTGCTCCATTTAAAAAACCATACGGTCATGGAAATAAAAGCAAATCCGTTTATTTTACCCGAAACAAGATGCCCGAGTTCGTGGCAAAGAGTGGAAAAAAACCCCGCGACCACCGCACCGCAGACGACGTATAATAAAACCATACCGAGAGATTCGTTCCATAACCCATTTGCCATCAACACTACGGCGGCGAACCCGCCGACCGTTAAAGCCAAAAGGATTATATTGTTGATAAAGTTAGTTCTTCTGCTCATTTTCGCTCCGTAACATATCTTAAATACCCTTCAAGATTATCGCTATCGCTTACGGTAAAGTAATCGACGCCCGTATATTTTGCTATCTCGTCCAAAATTATCGCACCTGCGTGAATTATATCCGCGCGTTCTTTCTGTAAACCCGCAAGTCCTTTGCGATCTTCAACGCTCAAAGCGGAAATTGCGTTGGCAAGCCGAGAAATCTCATCCCGCGTAAGTTTATATCCGTCAACCCTTTCCGCGTCGTAAACGGCTAATTTCAGGCTAACGGCGGCAAGCGAAGTACAAGTTCCGCCGATACAGTAAAAGTCTGCATTGGGGATCACGCCGTAAAACGCGACCTGATTTTTAACAAAATTGCGTACAGCGACACTATCTTGCCCGAATTTATCGGTAAGCACTACAGCACCGATCGGAAGACTTTTGGCATAAACGCATTTTCCGTCTTTAACGACTGCAACTTCCGTACTGCCGCCGCCGATATCGAGCACCGCACCGTCTTTGTCTTTAAGCGCACCTTTATATCCCAAGACCGCTTCGGTTTCGCCAGGAACGATATCGACTTTAATACCGCACGCCTTTTCCAGCGCTAATGCGAAACTTTTGCCGTTTACGGCGTTCCTTACGGCGGCGGTAGCGAATATATATATCTTATCCACCCGCTCGGCTTTCGCTTCGTCAACGAAACACAAAACCGCATTTAAAGTGCGTAAAGACGGCTTTTCACTTAAAAATCCGTCTTTTTTATCTTCCGCAAGACGCGTGGTGTTTAATGATTTTTTTAAAGTTATACCGTTTTCGCTTATCAAAAGCCTGACGGAATTTGAACCGATATCTATTACTCCGTATTTCATTATCGTGCAAAAAACGCTTATTCGGCGTCGTCCGCATAATGATAGCCGAGTTCACGCGCTATCCTTTCTATATACAGATTAGTGCGACGGAAGGCTATCTCCCCTTCGCCGTGTTCGTACCGAGCATCGAGTTCGGCAATTTTAGCGGTAAGATCGGCTTTTCTGCGCGAATTTACACCTATGCTTATCATCTGATAACACATTAAAACGATCAGCAGGCATAAAAAGACGACCGCACCGACGGTGAACGCCACTATTCTTCTCTTAAAAGTCTCGTCGGCGACGGGCTCCGAAGGCTCCGCCTTTTGAACCGACGTTTCTTTTACTTGTTGTAATTGCGGCTCTTTTGCCGTTTCTTCTTTTCTTTCCGTTTTTTGCATTATTTATCCTACGCGTACGCGCCGCCTGTATTGCGGCAATCGTTTTTATGATTACATTATATAATTTTTTCATCCATAAATCAAGCGTTAAACGAAAACTTTTCATATATAAAAAAAGTCCCGAAACCACCCCGACAGTCATATAAAACCTATACGACGGAAACCGCAGCATAAACGACGCAAACCCGTACCACACCGCCAGCAACGAAAACGCGGCGATATCGGGAAGGAACCTAAACCGTTCGTTCTTAATAAACAACTTGATAAAATCGGATATCGCAAAAAATATTCCCCCGACACCGCCTATCGCAACGCAAGCGATAAACACGAATATCTGACTTTTCGTTACGAACATTTACCTAAACAGCCTTTTAACGAGCGATACCTTTTTTGCGTTATATTTTATCTCGTTAAACACCCCGTCGGCGACAAGTGTTCCCGTCGCTTTGTTAAATGCGGTTATTTTTATTTTTTCGCCGCTTATTTTTACTTTATTGCCGAGAACGGTAAGATTTAAAACCTGTTCGCTGAATCCGTCCACGGCATCCACTCCGCTCATCGCGAGCCGTTTTCTCCCTATTATTTCCAATTTGTCGGTATTTAATTGATTTTCCATAATATTTCTCCTTACTAAATGCTATGCCGCGTTTATCTTTAAAATGAAAAAACGGCGATATTCGCCGTTTTCCGTTGTTATTTATTATTTTTAATCGGGTAACTTCATATCGCCGAACTTTATCCACCCTTTTTTGCGGAATAATTCGGAAAACAGAAGATTTAAAAGGACAGGTAAAACGAACATAAGCAAGATTATTCCCGCAACGCCCAAAACTCCACTCGTTACATCAAACAATCCAAAAACACCGACAAGCCCGCTCGTACCCATACCGCCGCCTGCCGCCCCGCATTTTAACATAAAGACGCAAGTGGATAAAGGACCGCATATCGCGCTTGAAATTATCATCGGGAGCATAATAACGGGCTTTTTCATAATATTCGGTATTTGGAGCATAGAAGTACCCAGCCCCTGTGCAACAAGACCGCCCCATTTGTTTTCTTTAAAACTCGCAACGGCAAAGCCTATCATGTGGCAGGCACAGCCGACTGTCGCCGCACCCCCTGCAAGCAAAATGGCGTTATATTGTATTTCCGATATATCGCCTCTCAAATAACCCGTAATAATAGGATTTGCCACGGCGATCCATATCGCCGCCGAAGAAGTGGGCATAGTTAAAAGTACACCCATAATAACGGCAATTATTATTCCCATAAAGAACGGCGCGGCGTTAGTGGCAAGCGCAATAAGTTCGCCGAGTTTATCGACGAGCCATATAAACGGATAGGCAACAAACACACCCGCAAGCGATAACACGAGTACACCGAGCGGTACAATTAAAATATCGAGTTTGGTTTTGCCGGCGTAAAGCCCCACAATCTCCACCACAAGCATAACGACGACGTACGCGCCGATAGGATTACCGGGCGCGCCGAAAGTAAGAGTCGTAAGTCCCGCGCCGCCCACAATAAGTTTATCGGCAAACGCACCGACCATACCCGCTACCGTCGCCGCGAAAATAAGCAGTTTGTTTTTTCCGAGCGCGTGCGCTATCCCGACGCCTATCCCCGCGCCCATTAAAGATTTAGCGATATTGGCGATATATAAAAGGGTTTTACCGATATAGTTATCGCCTATCCAGCCCGCTATCTGCGCAAGTATCGTACCCGCGATAAGGGTAACGAACAGCCCTTGAGCCATACCCGAAAACGCAGTTATAAAATAGCGCTTCGGCAAAGTTTTGAAATAATTTTCGAATTTACAATCCGTTTGTATTTTTTCTTCACTCATAAGCCTATCTCCGTAAGTTTGTTATCTACCATATCGCACGAAGTAAGATAATACTTTATGCCGTTTTTTACCACTAATTTGTCCGCGCGAACGTTTTTGCCGTGCAAATGCCCGTACACCACGGCGTTCACCCCGAACTCTTCGAATATCTCCGTAAACGCCGAGTTCTCGTGCTTAACGTTAAAGGGCGGATAATGTATCAATGCGACGAGTTTATCGCCTTCCCTCATATTTTTTTGCGCCGATTTAAGGGACAATTTAAACCGCTCTATTTCACGCAAATATATTTTCCTGTCTTTTTCGTCAAAGTCGGGACTACCTTCTACCGCCCACCCGCGAGAACCGCAAATGACCACGCTATCGAATCGAATACTGTCGTTTTGCAAAGCAAAACAGTTCTCCGGCATAACGTCTCTGACCTTGCCAATGCCGCTCCACCAATAATCGTGATTGCCTTTGATAAAGACCTTTTTCCCCTTTAAGCCCTTAAAATATTCAAGATCGGGCTTCGCCTCGTCGATATTCATAGCCCAACTGATGTCGCCCGCAATAAGAACGATATCATTGTCCGAAACCTTTTGCTCCCAATCGGCTTTAATTTTATCGAGATAATCTATCCACGCCCCGCCGAAAACATCCATCGGCTTATCGGTATTAGTGGAAATATGAAAATCGCTTATCGCGTAGATCTTCAAATCTTTCTCCCTTTACAAAACGGCTTTATTGCCCGTTCAAAGTAATTATACACTTTTTTTCGGGATATGACAAATCAAATCGCTTTTATAGGCAAATTTTAAAATAAAAAACGGAGCGAAAAGCCCCGTTTTAACATTATCGGCGATCCCGTTACTGCGGGTACATGGGAAGTTCGAAAAAACCCGCGCATACTTCCTGCGTGTATTCCTGACAGGGCGGTATCTGCGCGTAGCCGTAAGACGGTACTAAAAGTTCCACTTCCATAACGATCTTTAAGATTATCGAAACGCAGCAGTCGATAGTGAACTGGTTTTCGCCCGTATAAGTACCGAGCGTCGACACGAGCGAAACAAGCGCTTCTACTTCGTAAGGCATTATTGACGCCTTGGGAATATTGAGTATCACGTCTTTCGTGACCGTAACGCAAGCCGTCGCTACACCCTCAACGCCATCAGAGTCGGTATAAGCGACCGAAACGGGAATCACGATATCCGCTTTTACGCGCGCCGCGTTCTCTCGCTCGGTCAAGGGTTCGACGATAAGATTGCATATCTTGCCTTTACTCGTCGTGCTCTTTGCCGAAACGAAAGTCAAGGGATATGTAGGATTTGCGGGCGTTAAATCGGTTATATTCAACACTATACCGTTAAGTTGACTCTGCTGCATACAGGCGTCGAACACTTTTTTAACT
>JAGAEX010000065.1 GCA_017612915.1 Clostridia bacterium | reverse complement strand
TTTTATTTTTATTTTTTATACGGAATATTATTTCTGATTATATTTTTACGCCTTAAAAACACCGTTGCAGATCGACTAAAAGCGCAAACGCCAAAATCAGCACGAAACCTACCGTGTGGATAATGCCTTCCGTTTTGCGGCTTATAGGCTTTCCGCGTATTCCCTCTATCGCGGTAAAAACCACTCTCGCCCCGTCGAGCGCGGGAAAAGGAATAAGATTGAACACCGCGAGATTAACGCCGATAAACGCCGTGATATTCAGTAAACTCCAAAGCCCGCCCGACTTTATCGCGCCCGCGGCAACGGTTATGGTCGTGAAAGTGCCGCCCAAAGAATTTATGCCGAGCATACCCGTAAACAGTTGACGGAAGACGGTAAATACCGTTCCCGCAAGTTTGAACGAATACTCGAAACTGCGCCAGACGGTTTCAAACGCGCCGAATTTCACGCCCGTCGTTCTGAAACCGCTTTGGACGTTCCTGCTTTCGTCCGAAGAATAATACACGCCGACAGATTTTGCGAGCGTTTCCAGGTCTTCGAGATTTTTAAAGTCAGCGTCGGCAGCGAGTTTTATTTTGACAGATCTAAACTCTCCGTTACGGATAATATAACAATCCAACTCTTCGCCCGCCGCCTTGCCGTCAACGACTTCCATAAGGTCGGTAACGAGATACACCGATCTGTCGTTGATCTTTACGATAACGTCTCTGTCCTGCAAGGAATATTCAGTGCCGTAAGGATTTTCGACCGTTTTATAAGCCATTATCGCGGAATGCCCGTAAATCCCGAACATTAAAGCGATAACGACGATTGCAGTAATGTAATTCATCGCCGCGCCCGCGATGAGCACTATGATCCTTTGCCACGGCTTTTTGTTGTTAAAGGCGCTTTCGCTTTTTTCGTCCTTATCTTCGCCGAGAAAAGCGCAATACCCGCCGAGCGGGATGGCGCGCACCGAAAAAATCTCGCCGTTTTTCTTCTTTTTAGAAAAAATTTTCGGTCCGAACCCTATCGAAAATTCTTCGATACCGAAACCGAAAATCTTACCCGCAAAGTAATGTCCCGCCTCGTGAACGGTTATCATCAAAAGCAGCACCAAAACCGCTATTAAAACGTACAGCGCGTACGTCGCCGCTTCGCCGAAAGTCGTTAAGAATAAATAGTCCATTACACTCCGAATTTGTCTTTAATAAATCGTGCGGCAAAGTCGTTTGCGGCTTGTAAACCGCTGAATTCGCCGTTATATTCGCCGCTATAAGCCGAAAGCGCACCCGCAATACCCGCGTAAATATCGTTAAAACCTATCTTGCCTTCTAAAAACAGTTTATTAAGCGCGTCGTTAGCGCCGTTAGCAACCGCAGGGTAGCCGCCGCCCGTTTTCCCCGCGTTTACCACTTCGCGGAAGGCGGGAAAACGCTTTTCGTCGAGTTCGCTAAAAGTTAGTTTGGCTAATTTGGCAAAATTTAAACTCTCCGTTACGGGGTTTAATCTTTCGGGATAGGAAAGCGCGATCTGTATAGGCAATTCCATAGTCGGATACCCCATCTGCGCAATAACCGAACCGTCAGGGTACTCTACCATAGAGTGTATGACGCTTTCTCTATGTATTATGACGTCTATTTTGTCGAAAGGCGCACCGTATAGCCACTTTGCTTCGATAACTTCAAACGCTTTGTTGACGAGCGTCGCGCAGTCGATCGTTATTTTTGCGCCCATCGCCCAGTTGGGATGTTTAAGCGCGTCAGCCGCTGTTACCGACTTTAATTCTTCCTGCGTCTTGTCGCGGAAAGCACCGCCCGACGCCGTAAGTATTATTTTATTGAACGGCTTGTTAAAATCAAACGATAACGCCTGCCAGATCGCCGAGTGTTCGCTGTCGATCGGCACTATTTTCACGCCCTTTTCGCGTGCTTTTTTCATAACTATTTCGCCGCCGACGACTAAACTTTCTTTATTCGCAAGCGCGATGTTTTTGCCCTTTTCGATAGCGGAAAGAACGGCGATTATGCCGGTAAAACCCACGAGCGATATAACCACAACGTCCGCTTCGTCCGTTATTGCGTCCTTAAACGCGGTCTCGCCCACCGAAATTTCAGAATATTTTTCGAGTTCTTTTATCCCGTCGAATGGTGTGGCGATTGTCGCGACTTTCGGACGGAATTCCTTCACCTGCTCGGAAAAAAGAGCGGCGTTTCTACCCGCCGCAAGCGATACTATCTTAAATCTTTCGGGATAACGGCGACAAACGGAAAGCGTCTGCACGCCGATAGAACCCGTACTGCCTATTACAGCGATCTTTTTCATATAGAACCCTTAAAACAACAATAAAAACATAAAATATATAAATACGGCGGCAAAAACCATACCGTCTATCCTGTCCATAATACCGCCGTGCCCCGGCAAAATATTACCCATATCTTTTAGAACGACTTTTCTCTTTATATAACTCTCGAAAAGGTCGCCGATCTCCGTTAAAACGCTCGCCACCGCGCCTATAATCATAAACACTGACAGCACGTTTATTTTCGCGGTCGCCATCAAACCCGTTTTATCCGCTAAAAGATATATGGCGATTGCGCCGACGATACCGCCTACGATGCCGCCGACAGCCCCCGCCCAAGTCTTTTTCGGCGACAAGCGCGGACACATCTTTTTGGCTTTGCCCTTTCGTATCTTGTTATAACTCATACCCACGAGATAGGCAAAAGTATCCGAACAGGGCGAAATAACGAATATAAGTAAAAGACAAATAAACCCGTTTGCAAGTCCGTTCGCGGCAAGTACGGATAAAAGCAAAACGGACGGATATAAAAACGGCAAAACGTTTACCTTAAAAGTGCTGAAATTCCCTTTTCTTACAAGCGTTAACGCCGCTTGACAAATGACGAAAACAGCATTAAAAATAAGGCAAGCGTACCCCCCGCGAAAGGCGGTAAAATACTCGAAAACGCAAAATAACGGCACGTATAACGCCCCGCAGATCATAGCAAGCGCAAAATTACCGTTATATAGATATTTTTTTATCGCGCGTGCGACTTCAAAAGTCCCGATCGCGCAAAACAACCAGGTCAGAATATTAAAAAGGCGCAAGTCCACGTAATTTCTCAAAAAGAAAAATCCGACTATCGTCGCTACGTAAATTGCACCTGTCAAAGTTCTTTTAAGCATTTTAACTCTCTTCTACCTTACCGAAACGGCGATGGCGCATACCGTACGCTTCAATCGCCTTGTCGAGTTCTTTTTCGTCAAAATCCGGCCACAACACGTCGGTAAAATACAGTTCGGAATACGCCCCTTGATAAAGCATAAAATTAGAAAGCCTTATTTCACCACCCGTGCGGATTATTAAATCCGGCTCTCCGAACTCTGCCGAATAAAGGTTTGCGGAAATATTTTCGACGGTTATCGGCTGATTGTTTTCAATAAGTTTATTGACGGCTCGCACTATTTCCTGCCGCCCGCCGTAATTGATGCCGATATTAAGTATTCCCCTGTCGTTATCGCGCGTCAACGCCACAGAATTGTTTATAACCTTTTGCAATCTTTCTGAGAGAACGCTTATGTCGCCCATAGTGGTTATGCGTATTTTTTCCCGTTGCATTTTTTTAAGGAACTTTTTAAAATACAGTTCCAAAAGCCGCATAAGTTCGTCCACTTCTGCTTTTGGACGCGCCCAATTTTCCGAAGAAAACGCGTAAAGCGACAGCGTTTTTACACCCGAGTTAAAAACGTGTTCGGTTATTCTCTCCACGTTAGCCGTACCCGCCCTATGCCCGTAAGAACGCTCTTTGCCACGAAGTTTTGCCCAGCGACCGTTGCCGTCCATTATGATACCGATATGCGACGGGATCTTTGCCTTTTCCATTATACGCTCATTACGTCCTTTTCTTTATCAACGGCGAGTTTCTCTATTTTTTCTATCGCTTCGGTAATAACTTTTTCCACGTCCTTTTCGCAGACAGCCTGTTCGTCTTCCGATATCTCTTTGTTGTTCTTCATCTTTTTAACGGTATCCATAGCGTCGCGGCGAACGTTTCTGACGGCGACTTTCGCGTCTTCCGCCATTTTCTTTATCTGCTTGACTATTTCCTTACGCCTTTCTTCGGTAAGCGCCGGGAACACCAGCCTTATCACCTTACCGTCGTTGGACGGGGTTATTCCGATATTTTCAGCGAGCAACTGCTTTTCTATAACTTTCAGCATAGACGCATCCCACGGCGCGATCACAAGACATCTGCCGTCCTGAACGGACAAATTGCCCACCTGGTTAATGGGCGTCGGCGTGCCGTAATAATCGACCAGAACTTTATCGAGAATATGGGGATTAGCCCTGCCCGCCCTTATAGTAACGTACTCACCGTTCAAAACCGAAACGGTCTTGTCCGTCTTTTCCATAACTTCCATCATCAGCATTTCAAACTGTTCGTTTTCGATAGACATAAAATTTCTCCTTTAACTATTTAATGAGCGTACCGATATCTTCGCCCGAAACCGCGCGGACAAGTGCGTTTTCTTCAAACAACCCGAAAGCAAGTACGGGAATATCGTTTTCCATACAAATCGTAATAGCCGTCGTATCCATTGCGCGTAAGCCTTGCGCGATGAAATCTTTATATTCGACGGTTTTAAGTTTTTTAGCGTCCTTGTTTTCCTTCGGATCGGAATCATAGATACCGTCCACGTTCTTGGCAAGAAGAAGGACTTCGGCGTTAGTTTCCGCAGCGCGGAGTGCCGCCGCCGTGTCGGTCGTAAAGTACGGGTTACCCGTTCCGCAGGCAAAGATCACCACTCTGCCTTTATTGAGATGCGAGATCGCTTTGCGCATTATGTACGGTTCCGCAACACGGATAATGGTAAGCGCCGTCTGTACGCGGGTAGGAACGCCCTTTCTTTCCAAAGCGTCCTGAATCGCGAGCGCGTTTATCGCCGTCGCAAGCATACCCATATGATCGGCGGTCGTTCTTTCCATTTCCCTGCCCTGTCTGCCACGCCAGAAATTGCCGCCGCCTACGACTACACCTATCTGAACGCCCAGATCTCTTACGGCGATTATCTGGTCAACGACTTTATCGAGCGTTTTTTCGTCTATGCCGTGATCGTTATCCCCGGCGAGCGCTTCGCCCGAAAGTTTTATGATTACCCTTTTGTACTTTGCGTTTTGCATAAAATCCATCTCCCTGCAAGCAAGTTTTTCGTTTATATTATACATTATTTTATCGCGTTTGTCTATGCAAAAAGGAAAATTAACGGCACAAAAAACGCCGAATTCAACGGAATTCGGCGTTTTTATTTTTATAAGCGATTATTTTTTCATCTGCGCTTCGACTTCTGCGGCGAAATCGTCGTTTCTCTTTTCCAGACCTTCGCCCATTTCAAAACGGGTAAATCTCTTGATCGTCAAGGTCTTGCCCATTTCTTTACTCTCGTTAGCGAGATATTTTTCGATAGTCAAAGACGAATCCTTGATGTACAACTGATTGATAAGACAGAATTCGTCGTAATATTTTTTAACTCTGCCTTCAACCATTCTGTCGATAATAGCGGCGGGTTTGCCTTCGTTTAAAGCCTGCGCTTTAAGTATTTCTTTTTCGTGTTCTAAAACTTCCTGCGGAACTTCGCTCGCGTTCAGATAAAGGGGCTTTGCCGCCGCGATCTGGAGCGCGATATCGTGCGCCGCCGCGTGAGCCTTTTCACAAGTGCAGCCTTCAAGTTCGACGAGAACGCCGACCTTGCCGCCCATGTGGATATAACTTTCGACTATCCCGTTGTCGCTCGCAGTATATTTAGCGAAACGGCGGATAGCGATCTTCTCGCCGATAGTCGCCGTCGCTTCGATGGTTTCGTTCTTCTTCGCTTCGATGAGTTCGTCCGCGTCTTTAACGTCGTTCTTTAAAACATAGTCGGCAACCCCCGCAACGAAATCGCGGTATTTGTCGCCGTTCGCAACGAAGTCGGTCTCGCAGTTGACTTCGACGAGAACGCCGGTATTGCCTTCGATCTTTGCGGCAACTATACCTTCCGCCGCAATACGCGAAGCCTTTTTAGCCGCCTTTGCAATACCCTTTTCTCTTAAATAATCTACTGCCTTTTCCATATCGCCGTTGGTTTCTTCCAACGCCTTTTTGCAATCCAATACGCCTGCGCCTGTTTTCTGGCGAAGCGCTATAACGTCGTTACCTGTAAACATATTGATTCTCCCTTTATATTTTTTGATTATTCGGCGGGTTTTTCTTCCACGGGTTCAGCCGTTTCTTCGGCAGCCGCTTCTTCCGCGGTTTCTTCCGCATCGGCAGTCTTAACAAAATCTTCGCCCTGCTTTGCCTCTAAAACCGCGTCCGCGATGACCGAAGCGATAAGTTTTACCGCACGGATAGCGTCGTCGTTACCGGGGATAACGTGGTCGATCAGATCGGGGTCGCAGTTGGTATCGGTGATAGCGACTACGGGAATACCTAATTTACGCGCTTCCGCAACGGCGATATCTTCCTGATCGGGATCGACGACGAACATAACGCCGGGGAGCGAACGCATTTCTTTGATACCGCCGAGATTGATCTCTAACTTATCTCTTTCGGCTTTGAGTTTCATAACTTCTTTTTTGGGAAGAAGGTCAAACTCGCCCATCTTTTCCATATTGTTGAGTTTATTGAGCCTGTCGATCCTCGACCTTATGGTCTTGAAGTTGGTGAGCGTGCCGCCGAGCCAACGGGAATTGATATAAAATTCGCCGCAACGCTCCGCTTCTTCTTTAACCGCGTCCTGCGCCTGCTTTTTAGTACCGACGAAAAGTATTCTCTTGCCCGCTTTAGCCTGCTCTACAACGAACGGATAAACGTCGTTTTCGATAAGATCTACGGTCTGCTCCAAATTAACGATATGAATACCGTTTCTTTCGCCGTAAATGTACTTCTTCATTTTCGGATTCCAGCGCCTTGTCTGGTGTCCGAAGTGCACCCCTGTTTCCAGGAGTTGCTTCATTGTGATAACTGCCATAATAATTCCTCCGTTTTTTCCTCCCCGAAGCCGTTAAAATTTACTCAACATTGCGGCGAGTTTTTGGATTTTACCGCAACACGAAAGAGCAAAGCCGTCGGGTGTGAATTTTTTAGCCTTAACATTTTAACACAAAAGCCCTGCGTTTAGCAAGGCTTTTAAAGTGGTTTTTACAAATAAATTGCTTAAATTTCCGGTTTTTAAGTTACATTTCCGGAATATCCGCGTCGCCGTCAATACATTGTACGACGGTAGCGGGAACTCTGATGCACCAATCTTCGCCTTTTTCTATCGCGATCCACTGTGCCATCGTACCGTTAAACGATATACTTGTTAAAGCAGTACAATCTTCAAACGCGCTTTCTCCTACGCTCGTAACGTTTGCGGGGATAGTTATGTCGGTTAAGCCTTCACAATAATTGAACGCATATTCTTCTATCTTCGTTACGCTTGTCGGTATAATTATATTAGTTAAAGCGCTACAACTTTCAAACGCACCGACTCCTATACTTGTAACTCCTTCGGGTATAGTAAACTCTGTTGCGGTTTTACCTACCGCATACTGTATCAACGTCTTACCGTCTTTGCTATACAAATCGCCGTCTATCGCTTTATAATTCGCATTGTCTTCATCTACGGTTATACCCGTTAAACCGATACAGTCTTCAAACGCCCAATCTTCTATACTCGCAACGTTTGCGGGAATGTTCATACTCGTTAAACTGCTGCAATTATAGAACGCTCCTTCGCCTATACAAGTAACGCTTGCGGGGATAACAAACGTCGTTTCCGTTTTACCTATCGCATACTGTATCAAAGTCGTACCGTCTTTACTGTATAAATTACCGTCTATTCCCTTAAAATCCGCATTGCTTTCATCTACGGTTATACTCGTTAAACTATCACAACCGGAGAACGCCCACTCTCCTACACTTTCTACGCTTGCGGGAATATTTATGCTTGTTAAAGCGCTACAATCGGAGAACGCCCAACTGCCTATAACAGTAACTTTGTCGGGAATAATTATGCTCGTTAAAGCGCTACATCCGCCGAACGCGCTGTTTCCTATACTCGTAACGTTTGCGGGGATAGTTAAACTCTCTAATTTACTACAACGCCAGAATCCCCACTTTCCTATACCGGTAACGTTAGCGGGCATTTTTATACTCACTAAATTGTAACAATCGACAAACACCCCTTCTGCCATACTCGTAACGCTGTCAGGGATCTCTATGCTCGTTAAACCGCTACAACCGCGGAACGCATAATTTTTTATGCTCGTAACGCTATTCGGTATAGTTATACTTGTTAAACCGCTACAATAAGAAAGCGCCCAATCCTCTATCGTCGTAAGGCTATCCGGTATCGTTATATTTGTTAAACCGATACAATTATAGAACGCGTATTCCCCTATATCCGTAACGCCGGCGGGTATCGTCATATTTGTTAAACCGACACAATAATAGAACGCATGCTTACCTATATTCGTAACGCTTGCGGGGATGGTTACGCTCGTTAAAGCACGGCAACAGTAGAACGCGCCGTTACCTATATTCGTAACGCTTGCGGGGATAGCAACACTCGTTAAACTGCTACAATTAGCAAACGCGCCTTCACCTACACTCGTAACGGATTTACCGTCGTGCGCAGACGGTAAAACGACGTTTTCAGGCATATCGCTTTTGTCTTTCGCCTTTATTTCGTATGTATCGTCTGACAGCAACGTAAACGTAAAATAACTATCTTCGGTAGCGGTAGAAGTCGCCCCGCCGTCGTTACACGCTGTAAGTCCTACCACACACACGATACAAAGAAAAACCATTGTTAAAATTGCCAAAAATTTTTTCATAATACTTTCTCCTTTTATCTCATTTAATCGTTTTTATATTTTATTTTCATCATTTCGATAAAGGCTTCCGCAGTCGCGTAAGCGTCTGCAAGCGCCCTGTGATGATGAAAAACTATATTGAAATGATCGGCAACCGTCTGCAAGTCGTGATGTTTAAGCGACGGCAGACATCTTCTCGCCATTTCCAGCGTATCCATAACGGAATTATTGACTTCGTAATCGCTCTCTCTCGCAAAGCGCCGCAAAAAACTCATATCGAAAGACGCGTTATGAGCGACCAGAACGCTGTATTCGATAAACTTCAAAAAGTCGGGTAAAACCTGTTCTATTTTGGGCGAATCCTTTACCATTTCGGGCGTGATACCCGTTATGCCGATATTTTCCGCACTTATCGGATATTCTGGCTTAACGAGCGTGGTAAACTGCTCGGCTATTTTGCCGTTCACTATCTTTACCGCGCCTATTTCCGTTATGCCGTTATTCATATAATCCACTCCCGTCGTTTCAAAGTCGAACACGACGTAAGTCCTATTCGTCAGCTCTTCGGGCAGCACGGCATTATAGTCGAATACGGTGCTAACCTTTACCGAAGTCGCCTTTTCGGGGAATATCATTTTGTAATTTCTCGGCACGGTCTTCTTGTTCTTCGCTTTTTTGACGAAATCTTCGGGAAACACGCACTTGTTTATTTTGTCAAAGGTAAAACTCTTTCTGCCGTTATACTCGCCGAGAGAGCCGCGCGCGATAATGGCGTCGCCGACTTTAAGCCCCTTGATCTTGCCGTAAGTCGCTTTTTTGCTGAAATACACCCCGCCGAGCGATCCTGTTGTATCGTCTATGTAAATAACGAAAAACGGTTTACCCGTTTTTGTTTCTTTTTCCGATATTTCCGTTATCCTGCCGCAAACAACGTGCGGGCCTTCGGTAATATCTTCTAAATATACGGCGCTCCTATCCATAAGCGCGTCGTCAATAACGTATATCTCTTTAATTTTTATCATACGGTATTCTATCTTTTCCAACTCGCCCGCAAACACTTCTTCTTGTAACAGATCGATCGAAAGATTGTCCGGCTTTATCTCCGTACTGCCGGCAAATTCCGCGCAGAAATTTTTGGACAAATAGGCGTCAAGATTTTTCATCGCTCCGTTTTTAACGACGTATTCGGCGCCGTCCTTCGTCAGCCTAAGTTTATATCTTACAAGATCGCCGTCGGTTACCGAACTCACGTCACCCGGATCCAGAAATATGGAAACGGACGGATAATTGTCCTTTAAAAATCTGTATATCGCTTGGTTTACGAGATCGACGTTGGCAACGATCTTCGTTACCGCCACTACGACTTTTGAAAACACGCGCGCGGTATTCTTCTCGCAGACGTCCAGAATTTTTTCCTTCAGATCGTTATCGACTGCCTTATCGCATATAAAGTTATACGCGATGGAATTGTTTTGTTTATCCACTTCCACGGAATTGAGTTTTATATTTTTAAGCCGTTCGTCCAAGCCCGACACTGCGGACAAAAACTCCGTACTGTTTTTTATCGTGTACATTTATCTATCTCCGCAAAAAACTCTCTTTCCAGATCTTCCCTTTTCACCGTTTTCAATATCTTGCCGTGCGAAAAGATCACGCAACCGCCTTTTGCGCCCGCAACGCCCACGTCGGCGTCCGCCGCTTCCCCCGGCCCGTTGACGACGCAACCCATTACGGCGACTTTTATCGGCTTACTTACGGTGGAAAGATATTTTTCCGTCTTTGCCGCAAAATCCATACAATCCCACTCGCACCTGCCGCAAGTCGGGCAAGCGACAAGATTCGCGGTCGTCGTCAACTCCAAAGCCGCTAAAAGCGTTTTAGCCGCCGTCACTTCCCTTATAGGCGGCGCGGAAAGACTTATTCTGATCGTATCGCCTATGCCTTTAAGCAGCAACGCGCCGAGAGCCGCGGAATTTTTTATAACCCCGCCGTATTCCGTTCCCGCTTCGGTTACGCCGAGATGCAAGGGGTAATCGGTCTTTTTCGCAATATATTCGTAGGCTTTTACCGTGAGCGGCACGCTCGACGCTTTTACGGATATAACTATATCGTTTACGCCGTATTTTTCTAAAATCGCGACCTGTTTTAACGCGCTTTCGGCGAGCGAAATTTCGTTCTTGCCGTATCTGGTCAAAAATTCTTTATCAATACTGCCCGTGTTTGAACCGACTCGTATGGGAACACCGTTATACTTTGCCGCTTCCGCCACCGCTTTGACGCACTGTTCCCCGCCAATATTTCCGGGATTTATGCGTATCTTGTCCGCGCCGCCGTCTATCGCCTTTATCGCTAACCTATGGTCGAAATGGATATCCGCGACGAGGGGCATTCTGACCGCTTTTTTCAATTCCCGAAAAGCCGCCGCGTCCTTTTCGTCCAGAACCGAAAACCGCAATATATCGCAACCTGCGTTTTCAAGTTCCGCCGCTTGACGCACAGCTTCTTCCGTACAGGTCTTGAAAGTCGCCATTGATTGAACGGCTACTTTTTCGCCGCCGCCTATCGTTAAATTACCTATCGAAACTTTTTTGCTCATAATTTATAAGTATTATAACACGATTTTAAAAAAAAGTAAAGCCCCGTAACGCACCTTAAACGTGTCGTAGGGGCTTTTGATATCGCAAAGTTTAAGCGTTCGCAAGCGATTTATACATATACACGACGTTAGCATAATAGTCGTCGAGATAGATAGCGACTTTCGTGTCGGTTACTATTTGCTGATATGCCGTTAAAGCGCTGAGCGTGTTGAAATAGGCGCATACGCAGTTGATAGCGTCCGTGTAATAACCCATTTCCACGAGTTGATCTTTTGTAAATTCGCTCGCCGAAACGTTCATATACCGAAGTTGCAAACCGCGGGTAGTTGTCAGATTGGCGTTCGCCGCCCGCTGTTCCTTTTCGTCGAGCCCGTTGTTGTACTTGAATATCTCCCGCTGTAATTTTTCTTCGTCCTGCTTTATGCGATCTTTTTCCGCAAGCATTTCGTAGTTAAAAACGTTTGTGAAATAGTTGTCCGCACCGTTAAGACTCGTTTGCAATATGCTGCGCTTTGCCGAATACAAAGATATCTGACCGTTGTAATCGGACGCTATCGCAGTAAGTTCCGATGCGAGCGCGACGTCGAGATCGGCAAGTCGGTTTATAACTGCGCTGCTTTGCGCTATGCCGCGCTTGGTCGCTTCGTTCTGAAGGTTGGCTTTAGCGGCGGCATAATTGGCGCGAGCGGCGTTTTCCGCCTCGGTGCGTTGGCTCGCGCAAGTGCCTATCCGACTGCTGTATTCTGCTATCTGGTTGGAAAGGTCGGTCTTGTATTTAAGAAGTTTTTCTTCCTGCGCCGCCTTTACCGCCGTCTGCGCCTTTGCGGTACGTTCCGATTCTGTCATCGGCGTATAGGACATACGCGTAAGCGAAAGGGCGTTGAGCGTAAGATCGGGACTCGATTCTCTTTCTATTCTGTAATAGTGGAAAATCTCCTGTAAGATCGAATACATCTGATTTTTGGTAGTAGGTGTGTTGAAAGTCATTTTTTTACTCCCCGTGAATAACGTAATTTATAACGAGTTTATAGAGTTTGAAGTCGGAACTCGCGTTTTCAAAAGTTATATTGAACAGCCGCCCGTGTACGAAACAGGACACCGCGTTGCACTTTTCGGTGATCGCGGCACGGTATTCCCCGTCGCCCGAAATCACGATCTCCGCACTGCCATCGATATGCGCTTCGACCTTGCAAACGGATTTTTTCGCGCAAGAACCGAAGTCGTATTCGCCGTCGTACGATGCGGACGCAGTTTCCTTAACGGTTTCTATCGAAGTTCTGTAAAACCTTATATCGGTGATCCTCGACGCGTATTCGCCCGCTACCGTGTAAGTATTCAGAGCATCCGTCGTCAATTTCTCCAGGACTTCCTTTTTAAAGCTGAAATCGTAAGCGAACACATACGACAATCTGTTAGCGGTATAAGGCAAAACGTAAAGCTCGTGATATCCGCCCGCAACTCCTATGGTATAATTCCCGACGGTGTGCATAACTTTGCTGACGTTCTTCACTTTACCGCCAGAAAAAACGCAAAAATCGTTGCCGCTCATAAAACCTATCCATCCCCCTTCTCCGTACACGCTGTTTTTAACGACCGAAAGCCTGAAAGAAGGTATCCTGTCCACTTTGAACTCGAACGGCTTGCCGTAAGGCGATAAATTAAAGAGCGCGTGCTCGGCAACGACGCTGATATCGTCGCCGTTTTTCGCAAGATACAATATCTCGCCCGCGTCCAGATCGACTTCGATAAAATTACCGAATTCCAGCCCGACGTTGAAATTGACAAAATCGAATTCTTCGGAATATCTTATACGGTTTCCGTCGGCTATAAACAGCCTGCCCGCGCAAAAAACGCCCGAATTCCCGTAAGGAACGCCCGTTATCGTCTGATTTCCTATTTTGGCCGTTTCGTCGCTTATGAAAATAACTTTTTTCTCCCCGTTGACTATCACGGGCAGTATCAGCGGCAGAACGTTTGAAGTAAAGTCCTGATAGGTATATTCGTTGCCGTTTACCTTTCTGATTTTCTTGTCGGTGCTGTACCCGTAAATTTCGCCGTTGCAGTGATAAAATTTTACGGGCGTAGCGCTCGCGTTCGCGATGGTCGTTCGGGTAAACGTAAATTTATCCGCAGTCCTGACGGCGTCGGAAAATTCGCGCTTATACACCCGAGTCTTGTACGAAACCTTTGAAAAGCCGTTCATAACCAGCACCTGCCCTTCATAGCGGCATTTTTCGGAATAGCGATACGCTCTACGCCGTAAGTATAACGTTTGCGCCACAAGATCGCTTCTTCAAACCTGCCTTCCATAACGCAAAACTCCGCGGCGACACCGTAGCCGAGCAGCGCGGCGGTAACCTTTTTATTGAAACCGACCGTGCCGTTTAACCCGTAATTGGACGGTGCGTATTCGTACTCTATCGTATAAGTGCCGCCGAAAACTTCGATATATTCGGGAAAAATCTTGAATTCGGCGTCCTGTCCGAACTGGTTTTTGACCGATAATATCCGCGTTACGTTATAAGTAAGGTCGGAAAAAACTATTCTTCCGTTCTCCGCCGTTACCTGCTGAGAACACACCATAGGCACGTAAGACGCGGCGAGTTCGGAAATAGTAAGGTTTGCAAGCCTCGTAAGGCGGTCGGTCTGCGAAAGCGTCGATGAAGACGGATCGGCTATGTCGTTGTCTAAATACCCGATAACGTCGGTAAGATTGAGATACACCGCCGCCGTTTTTATAATGTCTTTAATCGTCATTTATTCCCCCGTTCGACGAAGCGCCGAGCCGATAGTTCGGCTTGGCGCTTCCGTCAATGTTTTTTTACGCTTCCGTAATACTCGTGATCGCGCCTTGTGCGTAAGGACGCGCACAGATAAGTTCCGCGTATTTGACGAGCGTTGCGGTATAGACCGGCTTGCCGGGGACCTGACGGAGCACTTTGCCGTCGTCGTCCGTGAGCCATTGCCAATCGCATAGTTCGTTCAAAGTAAAGTCTTTGGTGTTTAAGATATACATAGTTCCCGCAGGACAGAACCTGTCCGCAATAACGGGTATGCCGTTATACGAAAGGGCTTTGAACCCGCCCGCAAGATCTATGCTATCCACCGTGCGCTTGTTCTGCGAAAGCAAGTTGATGAAAGCACGGCGAACGCCGAAACTCGTGATGATAAGGTTTGCCTGTTCACCGCCCGCTTCTTCGATGGAATCGAGAACGCTCTGGATAGCCGCTTCGGTAATAGCGCCGGATTGTGC
Organism: Clostridia bacterium; assembly: GCA_017612915.1. Lineage (GTDB taxonomy): Bacteria > Bacillota > Clostridia > Christensenellales > Borkfalkiaceae > UBA1259. The sequence continues at coordinate 34,805 of JAGAEX010000065.1, read as the reverse complement.
TTTTACCTTCGGTTTTATCCAGGTATTTGTCGATTTGGTTACCCCGTAAAGAGTGGTTACGCTATCGTTAAAAATAGCCGCAAGCCCCGTTATTTCGTTATTGTACGAGCCGTGAACGGATATTACGGAAGTCGCGGGTACGGTGCTGCTCGTTAAAGCGGTGCCGCTGACCTTGATGGTCTTCGACGCCCTGTTGACTTCGATTATTTCTCTTTCGGTCGCGCCTTCGATCGCCACGCCGGCGCTCGTTCTGAAATCCACGATCATACCTTCCATAAAGGGAGCGACCGTATCAAGCGTGAACACGCTGCCGCCGTTAGCGGTAGTTACCGCGGCGAGCACGCCCGAGCCGTCGCCGAACAGCATCCTGCCGAGATTAAAAGAAGACGCTTTGATAAGCCCTTCCATTTCCTGATTCAAAAGAGATACGAACGCGCCGGAATTGTTTTCGGACGCGCGGATCGCTTTGTCGGAAATCTCTATCGTACCGTAAAGGTTTTTAAGCGTGGAAGTAAACTGTGCGTAACGGTTTCCCCTTGCGGTCGGAAGATTGCCGTCTTCCGTTCCCGCGCCGATACCGCCGTTTATGCCGTGGATAGCGAGTTGCTTTACTTCTTTGCCCCAAACGTTCTCGCTCGTCTTTTTTATCTGCGCAAGAAAGGGGTTTACGCTTCCGTTTAATTGTTCGGACACCGCTTCGAGATAATACGATTTAAGCGCGCTGTCCGCGTTTGTTAAATTAACTGCCATTATTTCTCCTTAAATTTTAAATTTATTTTGCGAGTAATTCTTTGGCGAGTTTACCCGCCTCCTCTACCGTCCTGGGTTTAGATACGGGCGTGGTTATGCCCGTTCCCAAGCCGTCCATCACTATTGCCTTGCTTTTTGCGCCTATGATCTCTTTTAAGTAGCCTTTGATAAAGTTTTCTTTTTCTTCGTCGGTTATACTTAAAGTCCGACTTGCGGACTCGTCCGCTTTTTCCGTCGGGGAATCCTTATCGACGGCGGCGCTTTTTATCGTTTCCAACTCCTTTATCCGCTGACAGCGTTTGGTAAATTCAGCCTGCAAAGAATTGTAAGCGGCGAGCAAGGCGTTCACGTCTTTAAACTTGCCTAAAGAGACGGAAGTATCTTCACCGCCTTCCTTATTTGCCTCCGCAACTTGTGAAATCGCTTCCGTTTGTTCGTTTAAGTTTTCGTTCATACGTTTTCTCCTTTTATTTATTATTTCTGTCCGATCTTTCCTTATGCGCTTTTATATGCGCGAAAAGCCTTTCTTTTTCTTCTTTTTTAAGTTCGTTGTATTCGCTTAAAACGTATCTCGTATGTTCGTCTATATGTATTCCGTCGTCGTCGATTTCTTCGACGTCCAATCCGCTTTTGCGAATAATATCATTCTCGTTCTGCGCTTTTTCTTCCTGTAATCTCGACAATCCTTTGCGGTAATCGAGATCTTTAAACCCGAATAAAGCCAGCAACTTTTCTTTGGTCGTGGGACGGATCGCGCCCTTTTCGTCGCGTAAAAGTCCGCTGTTATACACGCTCATAAGCGCGTCTCGTTTCTGACGGCGACTGTATAAAAGTTCGTTCTCGTTTTCCAAAAACGCCTCGTCCGAACATAACGCCGACTTGTCAAGATAATAGGTTCGAAGTTTATCGTATTTATCGGTCAGCATCACCGCCCGAAGTCCTGCCGTAAACTGCGCGTAAAGCCTTATGATCTGCCTGGCGACGGCAACGATACAATTTCTGATTATCTCTGCGTGCACCACCATACGCGCATTGTCCTGCTCTACGAGTATTTCAAGCGCAGTACCGCTCGACACCAGCGATTTGGAAGTCGAAGAAGTGATATCCGACACGCCGCTTATCCTGACGAATTCGTTGATAAGATTTTCTTCTTCCTGCGAAAACTCGTCCGGCATTGTGAATCCGCCCATAAGTTCGGGCGCTTTGCCTCCCTGACGATAAACTAAAATTTTGCCAGGTGACAGCCCTTCTTCGGCAAGGTCGTCCACGTCTATAGAACCGTCTTCCACAGTCATTACCCCCATAGAAAGCCTGTTCAAAAACTCCTGCTTGCGGTTTTTGACGGCGTTATACGCGCGTTGGACGGGTATCAGTCTTTCGATCACCGAAAGCCCGAAGAAATTGCCCGCGACCTTTATGCACTCCTGTTTGACAAACGGATAGCCGCGCACGCCGTTCTTGCCGTTTTTATAAGGCAATTCGCCGTAGTAAAGGAGTTTTCCGCCCGCGACGGTGATAAGTCTTCCGTTCGGAAACTCTTCGGTCGGCAGTTCGTATTTTTCAATAACGATCGCGGCGTCGTCCATAGTGCTTTTCAGGTTGCCGTAGTCTTTGCCTATCGCCGCGCCCGTCAGGTCGAATACGCCTACCTTTTCTCCCGCAAGCGCAACGCCGTACTTCCTTTTTATCTCGGAAACGGGCACGGCTTTGGCGTGGATTATACTGTTTGTGCCTTCTATTTCTTCCGAAAAAAGATTGTCGGGAAATATCTCGAAGGGCGACACGGCAATTATCTCCGCTTCTCCTTCAAACACATCTTCACCGTTTACGCTGCCGATATTTTCTCCGCCGCAGTTGTTCCAAACGATTTTGTAAAAGCCCGTGCCGCACGTTTCGCTCCACACGGAAACGCTGTGGACGACTGACGCAACGTCGTTTTTATCGAACACCGACGTCAGCAGTTTTGCCGAAAGATTCGCCCCCTTGACGTCGCTGTCGTCGTCGGTTTTCGGGCGAACGCCGATAACCGGCGAAATGTCCGCGAACTTTGCGAGTCGGGTTTCGATTATCGGCGCGATATGGTTATAAACTTCCCGCTCCTGCCAGAAAAAATCGCCGTTTTTACTCACGATCTCTCCCCTGCTGTTGATATCGCAGTATTGGTTGCCGACGAGAAAGTTCATATTCAGTTCCCACTGCCGTTCGAGTTTCAAGCGCATATTCCGGCGATCCTCGAAGTCGTTTTCCACGCTTTTAACGATTTCTTCGTAAAATTTTTCCTTATTTTTTGATCTTACGAGTTTCTTTTCTTTTTGCAATTTTCTTCTCCTTGTTCTTTTTTTCCGATTGACGGACAATTTCAAGCAATCTTGATTTTTCTTCTTCCAGCTCATCGTCTGAAAGTTCTGAAATCGGGGCACTTCGTTCCAAAAGCATTTTCAGCGCCGCAACGTCGGGCGGCACGCACTTGGTCGTTATTTTCTTTTTGGAAAGTTTAACTTCTCCCTCTTGGTCAAGCGCGTATTCTTCCACGACTTCTTTGGCGTCGAACCCCAGCGCCTTTTTTAAGAGTGCCGAATTTATTTCTCCGTCGCTTAATTTTTTACCTTTTTCTTTCATTTAAAATCATCCTGAAAAGTCGTTCCTTGTCCTTTTCTATAATCGTTTTTTGCTTTTTCGGAGCGGAATTTTCGGGCTTGGTCATTATATAGTATCGAAGTTCGTCGAGCGCGTGGTCGTCAACCTTTTTGGGAGCGTCGCCCTCTCCTTCTCCCCAGCGATAACTTTTTAGTTCGCGTATCAGATTCACGCAGTTTGAAAAGATATATAATCTGGGCGGGCCGCTTGCGGGTTTAAGATATTGCTTTACCCGCTCTATGCCGCTGAAAAGATCTTTATTCACGTTGGGATTTACAATAATGCCCTGTTCGCAGAACAGTTCGCTCACGCTCCTTATTGCGGAGAGCGTCTTTTGATTAGCCGCAGAATCTATCAGCGCGCTTATCCTGCCCCCGCCGTCCTTTTTCCAGTTAAGCGCGGCGCATATTCCTTTTATTTTCTCCGCGTGGTAAGCGACGGTCCGTTCGGCTTCGAAATGTTCCGCTATAACGTACACCGTACCATCGAAATCCACCGCGTACCAATGGCAGGACAGGGGGTTTTTAAGCCCCGGATCGATGGATATCGTATCGTACCAATCGGCCGGCACGCAGAACGGCTCTATAACGTGGATATTCTCGTCGAATTCGGGATACACGAGCCCGCAGTTTGACTTAAAACGCCCGTATCTTCTCGATTCCAACTGGTCGGCGGAAAGGGTTTCCGTCAGCGACTTTATCTCTTCTTCGGGAAGGTAAGGGTTATCCGCCCACTCCATAAATTCGCACCAGATCTCAGGCGAATTGCCGCTATTTAAATAAATCTCGTCGTAAATAAACGTAAGCCCTTTTAAAGGCGTCATCGTGCCGAAAATATCGCCGTTTTTATCTATTACCCGCATACGGCACTCTTCGTAAATATCCTTCGGCGGTTCTTCGTCGAACCACACGAAGTCAAGAGAACTTCCCTGAAACTTTTCCCTGCCCTGGTCGCACGACTTAAAACCAATAACGGATATGCCGCCGAACACGTTTTTTACCATTATTTGATCTATAACGCCGTATTCGGGGCTTTCTTTTTTGCCGGAAAGCATAGTTATATCGGCTATCCAGGCGGGATTGAGATAGTGCAGGACTTTTGCCTGCGCAACGTCGCGCTGAACTTGCGTGGAAACCGACACCACCCACCCGAAAGTGTTTTTCCTGTTTTCGCGGTAAGGATGATTTCCGCGCGCAAAATAAACCGTTTCCACCGCGCCGCACTCGGTTTTACCGCTCCTGTTCCCGCCGAACACCCAGCGGTTTTTCTTTTGGCATTTATGAAAAGCAAGTTGCTTTAAATGCTTTTTTTCACCCGCGTTGTACTCGCCGAGAAAATTATTCGCCGCGCGGCGTTTTTGTTCCGCTTCGATAAGCAGTATCCGCTCTATAACTTCCCGCATAATTCCCCCGAAATCACCCGCATTTTATCATCGGGGTTTTATTTTACAATAGGTTTATGACCGCGTTTTTTTATTTTTTTAAGATCGTAAGAAAATTTAAAAATAAAAAAGCCGCGCCGCGAAAGACGAACTTTCGCTGCGCGGCAAGGAGATTGAAAATGAATAAAACTTATCTTTTTCTATTTATTTAAAATTCGGTCTGCCGCCCATACCGCCGGGACCGCCCATACCGCCGGGACCGCCCATACCGCCGCCCGAACTCGTACCCACCGAAGTAACCACGGAAGAAACGTTAAACGTCGCAATGAGCGTACTGCCGGCGTAAAGCGTATAGGAAGAACCGCTTACCACGTCCGGCGAACTCATTACCACCGACGAAGAAGATTTTGCCGTCTTAAAGGACAAAACGGCATTGCCGTCGGCGTCTTTAAGAGTCAAAGTCGTGCCTGCCGCGACAGTGCTTCCCGCATAAACCAAAGAACATTGCGTTGAAGTAGTCTTCGGCGTCGCTTCGCGTACCCACGCGGAAGAGCCTACCGCAACCAGATATCCGCCGTCGATTACTATACCCGTGTCGGAGTCGATAGACCCGTTGCCGCCGTCGGAAGGTCCGTCAACGAATATCGTTCCGCCCGAGATCGTTATACCGCCGTTACTGTCGATACCGTCGCCGTACGCGTTTACATAGATATTGCCGCCCGTGATCTTTATATATTCGTTGTTGATATAGTCGGACGCGGCGTTTATACCGTCGTCAAGACAGTAGTTGAGTTTTATCGAGCCGCCGTTTATTTCCACGCAAGAGCCCTCTATGCCTTCGTAACAGTAATTTACCGTTACGGAGCCGCCTTGGATCTTCGTTGTTCCGTCACTCGCAAGCCCGTCGTCCAAAGTGGTTATGGCAAAATCACCGCCGTTTATCGTAAGATTGCCGCTGTTGGTGTGGATAGCGTCGTCCGCGGAATCTATCGTAAACGTGCCGCCTTCGATAATTATATAATAGTTGCCGTCCGATATCTCGCCCGAAGCCACGATATTGCCGTCGTCGTCTTCCACTTCGTAATCTATCTCGCCGACTTTAATACCCTTTGAACTCTGGATCATCGCGTAACTTCCCGAAGACACCTGACTGTCCGCCGCCTGTTTGTAATACACGCCGTTTACAAGTCTGTAACGGAAATCGTCCTTCGTCAGACCGTAAGTCGTCATATTAGCCGAAGAATAGGCGACGAATTCAGCGGTGGTGGTTATATCGTAAGTGCCGCCATTTATATAAATAAAAGTATCCGCCTGCAAACCGTCGCCTTCCACGTTCGCGGTGTAGTTGACGTTATTCAATATTATATATCCGTCGTCCGCCGTCCAGGTCAAAGAAGAGATATCGTCCGTTGACGCGGGATCTTCCATCTCCGCGTGGATACCGTCTTTGGCTTCCCCGTCGTTTTCCGTTTTAACGATCAACGTACAATCTTTCGCGTTGACGCTGTATGCGGAGATCGCCTGATTTACCGCGGTAACTTCTATCGATGCATCAACTATCGTTAAAGAATTATCCACCTTAACGCCGTTCTTCGCCGTGCTTACCACCGTAAGGGCGCCCGTACCGTTTATCGAAATGGGACTATTTGAATCAATACCGTTTTTTCCGTTAGAAGTAACGATGTTAGTCGTACCTTCCGCTACCGTTATTATTACGCTGTTGTTCTTTTTTACGGATATAGCGCTATCGGAATCGCTTGAAATATTTGCGTTATTTAAATAAATATGCACGACTCCCGCACCCTTTTTAACGATAACGCCCGCGGGATAATTGCCGGACAGAACGTAATCGCCCGCCGTCTTTATTTCAAAAGTCTCTTCCGTTTCACCGACCTGCGTCGCGTCGGTCGGATCGGTGTCGCCAGACAGCGCGCCGAGATCGTCGGCGATAGCGTCCGCTATTTCTCGCTCGACAGCGCTCGTCGTAATTTCGCCGGAAGAAGTTCCGGAGTCGCCCGAAACGATAAACCCGACTTCCGAACCGTTCGCGTCGCCGCCGAGTTCGCCGCTATCGTTAATACCCTTATTATCTCCGCACGCGACCGCAAAAAACGCTATCGCCGCCACGAGAATAAAACATACCGCTTTCAAGAATCTTTTCATAAACTTTCCCTCCTTTCGGGTTCTACGCCTTAATTATAAAACGCAAAAATTGAATAAAAATTGAAGTAACCTTAAAATAACCTTGAAAAACGCGCTTTTTAAAAATTTTACGGCGGCGGGAGAACCCGTCGCCGTAGTTATATATTGTTAAATAATTCTTTCTAAAAATCTTTAACTTCGGAATTTTTATACACCGTAAACCTGATTTCGTAGCCGTTGGTAACGATCGGCTCCGTTACGGATACGCATTTCCACTCCGGTTTTTCGTCGAGATCTTCGTAAAAGACTTCGGCGTTTCCGTCGGCGTTGACTTTCGTTACAAGAACTTCCGAACAGTACGGAAGCATAGTTTTATAAAACATCGCGCCGCCGATAATAAACACGTCGTCCGCAGGATATTTTTTAAGTTCCGTGGAAAGTTCCGCCAAACTATCCACGACGATACAGTCGTCCCGCTTTTCGCCGCCCGGGAACAGCACGATATTCGTCCTGTTTTTAAGCGGTTTTCCGTTCGGAAAAGATTTAAGGGTATTAGAGCCCATAACGACGACTTTGCCCGCCGTTTTTTCGCGAAAATATTTCATATCTTCGGGGAGCGAAAACAAAAGGTCGTTCTTTTTGCCTATGCCCCACTTTTTATCGACCGCGACTATCGCTTTCATCAGACCGCCACCTCGAATTTATCTTCGATCTTATTGAATTCGTAATTTTCCAGCGCGAAATCGTCAACCGTGAACTCGTAAAAATCCTTCACGTCAGGATTCATAATGAATTTCGGCGCGGGATACTGCGGGTTTTCCAGCATCTTTTTTACTACGGGAATATGCCTGTCGTATAAATGCGCATCCGCTATAACGTGAACGAGTTCCCCCGCCTTTAAGCCCGACACCTGCGCGAACATATAAAGTAAAACAGCGTACTGCACGACGTTCCAGTTGTTCGCGACGGCGACGTCGTTGCTCCTTTGGTTCAAAATGCCGTTCAAAGTATCGCCCGAAACGTTGAAAGTCATAGAATATGCACAAGGATAAAGGTGCATTTCGTAAAGGTCGGCAAACGTATAAATATTCGTCATAATGCGGCGGGACGCAGGGTTATTTTTAAGGTCGTAAAGCACCCTGTCCACCTGATCGAATTCACCTTCCTTATACTTGTGTTTTACGCCGAGTTGGTAGCCGTAAGCCTTACCTATTGAGCCCGTTTCATCCGCCCAACTGTCCCAGATATGGCTTTTAAGGTCGTGGATATTGTTGGACTTTTTCTGCCAGATCCATAAAATTTCGTCGATAGCGGACTTAAACGCCGTCCTTCTTAAAGTCAGTATCGGGAATTCTTTTTGAAGATCGTACCTGTTTACTATCCCGAACTTCTTAACGGTATGCGCGGGCGTTCCGTCCAACCACTTGGGGCGGACTTCCAAATCAGTATCCCACACGCCGTTATTTATAATGTCGTTGCAGTTATCAATAAAAATCTTGTCCGCTAAACTCATTTGTATCCCCCTTAAAACGCGTCTTTTCCGTGTTTTTTCCACCTTTTCGCTATAAAATTGAGTACTATCCTTTTCGGCGCGATCTTCATCAAAAAGAATAAAAATTTATTGAACGCGCCCGGTACGCATATTATCTTGTTTTTCTTAACCGCTTTAAGCGATTTTTTTACCACGAATCCCGCAGGTTTCGACGAAAGCCTGCCGCCGAGCCCCTGCTTTTTTATTTCTTCCACGATATCGGGGCGGGTGGGAATTCCGCCGGGAAGTACCGTCGTAACCTTTACCCCGTCGTTTTTAAGTTCATAATGCAGAGAAGTAAAAAAAGACTGCAAAAAGGCTTTTGACGCCGAATATATCGCAAAATACGGCATAGGCGATACGCCCGACATACTGCCGACGGTCAGAACTTCCGTCTTTTCCGCGCGGCTACCTAACAGACCGAGCGTTAATAAAAGAGTCGCTTCGCAGTTTACCCGTATCTGGAAAACCGCTTTTTCGGGCGTGTAGTCCAAAAAGGCTTTTTGAGTATCTACGCCCGCGACGTTTATTATCCTGTCGAATTTTACCCCCTTTTCTTCGACGAACGAAATAAGGTCTTTGCGCGAAAAGTCGTCCGTTAGTTCGCACGGGAAATAAAGGATATTAACGTTATATTTTGCGCATAATTCGTCCTTTAAGGCGGCAAGACACTCTTCGCTTCTCGCCGTCAGAAAAAGGTCGTATCCGCATCCGGCACAAAACTCCGCGTAGGCACTGCCGAGCCCGCCCGTAGCACCGCTTATAAATGTAAACATAGTTATTTTGCCGTTAAAACCTTGCTCGAAACGCCGCTTATCATACCGAGTTTTCCCGAAAGACTGTTGATCTTTTCCGCGGGTGCATCCAAAACAACGCTTATAATATTAACGTTTTTAAGCCTGTAAGGAATACCCATCCTACCGACGACGTAATCGCGGAATTCGTGCAAAAGGGAGTTTACCGTTTCCACCGCCGCAGAGTCGTTTATTATTACCGCAAGGACGGCTATTTTGTTTTCCATTGCCTTTCTCCGAACCAAATTTTTCTATCTTAAATATAATAGCATAAATATCTCGGTTTAGCAATCGAATTGTCCTTTTTTGACCGCGCGTTTCAATTTTTCTATCGCCTTTTTCTCTATCCGCGATATGTATGAGCGGGAAATCTTCAAAAATTTCGCGACTTCCCGTTGTGGATATGCTCTTTCGTCCTTTAAACCGTACCTTAAACAAAGTACGGTAAATTCCCGTTCGTTAAGCGTTTCTTTTAAGAATTTTACAAGTTTATCCCGCCTGATGCTGCGATCGACTTCGGCGAAAACAGCGTCTTCCCTTTCTGTCAGAAGGTCGATTAAGGTCAGTTCGTTGCCGTCCTTATCCGTGCCGACGGGATCGGAAAGCGACAGGTCGTTTTTATGCTTTTTGCCTGCGCGAAGGAGCATAAGTATCTCGTTTTCTATGCACCGCGCCGCAAAAGTCGCAAGCACGGTGTTTTTGTCTTCGCGATAGGTATCGACCGCTTTAATAAGCCCTATACTGCCCACCGAAATAAGATCGTCGGCGTCCGCGCTCGTCGAATATTTTTTCGCTATATGCGCGACGAGCCGCAAGTTATGAGTTATCAGTTTATCGCGCGCCGCCTTATCGCCCGCGCGCATTTTCTTTACCGTTTCCGCTTCTTCTTCCGCGGAAAGGGGTTTCGGAAAAGAATTGCTCCCCATAACGCTTCCCGCAAAGAAGGTAAGTTTACCGAGTAAAAACGCTAAAAATTCAAACATAATTATCCCCTTTTATCTTTTTTAATAATATTTTTACTTGCAAACTTTCGCCGATATTCTTTACTGCTCGTACATTTTTCGGTCATAAAAGTATTTACAAATCAAAAAACTCGCTTACAATACGGGCGGCGTTTGGAATAAATTAAAGGAGACAATTAAACGACTATCGGAAAATTTTATTATTTAAGTCGTCATTCTTTCTACGACAGGATAAGTCAATACGAAAAAGATAACGGTTTTTTTGACTTCTGATTAAGGCAGGTGCAATATGGATATATTACAACTTATCGGTCTTGAAGAATTAGGCGTAAAAATTGCGGTTTTGGCGTTGATCGTGGGAACGACTGACTTTTTGCTGAAAACTTTCGGCGCGAAGATCCCTAAAATCATCGTGAATTACGCGCCCCTTCCCGTTGCCGTATTCGGCGCGGTCATAGCGGAACTTATCACGAGCGGGCAATTCAGGTTCACCACGGAAGAGTTTTACAGCGGCGTTATGGCGTACTCGTTGGGTACCGTCCTATCCGTCGCGGTGCGTAAACTATTACACGGCGAATCGACTGAAAGCACTCTTTTAATGCTCGTTTCGGGAATAGCCGAAAACGTTTGCGTAAAAAATGCGAGCGCGGAGTATTCTGAAATAGTGCGTATTCTTGATAATCTTGCCGACGTAAGCCGCGAAGACGCAAAAGAAGGTATCTCTTCGCAACTCAAAAAAGCCGCAAGAGAAGGCGTTTCCGACGCGGAAATACTCGCCGCGGCGGAAATTATATTGCTATCGGCGCAAAATTTAAGAAAAGAAAAGTGATTCTTTTTTAGGGGGCTTTCGCTCCCTTTTTTCTTTTTGGTATAAATTACGGGCGGTTCGGGCATAATCGCGATCGTTTATGAAAATCTCGTGTGATCTGCAAAAAAACGTCGCCGCGATCAAAAAGATATTAGACACCGACGACGTAAAGTACAAAGAAATAAAAGCGGGCAGTAATAAGGGCTGTTTGATATTCGCGTCGGATATAGCCGATAAAGAAGCGCTCGGTTCGCTTATTCTGCGCCCGCTATCGGCGTTAAAGGGCAAAACGGACGAAAAAACGCTGTATAAAATCCTTTTAAGTCCTGAAACGGACTTCGCTGTAAATATCGAAGACGCGGCTAAACAAATAGCCGACGGACACTCCGCATTGTTTATAGACGGCATAGAAAAAGCGTTCGTGTTCGGGCTCAAAAAGTACGATAAACGGGCTATCGCCGAGCCGCCCACTTCCACCGTAATAAAAGGTCCGCGCGAAGGATTCGTCGAAAGCCTTGCGGTAAACGTCAGCCTTATGCGCAGGAAACTCGCGTCGCCGGACCTTTGCTTTAAATATCTTACCGTGGGCAAATTTTCCGCGACGCAGGTCGCCGTTTGCTATATTAAAACGGTGGCGGACACAAAACTCGTCGAAACGCTGACCGAAAAGATAAGATCCATAAATATCGACGCTATTTTAGACTCTTCTTATATTTCCAAATTTTTGGGCGAACATAAAACTTCGCTGTTTAAGCAGATAGGAAACACCGAAAAGCCCGATATTCTCGCCGCTAAAATTCTTGAAGGCCGCGTCGCGATAATTGTGGACGGCTCGCCCATCGCTTTAACCGTACCCTATCTTTTAGTCGAAGATCTGCAAAGCCCCAGCGACTACTACAACTCTTCTTACAGCGCGACGCTTGCGCGGCTTATAAGGGTTTTCGCTATATTTTTATCGTTGTATCTACCTGCGTTTTACGTTTCGGCGCAACTCTTTCACCTGCAATTTATACCCCTTTCGTTTTTATTGACTATCGTAAACAGCATAAAAGGCATACCCCTTTCGCCGAGTTTCGAGATGTTTTTCACCTTGCTCATCTTCGAGATCTTAAACGAAGCGAGCGTGCGTATGCCCCGATACGTCGGTATGGTCGTATCGATAGTCGGCGGCTTGGTTCTCGGAGAAACCGCGGTGAACGCGGGCATAATTTCCGCGCCCGCCTTAATGATAATCGCCCTGTCGGGGATCTGCCTTTACACCGTGCCTGAACTGGAACAGACCTTTTCTCTGATACGTCTTTTACTGCTCGTTATCGGCGGTTCGTTCGGCGCGTTCGGACTTATCGTCGCGTCGGCGATCCTTTTGACGTATCTCGTATCCTTTGAAAATTATTCCACCCCGCTGCTCGCCCCCTTCTCTCCGCTCGTGATAAAGGACTTAAAAGACGGCGTTTACAAGGGATTTATGATAGAACAGTCTATACGCCCGTTATCCCTTAAAAACGCAAACAAAAGGCGGCTGGATAAATGATTAAAACGTTCAGAACCCGTCAGATATGCTTTTTTTATATCTCCCTTTTGCCCGTCGTAAAATTTTTCACTATGCCGAGCGTTCTTGCCGGCATTTGCGGCGAAGATCTGTGGATATCAGCCCTTTTTAATTGCCTTGCCGACTTTCTCACGATATCGGTGCTGTACTTTTGCCTGCGCTGCGAAAACGCCGACTTCTTTACCCTTATAAAAGAAAAGTTCGGAACAGCGTTATCCAAAACCGTTATAGCTTTTTACACCGCTTTTTTCCTTTTAAAAACGGTTATTCCGTTATGCGAAGAAAAGGACTACGTGGAACTTACGCTTTATATGACTTCGCCGAGCGTTTTTACCTTTATGCCCGTGTTTTCGGCGATATTTTTCATCTGCCTTAAAAAATCACGCGTTATCGGAAGAATTGCGGACGGCGTGTTTTTTATCGCCGTGGCAGGCTACGCGTTCACTTTCGCCCTTTCCTTATCCGATACCGACCTTTCGGCTATCCTTCCCGTAGGCGCGCACGGATTAAAAAGCCTGTCGCTCGGAGCGTATTCCTCCGCCACTTGGTTTAACGACGGCGCGTACTTTCTTTTTTTCGTCGGTAATTTCGTTAAAAGCAAAAAGGACGGGCTTAAAATACTCTTTTCGGTCGCACTTTCATCCCTTTTGGTGCTGTTTTTTCTCGTCGTGTTTTACGGAACTTTTAATTCCATCGCCTTCCGACAACGGTTCGCGCTGACAGAAATTTCCAAATACACTACGGCGATAAACAATATGGAGCGTTTCGACTATATCCCCGTGTTCGCCCTGCTGTTCACGTCGGTCTTTTCCCTTGCTTTGCCATTTTATTTCGCCTGCGAACTGTCGGCGCGTTTATTTAATATCAAACGCTTTGTCGCGGCGGTTTTCGCCTGCGCCCCGACGGCGATATTCTTAATATTTTTTGACGAATATTTCAGCACCGCTGAAAACTTTATACTGAATATCGCAAGCGGGTATTTTATATTTTTCGGCACGGTCTTCCCCGTCGTTATGGCTGTAATTATCAAGATCCGCGCCGACAAGGAGAAAAAGTATGCGGTTTGCGAAAATTAAATTTGCCTTTTTTGCTCTCGCGATCGTGTTTTTGCTGTTTTTTTCTAACGATTTCGGGCTTATAGATATAGAAAAAACGGCAATAATCACCGCCGTCGCCGTGGATATTACGGAAGACGGCGAATACAAGGTAACCGCACAGATCGCCGTTCCCGAAGCCACCGATACAAACACCGAAAACCAACGCGCGCAGATATCGGGCAAGGGGGCGACTGTCGGCGCGGCGATAAAAAATATCGGCGACACTTCGGGGTGGTTTCCGCAACTGTGTTTTTGCAACCTTATCGCGGTGGGCAATGGGTTTTCCGACTATAATCTCATTAAAGTTCTCGACTATTTTTCAAAAACCCTGCGCGTACAGGACACCGCGCTTATAGTTATGGCGGAAGAAGACGGCGAAGAACTGCTTAAACTCGCCACTCCGCTCGACAATATTTCTTCGTTTGCCCTGCAAAAAATAATCCTTAAAAACGCGGGGTTGAACCGCGACGTCGCGGTTTCCGATATAAAGAGTTTTTGCACGGGTTACTATTCCGACGCGGGCGCGTCGATACTGCCAGTTATCAAGGTCGTTTCGCAAAAAAAAGAGAACGAAAACGCGTCTGCGGAAAACGGCGCCGGCGGCACAGGCGGTAACAGTGGCAACGGTGGCAACGGTGGCAACGGCGGTCAAAGCGGGAGCGGCGCAAAGGGCGACGCTATATTCAACGCAAACACCACGGCGCTTTTCTTACACGGCGTTAAGGTCGGTGAACTCGACGAAAACTTAACGCTCGCTTTTAACGCCCTGACGAAAGATTTTTCAAATACCACTTTTCAACTTAAAAGCGTCGTTATGGGCACCGGAACGGAAAATTTTCTTCTCACGGTATTTTCCTGTAATGCGGACAAGAAACTCGAAGTTTCAGCGAGCGGGATAACGCTGAAAGTATGCGTGGATATTTATGCTAAAATAAGCGACAGAAACGGCGAAAATACCGATCTTGACTTCGTTAAGAACCTGCCTATGCCATATTACGTCAAGGAACGCGCGGAAAAAGATTTTACGGCGTATATCGAAGATCTTATCCGCACGGCGAAAACGACGAAATGCGACTTTCTGGACATAAAAAAAGAGTTGTACCGAAAGCACTACTCTTTTTATCATATTTATAAAAACGATTATCTTGAACGGCTTACTTTCACCGTAAAGGTAAATTTTTCAGGGCAAAAATAACCGCCGCCCTTTATCTTCGATTACCGCTTTGCGGATCATCCTTTAACACTACGTCGTGCGCGCCGCCTTCGACGATACTCGTCGCCGAAACGAGCGTTAAAGTCGCTTTTTGCTGTAATTCTTTTATCGAAAGCGCACCGCAGTTGCACATCGTAGATCTGATCTTCGCAAGGGATATGGAAACGTTATCCTTTAAGTACCCCGCGTACGGAACGTAGGAATCGACGCCTTCTTCAAACGAAAGTTTTTGTCCTTCGCCGAGATCGTAACGCTGCCAGTTGCGCGCGCGATTGCTGCCTTCGCCCCAATATTCTTTGACCACGTTGCCGTTTAAACTGAATTTTCGCGTGGGGCTTTCTTCAAAGCGGGCAAAATAGCGCCCGAGCATCAAAAAGTCCGCGCCCATAGCGAGAGCGAGCGTCATGTGATAGTCGTGAACTATTCCGCCGTCCGAACACACGGGAACGTAAACGCCCGTTTCTTCGTAATATTTATCTCTTTCGGCGCAAACGTCTATTAAAGCGGTCGCCTGCCCCCTGCCGATACCTTTCGTTTCACGCGTGATACAGATCGAACCGCCGCCGATACCCACTTTTACAAAGTCCGCGCCCGCGTCCGCCAAAAACCTGAACCCGGCACCGTCAACCACGTTGCCCGCGCCTATCTTGACTTTATCGCCGTAATGCGCGCGCACCCAGTCCAACGTAATTTTCTGCCACTCCGAAAACCCTTCGGAAGAATCTATGCAGAGTATATCCGCGCCCGCTTTGATAAGAGCGGGAATACGCGTTTCGTAGTCGCGGGTATTTACCCCTGCGCCTACGACGAAACGCTTTTCGGAGTCTAACAGTTCCAGCGGATTTTCCTTATGCGATTCGTAATCTTTTCTGAACACGAAACTTACGAGTCTTTGGTCGTCGTCGATTATAGGCAGAGAATTAAGTTTATGTTCCCAGATTATATCGTTGGCTTCTTTAAGCGACACACCGTTTTTCGCGTAAACGAGTTTTGAAAAAGGCGTCATAAAAGTTTCCACCTTTTCGTCCGGAGCCATACGGCTTATCCGGTAATCACGGCTGGTAACCACACCAAGAAGTTTGCCCGTCGCCGTGCCGTCGTCCGTTACCGCCATCGTGGAGTGTCCGGTGCTTGCTTTTAACGCTATTACGTCCGCAAGCGTTGCGGTTATCGGAAGATTGGAGTCGGAAAGGACGAATCCCGCTTTAAAAGATTTGACTCTCGCTACCATAGCCGCCTGTTCTTCGATAGGCTGCAAACCGTAAATAAACGATATGCCCCCTTCTTTTGCGAGCGCCACCGCAAGTTTATCGCCCGAAACCGATTGCATAACCGCGGATACGAGCGGAATATTCATCGAAAGCGCAGGCTCTTCGCCTTTTTTATATCTGACTACGGGCGTTTTCAAACTTACGTTAGAAGGAACGCAATCCTTTGACGAGTAGCCCGGAATAAGCAGATATTCGTTGAAAGTGTGTGCGGGTTCGGAAATCAATTTTGCCATAACCGTCTCCTTTAATTAAAAAATAACAGCGAATAAACTAAAAGCGAGAGCCGAAGCAGTCGCTTTTATGATTATTTAAGATGAAACGCTTTATTGATATCTTCCACTTCTTTATCGCTGATCATAACTATATCGCCTACCAATTTGGCGTGGATCACCGTATTTGCGGTAAACTCGGCGACTTCCAGGCGGTCGAACGCATTGATAAGCGTATTGCCCGTGCTTATAACGCTGTCGTTCTGAATCAGTATTACGGGAGATTTAGCGGAAAGCGTCGCTGATATGCGTTCGGGATCGGTGATATTCGTCCCGAACGGCACGACCGCTA
The DNA here is from genome assembly GCA_017612915.1 of Clostridia bacterium. Taxonomy (GTDB): domain Bacteria; phylum Bacillota; class Clostridia; order Christensenellales; family Borkfalkiaceae; genus UBA1259. The sequence continues at coordinate 18,109 of JAGAEX010000065.1, read as the reverse complement.
TATCGCGCATAGCGATATACGATTCGGGAATAGTTCTGCTGTCAAGCGGCGTATGCGTAACGCCGAAAGACATAACGTATCTCGGCTGCGCGACAGTTATCGCGTTTATATCGGGATGCTCGTCGTAAATAAGTTTATGGAGTCCCACCGAACGGCTGGGGATCTTACCCGCTTCGCGCCAATTATACTCTATACGGACGATATCTTCGGGCTCTATATATTTTCTGTCAACGCCGTAAGGAGTGATAAGGAAAGAGTGTTTATCGAGCCTTACCGAGAAAGTTCCCTGCGTGCTGGTAAAAAGGTTCTGATCGTAAGATCTGTGTATCAACGCGCACATTTCCTTTCTCAGACGGCGTTCGTCTGACGAAAAATCTTTCGGAATAAACTCGCCGAGCATATTCTGACCTTTGGTCGAATATATCTTCAACTGCTCTTTCGTTAAACTTATCGGTTTTCCGATTATCGACGAAGTAATACCGATGGACGCGGCGAAATTGAGCGTTTCAAAGCGCTTAAAAGCCTCGAACAGATTGTCCGCGCAAGTGATTACGCCGTGATTATCCATTATTACGACGTTTAAGCCTTTCTTTATTTCTTCAACTATTCTGTTGGCAAGCGCGTCGCTGCCGGGAACTTCGTACCCCGCGATACCGACCTTGCCGCAGACTTCGCTGGGCGTCGGTACTATGTTGATATCGGGGATCTGTCTTATTAAACTGTAACTCACGAGTGCCGGCGGGTGCGCGTGCAAAACGGCAGACACGTCGGGACGGGTGGCGTACACCAACTTGTGGAAAGGCAGTTCGACGGACGGTTTATACTTTCCTATCACCGTGCCGTCGGGCAGAACTTTACAGATATCCGACGCGGTAAGCGAACCTTTGTCTATCCCGGAAGGTGTGATCCATATAACGCCTTCGCTGTCCTTTATCGAAAGATTGCCGCCCGAAGTCGTCGTAAGACCTTTCTGATAAACCCTGCTTAAAAGCAAAACTATCTGCTCCGCGGGGTGCATTAAGTTAAAATTCATCGCAAGTCTCCTTAAAACGGTAAATTGTTTTACATCTGTTGTCCGCCGGTAACGTTTATAGCCTGTCCGGTCATATAACTCGAATAATCGGACGCCAAGAATACCATAACGTCTTCGATATCCTTATATTCGCACGAACGTTTCATAGGCACTTGATTGATATATTTTTCGCGGACTTCTTCTTCGGTTATCCCCTGATTTGCCGCGTATTGCTTAAACAGCGAATTTACCCAAAGGGGCGAATTCAGCAAATTGCCGGGGCAAATGCAGTTGACTCTTACGCCGGAATCGGCAAATTCAAGTGCCAAACTCTGCGTTAAGCCTACGCCGCCGAACTTGCTCGCCGCGTATGCGCCGTTTTTGAAACTGCCCTTCTTGCCCGACTTGCTGTTTATCTGGATTATGCTGCCTTTCTTCGCCGCGAGCATAGCGGGTGCAAACGCCTTTACGACGTTGAAATAACCGTTCAGGTTTACCGCGGTTACCTGCGCGAACGCCTGTGGCGTCAAATTATATATATCGCCGCTTTTAAGTATCCCTGCGTTGGAAACGAGAATATCCACCTTTCCCCACTTGTCGAGAACGGTTTTCGCCATATTTTCGCACTGCTCGTAGTTGGTAACGTCAACGGGAATAGCGATCGCGTCTTTAAGTTTAGCCGCGACGGCTTTCGCGCCTTCGATATTGAAATCGCAGACGGCGACTTTACAACCTTCCGCGTCAAGACGGATAGCAAGCGCTTCGCCAAGCCCCTGACTTGCGCCTGTAACAACGGCAACTTTGCCTTTTAAATCGATAACACTCATTTTTTGTCTCCTTTTTTGCTTATTGATTTAAGGTTTTACCCTTTATTTAACAGTTTTTCTGCCGATCTCGGCAAACATACTTATACGCTCGTACAGATCGGGCGTGTCTTTAACGGTTTTTTCCGAGAACATACCGTAGTCCAACCCCTTTTGGGAAGAGATCGCCTCGTGTCCTATCAAAGCCCAAGTCGAATCTATAAGATGCGAATACTTGGGATCGGCAAGCGCGGCGCACGCGAATTTCTGACGGGGCGAGTTGATATCTTCGCCGCTTATCTGGAAAAAACCGTAATCGCGGCAGAAATTTATTATTCTCGTAAGTTGTTCCGTCGTGTTTCTCGTCGGCATATACGCAACGGCAAGAAATCCCGCTTTTTTAAGTTCTTCCATAAGTTGGGGCAAAAAGTCGTCTTCAAACTTCTGCGCCTTTTTATCGCCCGTAACCGAATCCCCAACGTCGCCGAGATAAGCGTAAGCGGGAATAGCCCCGTAAGACTTTACGAGCGACACGAATTCGTACGCGTCGGGCATTTCTTCGTCGGCGTCTATATAGAAAAATTTAGTATCGGCTTTAAGTACGCCCAAAAGATCGTACAAAAAGTGCGGGTTTTCGCTATCGGTAAGATAGCCTTTTATTTTATCTGACACCGAAAGTTTAAGGTCGTCAATTAAAAAATTCAAAAGCGCGTCCGTTCTGCCGAAACGGTCGGCAAGTTTTTTCGCGAGCGCGAATAAAAGATGCCTTTCGGTTACAGAACCGCCCTCTTTCGCACAAGATAAGGGATAAACGTCTTTTTCAAAGTCCAGAGTCAACCCGAATTTACCGTACTTATCGGTGATAAGGTCGCACATTTTGGAGTCCCGCTCGTAACGTTTTTTGCGATAAAAGGCAAGGTAGTCGTTTAACGGCGTTATGCTTTGAGCAGGTATCCCGTGCGCCGCCATATAAATACAGTCGGCTTGATCGGGGTGGTTTATTTTACCGAACCCCTTTTTGAATTTCGCCCTGACTTCCACGCCGCAGGTCGCGCCGAGTCCCAAAATTTTCGCCGCGGACTTAAATTCTTCCGCGCCCGAAAGAGAGTCGTGATCCATTATCCCCGCGCTGGTAAGCCCCGCCCTATAAGCCATATATGCGGCTTTGGTCGGCGAGTAAGGTGAAAAGGAATAGATGGTGTGGATATGATTGTTTGCGTCGTTATCGCGGAATACGGGCTTTTCCTTCTCGTTTTTCACGAGTTCTTTAAGCGCCGCAAGGCGAGTTTCTTTATCGGACGCGTTGAGTTCAGTTAAAAAATCTTTCATATAAAAACCCATTATAATATTTATAAAAATATTATACACCCATACAAAATTGCCGTCAAATGCTTTTGGGAAAGATTTGCAAAATAATAAAACAAAAAATGTCAAGGTTATATGACACAAAAATAAAAATAATTAAAAAAATAACGTTATTTTCGTCAAAAACAAAGCATTTCGACAAAACAAGTCAAAAACAGACAATCTTTTCAAGTTTTAAAAATTCAAAAAATTTGACTTGTCTTGTTAAATAATGTATAATTATGGTGTCAAAAACCTAACGTTATGTTTTTAACGTAACAAAACAAATTTTATAATATTTTTCGAAACGGGAAAAATAAAAGCATTGCATAGAGCGGGGATAACGCTACTATCGATAAAACGATGCTTTGTTTTTCTTATGGAAAAATATTATTTGTTTAAGTTAGGTTTTTGACGAAACTGACTTTCGATAGTGCGTTTCTCATAGTGCCGCGTATCGAAAGATTGCGGCACTTATTTTTTATAAAGGAGAAAGATAATGATATACAAAGTTCACGGAAACGCGATAAAAAACTACGTTACAACCAACGGTATTACCGCAGAAGAGTTCTGCGATAAGTTCGACTTGCCCACTAACACGTATAAAAACATTATGGCAGGTAAAAAAGTCAAACTCACGACGCTGTTCGTGCTATCACAAAAAATGCACTTGTCGCTGAATAGTTTTTTAGCGTAACAGCATACAAAAAAACCGAGCGCCCGGCAATTATTGCCGAGCGCTTTTCGTTTTTATCAAAGATATTATTTCGTGCCGAAAATTCTGTCGCCTGCGTCGCCGAGACCGGGAAGTATATATCCGTTCTCGTTCAAGCATCTGTCAAGAGTAGAAACGTAAATATCCACGTCGGGATAGGTTTCCGCAACCTTTTCAACGCCGACCGGCGCCGCGATTATCGACATAAGTTTTATCTTCTTGCAACCGCGCTTTTTAAGCATTTTTATTGCGTCGCAAGCGCTGCCGCCCGTCGCGAGCATAGGATCTACTACCATAACGACTTTGTTTTCTATTCCGGTCGGAAGTTTGCAGTAATATTCCTGCGGTTCTAACGTTTCTTCGTCGCGGTAAAGCCCTATATGCCCTACTTTTGCCGCCGGGAACAGAGTCAATATTCCGTCCACCATACCGAGCCCCGCGCGGAGTATCGGTACTATCGCTATAGAATTTTCCTTTACGACTATCTGCTTGGTCTTTTCAAGCGGAGTTTCCACTTCTATTTCCTGCGTGGGAACGTCTTTGAAACTTTCGTACGCCATCAAAGTCGCAAGTTCGCCGATTATTTCTCTGAATTGTTTGGTGTTCGTATTCTTGTCACGGATTATCGCAAGTTTATGGCGGATAAGCGGGTGATCCAAGATGTGAACGTTTTTATATTGTTTCATCGTAACCGTCCTTATTTATCAGCCTTTTCTTCATTCTTTTTCGCTTTGGAGCAGATAAGATTTGTTAAGATACCGAGTATCAAAGCGCAAGCAACTTTGGTGATTTGTACCGAACCGAAACTTACGGTCATTCCGCCTACGCCCGCGATAAGGATAACGGATACTACGAACAGATTTCTGTTGTCGCTTAAATCAACGCCCTGTATCATCTTTAAGCCGGATACAGCGATAAAACCGTAAAGCGCTACGCAAACGCCGCCCATTACGCAAGAAGGTATAGACGCAAGGAACGCGGAGAACGGTCCGATAAAGGATATTACGATTGCCATACAAGCGGTATAAAGTATCGTAAGCACGGAAGCGTTACCGGAGATCGCTACGCAACCGATAGATTCACCGTAAGTGGTGTTGGGGCAACCGCCGAAGAACGCGCCTGCCATAGAACCGATACCGTCGCCGAGAAGAGTTCTGTGAAGACCGGGTTTTTCAAGAAGATCTTTACCGATAATGGAAGAAAGGTTCTTGTGGTCGGCAATGTGTTCGGCGAATACGACGAATGCAACGGGTACGTATGCTACCGCGATAGTGCCGAGGAAAGCGCCGAAACTTCCGAACGAACCGAAATCATAGTTTCCGCTAAACGCCGTAAGGAAAGTAAAGTCGGGATACCACGCCCAATTTGCGGGTTTTAACTTACTTAATTCAATAACTCTCAACTCGTCAACGCCCGTCCATTTACCGATCAAGGTAAAGACAAGCGCCAAAGCGTAGCCTGCCAGAATACCGATAACGAACGGTATCATTTTAAGCATTTTCTTGCCGTAAACGGAGCAGATGATCGTAACAGCCAAAGTTACGAGACCGCATATAAGCGCAACGTAAGGAGACGCAACCACAACGCCCGCAACCTTTGCACTGCCCTGAAACAAATCGCCGATAGCGTTTCCAGAAAGGGAAAGACCTATGATAGCAACGGTCGGTCCGATAACTACCGCAGGCATAATCTTTGCTATCCATTTAGTACCTACAAATTTAACGATAAGCGCGATAATAACGTAAACGAGTCCTGCGAGCGCAGCGCCTATAATAAGACCTAAATACCCTGCCGACATTGATACCGCGCCGCCGAAAGCCGCCGTCATCGAACCCAGGAACGCAAAGGAACTTCCCAAGAAAACGGGGCTCTTAAACTTTGTGAAGAGCAAGTAAACGAGCGTTCCTACGCCTGCGCCGAAAAGCGCCGCAGCCGGGGTCATTGGGGTTAAAATTTCAAACCCGTACATTTCACGGAAATTCCCGTTTATAATACCCGGAACCGCGATCGTTGCCGCCATGATAGCGAGCAGTTGTTGAAGAGCAAACACGAGTATCTGTGGGAATTTCGGCTTGTCTTCTACCTGATAAGTAAGGTTTACACCCTGATTCATATGTATATCCTCCTAAAAATTGTTTCGCTTTAAGTGTCGTTTAGGCAAAAAAAAGAAGCCCCGAAAAGGCTTCAATAGAGAAAACGACTGTTTAAAGAAGAAGAGTTTAAAGACGAAAGCGGTTCACCGAAAGTAGTTATGCAGTTTGCCTTACACTTAAACGTCATCGCTCTGCTCCTTTGATTTCTCGTTGATTATACCATAGCGGGCGACTTTAAAGCAAGCGATTTTTAAAAATATTTTTTAAAAAATTTCCGCCCTTTTTGCCCTGTCCTTTATATCCTTATTATATTACAAACGAATCGGGCTTTTTAGAAAATCTTTACCGATCAATTTCCCATTAAATCAGAATCGTACTATCTGCCTTTATAATTTTCGACGATAAGAGCGGACGCGCAGTTGCCCTGATATAGCCCTCTTAAGCGCCAAAACGAACGGTAGATTGACTGTTTTCACTGTCAATCTACCGTATCAAGTGGGCAAAAGCCCCAATTTTGGTGCCGAAGGCGGGACTTGTAAGGAGTAAACACAATTTTACGACTGAATAGCGATTGTTATCGTTTATTTATAGGACTCCCAAAAAAGATTTTACAGAGTAAAAGATTTTTTGGGAAAAGGAGCGACAGGCGTAAACGAAAACGGTTGACAAATTTTTGTCAACCGTTTTCAAAGTCGCCTTGTTGCGACGTGGTGTGAAGGATGGGACTTGAACCCACACGGATAACCATACGCCCCTCAAACGTACGCGTCTGCCAATTCCGCCACCCTCACAAGTTAGCCTTTATATATTACAAGAATTTTTCTTATTTGTCAAGAAGTTTACCGTATAATTTTTCATATCTTTTCATACTTTCGCAAATTTTTTCAGTATAAGCCGCAGTTTCGGGATACGGAATAGCCTTAAGCCGCTTTCCGTCAGCAGAATATTCTCTATTATTAAGCCACTTTTTGACCGTGCCTTCCCCAGCGTTATAAGCCGCTGCCGTTTCATTTACCCCCTTAAACTTACCGCGCAAATACGCCCAATAATAACCGCCGAAATCCAGATTTGTGCCTATATCCGTTAAATCGTATTCCGCAACGCCCTTTTTATCGGCAATAAATCGCCCCGTTGAAGGCAATATCTGCATCAACCCCACAGCACCCTTACCGCTTACCGCCCGCGCGTTAAAGCCGCTTTCCGTTTTTACTATCGCGAATAAAAGCGCCACGTCTATGTCGTATCTTTCGGCTGTTTCAACGATTTCGTCTTTATAACATAGCGGATAAATATAATTCTTTTCGACAAAATTATAAGCCGCGCCGAATATAAACGCAAGCCAAAAAACCGCGCAAATAATTGCCAAAATAATATTTAAAACGCTATTAGACCCTTTTTTAGTATAAAAAATGCGCACCCTTTAACCTTTACAATTAAAGTGTACGCATTTAATCTATCGTTTAAGCAAGATCCGTTTAATTTTCGTTTTCCTTAAAATTCTTAACCGAATCGAAAAGTTCTTCGACTTCTTTTTCGGGCTTCTTTGTCGCAAGCGATACAACCACCGCAACCACAAGTCCCATTATAAAGCCGGGGATAATTTCGTACAATCCGGTATTGGCGATAACGGAAACAAACCCATACCCATTAAAATTAAAGAATATCATCCACAAAACCGAAACGGCAAAGCCCGTTATAATGCCCGCGCACGCGCCTTTATAATTTAAGCGTTTCCAGTAGAGTGCAAGGAGTATAACCGGTCCGAACGCCGCACCGAATACCGACCAAGCGGCGGAAACAAGTTCCATAATGCCGCCGAGATTGTATTTATATGAGGCAAGCGCGATAAAGAGTGCTATTACGGAAACGACTGCAACGGTAATCCTACCGACCATAAGCATTTGCTTATCAGTCGCATTTTTCTTTATTGTCGTCTTATAGAAATCGGACGCAAACGCAGATGATGACGCCAAAAGTTGCGAGTCCGCCGTACTCATAGATGCCGCAACGATTGCAGAAATCAAAAGTCCGCCGATTAATGCAAGTGCTCCGTACCCGAAAATATTACGAACTATTTCCACGAAAACAAGGTCTTTATCATTAATTTTGCCCAAATAATTGTGTCCTATAATACCGACGATGGTTGCCATTAAAAGGATAAGCGCAGTCCACGTAGAACCTATAATCTGCGACTTTTTCATTTCTTTTTCGGATTTTATCGCCATAAACCTTATTAGTATATGCGGCATACCGAAATAGCCTAATCCCCAGCCGAGCCCGGTCAGAATACTTGCGACGCTTGCCCAGTCGAACGAGCCGGAAGATAAGAAATTATAATAATTATCAGGCGTGCTGACCTCTGCTATCGCGCCCGTCGCTTTAAGCACGAACGACGCGATTATAGGCACTATCATAAGCGCCGCAAGCATAAGCATGCCTTGGAAGAAGTCCGTCCAACAAACCGCTTTAAATCCGCCGAGAAGAGTGTAAACAAGAATAATTGCCGTAGCGATTATCATCGCTTTCCCTTTGCTTATTTGCGGAATAATTTTATGAAAAAGCGTACCGCACGCGTCAACGGAAGACGCTGCATAGAAACAATATCCGATAACGAATATAATTGCGCATGCCACCTTTAAAGTAGCGCTTTTACTCTTAAATCTGTTGGATAAAAACTGCGGAATAGTGATAGAATCGTCGGCTTTTATAGCAAAACGGCGAAGTTTAGGCGCAACGAATATCCAAGACAAGACCGTTCCTATTAAAAGACCGATTGAAATCCAAACTTTTCCTAATCCGTAAAGATAAATTGCACCGGGAAGTCCCATCAACACCCAGGCGGACATATCGGACGCGCCTGCTGAAAACGCGGACACGAGTCCGTTCATATTTCTGCCGCCTAAAAAGTAATCCTTTTCGCTTTTGGATTTACTCTTTACGAAAAAGTAAATTCCGACGCCGATAACCAGCACGAAATACAGAATAAATGAAGTAAGTTCGTAATAATTCATATTTTTCTCCTAAAAGTTATAAAAACAATATAGATTTTACAACAAATCGGGAAAAATGTCAATAATTATAACGCCGTAACCGAATAAAATAAAAAAACGGTTTTTTTTACAATAAAGCCGCTTTTGCGCTATTTTTATCTCTTCCTGACGGCAAGTTTTGATGTATAATTTTTTACACTATGAAATATATCGGAAATAAAACGGCCGCCGTTTTTATGATTGCAGTTTTTCTGGCGGCGACGTACTTTACAATTACAGACGTTACCGAAACGGTTGCGGCGCGCGCGGAAATCACGAGCGAATACCTTCGCGTCGTTACCGAAGACACTCCTTTTTACGCCGATAAAGCCGCCGACGAGCCGCTGTTCTATCTGCCCTACACCTATTACGTGCGCGTAAAGGAATACGGCGAAGTATTCACGCATATAGAATACGCTCACGGCGGAAAGGCGTTAGACGGCTACGCTCCTACCGACAAACTCTTTTACGACGGCTTGGAAGTTGATAGTCCCTTTCCGGAGATCTACGCTGTAACCGCGGACACCGCCGTGCTGTATGCGAGCGCAGATCTTTCTTCCACCGTGCAATTCGTTTTCGGCGGGCGGAAACTGTACTTTTACGGCAGTTACTTTTCCCCGCAGGGCAAAAGGTTGTACTTCGTAGGCTATAACGACCGCTTGGGATATGTAAAAGAAGAAGATCTGGTGCCGTTTACCCTTTCAAACCACCCGAACGAACTGACCTTTTTAGCGCCGGAACCAGCCGAAGAACCGAACCCCGACGAATCGTCCGAAAGCACTTCGTCGCAAACTGTTTTCGATATAAGGATCGCAACTATTGCCGTACTTGCGTTAGCGGGACTTATCGCGCTCGTCGTCGCGTTTAATAAAAAGCCGAAGGCGGCTGCCGCCGCGAGTTATTACGACGAAAACGATTATGAATAAATATGCGTGTCTTTATGCGGAAAGAGCGGCGCGACCGCTGGACTTTTCCTTTTTGTGCGCGGCATTTTTCGCTATTTTTTCCTTTAAAGCCTTTATCTCGGCTTTTTCCTTTGCCGTCTTGTTTTTTCGGCTGAAATTTTCCCTTTCCTTTACCCTTTTAAGCATTTCGCGAAAAAACTCCATCGTCATACACTCCGATTTGAACCTTTCGTCGTTAAACCCCGCCTTTTCGAGATTTTTGGCAAATTTCTCGGCAAGTCTTACCTGCAACCTGAAATACGCCCTTGACGCAGTATCAAGCCCTTCGTATTCCGATTTTTTGCAAGTCCTGAAATATTTATAGTCAAGACAAAGCATTTCTCTGTCGTTAAACCCTTTAAGCGCGTCCATACAGCACAGTTTAAGCGATAAAACGACTTGTTTCTGATAAGTAAGTCCGATAATGTCTTCAAATTGATTGAGTGCCGGCGAAAAGTTCATTGAAGAAGAAAAAGCCTTCTTTTCCACGATCTCGTCGATCTGCGCGCAGAGCGCGTCAAGGTGCGCGTATGCGTAAAGCGCCACCTTTGCGTATAATACGTTCATACAATTACTCCGTAATTTAATCTTTTTCTTCCCGGGAAAACACCTAAATTATACTTTCGCGCCTATATCAAGTCAATAGTATATGTCCCGACCAAAACAAAAATACGAACATTTGTTTGTGTTCGTGTTTTGATTATACCCGTATTTTTCGACAAATGCTTGTCATATTTTGTCGAATTTTCAAAAAAAGTTTTCGTCAAAGGGCGACAAGGATCGATAAAATGCCCGCTATTTTTGCGAAAAGATTGACGAGAAATAATGACAAAAGTCGATAAATGTGATAAAATAAAAATACTATGAAATCAAGTTGTAAAAATTTGTTAAAACTTATTTTATTTATCCTTTTTACGGCGGCAACCGCTCTTTCTTTCGCCGCGTTTTATTCGCGTACGGATACCGCGTTCGCCGCTCCCGGCGAGACGACCGTTTTTCTTCCGTTTAAGAGCGAAGAATATTACGCGCTCAACGCGCCTATCCACGCCTATTCCGACGGCAATATAACGGCGATAACCGAAAGCACCGTTCTGCATATCCTTAAAGGCAACGAAGTTTACACGAAAGCGGAACGCAGTTCGTTAAATCAGGTAAAATGCGTAAACGATTACCTGTATTTCAACGATTTTGCGATGATCCACAAACTTCCCATTAACGATCTGTCGGCGGAACCGCAGTATATAGATATTACAGGCACTTATTTCGATATAAACGATTACTATATCGTTACTATTTACGAAAGCATAATCAAGATATACAAGACTTCCGATCTTACCAGGACTTATAAAACGATCCAAAACGTGCAGAACAAACCCATCGCGATAAATTCCGAAAACCTGTTCTACGTTTCGCAAAACAACCAGATAATCAGGCAATCTCTCGAAGAAGAATATTTCGGGGTAACTTATACCTACGACAATTCAAACGCCTTTTCGCTGTCCTCTATGATAGCGGACGAAAACTTCGTTTACTACATCGCGGACAATAAAGTTTTCCGCTTGCCTGCAAACGACAGACTTGCCCACCCCACCGAACTCGTCTTTTCCGACTGCGCGTTCGATCTCGGAAAGGTCGTTTCGCTTAAAGGGCTGTCTTTTAAACATGGGAATCTTATCATAACCGATTATGCGGGATCGGTACAGGAATACGAAATAAACGGCGATTCGCTCGAATTTACGGGCTATGCAGTGGCGAGCGGGCTTTCGGCGTATAACAGAGTAGGCGAAACCGCAAAGAATATAGAAAGATACGGCGATTACGTCGCCGCGCTCGACAACAAAAAACTTACCGTTATAGACACCGCTGACTGTGCCGATTACGATAAGTCCGCTTTTATAAATCTGTTCGTGGACGACGCGCCCCTTCGCTTTGCGCTCGGCAACGACACGATACTTTATTCAAAGGGTAAGACGTTAAATCTTGTAAGGTCGATAAAGAACGGCGAAACTATGACCGTAAACGCCGCGCTTGAATCGGAACCCAAAAACATTTCTTACCAGAGCGGAAAATTTTACGCGGTTTATACGGACAGCAACGATTCCTACGTCGCGATAATCGATGAAAAGACAGGCGAACTTTCGGATACCGTCAGGTTCAGCGATATCGCGGCAAAAATAACGGCAAACACCGTTTGCGCGGACGTATTCAAAAACGTTTATATAGCGGACAGCACCAAGATATATAAGTACAGAACGGAAAACGGAAGTTTCAAGACATATACATATTCGGACTACTTTATCAACGCCAAAAAACTTGCGACGGATCTTGCGGGCAACTTATTTGCGCTGTCTTCGGAAGGTAAAATTTACCGCCTGTCCGAAAACGACGACGGCAGTTACGAATTTTCGTCGGCATACGAAACCCCACTCGGCAGAATAAAAACTTTCGGGCTTAATTTCGATAAAAAAGAGACCTATTTCCTTATCGACGGAGAAGAAGAAATTTTCGTAACGACGGAGTTAGGCAACGCGGCGCTTACCGATTTTGCGCCGACGGAAGAATTTAAGAACGCCGTAAAGAGCAAAGCGGAACTCAAAGTTTACACGGCTAATAGCAACGCAAACGTCTATTCGGTAAAGGCGGAAGATCGGGAATTTGTTTTTAACGGAATTATCGGAGTGACGGAAGAATATCCCCTTATCGCCGTATTCCGCCAAGACGCCCTGACTCTTTACGCTTTAGCGAGCGAAAACGGCGTCGTTCTTATAAACGAAAAAGAACTGACGGAAAAGATAACGGAATATAAAGCCGCGCCACCAAAGGCAATAATAACTACGGAAGTTTCTGCGTACGCTTTGCCGGTCATCGACAGAAACGGAACGTTTGTCATAAATACCGAGTCGGGCGTTCGTTTGAAAAAAGGCGCGGAAATTTCCGCATCGCAATCTTTTACCCTGCTCGGCAAAACTTTCTACGAAGCGGAAATAACGGACGGAGATAAGACGATTTCGTGCTATATCCCTGCCGACTTTACTATGGAAAATCCGATCGAAGACCTTGATTTCGACACTTATACGATTGAAACGGTAAAAGACGCGACGCTTTACGAAGACGAAGGACTGACGATACAATCAGCGGAATTGAAAGACGGCGACACCGTTCGGGTAATAGACCGTAAAGGCGGCGTGTTAAAGGTGTTTATTATAGGTGAAGACGGCGAAAAAACGGTGGGATTCATCTCGGAGAAGAGCGTTAAGGATAACCCCAACGCCACCGTAAGGAACGTGCTTATAATACTTGCCGTCATAGCGTCAGTCGCAGGAACTATTTCATTTTTCCTGTTAAGAAAGAAAAGATAAACCGTATAACGGAGTTATTTTAACGGCGGCGCGGAAGGTATCCGCGCCGCCGTCTTTTTTATTTTTATATAGTTTCCGACTGCGTTATTGATACATGTTTTCATAATCGGAAGAAGAAAAATTAAGCGCGGAAAACTCCGCTTCGGTATCGAACCCTTCGGCGTTTTCGTAGGCGGCAAGTTTGCTTATCGACACTTCGTACGCCGTCATAACCTTTATTTCTTCGTCGCTTATCCTTTTTTGATATTCGCGGCTTTGGATTCTACCCGCAATCGCTATCTTTTCGCCGACTGCAAGGTTTTGAGCGAACCGCGCGTTTCTCCCCCACGCTATACACGGTATATAGTCGGACTTGTTGTAAGAACGGTTGACCGCGATAAGTATATCGGCGATCTCGCGGTTAAACGGCGTAGTCCTGTACACGGGCGACTTACATATATATCCCGAAAGCACAATGCTGTTGGGATTTCGGACTGATAAGCCTTCCACGATTTCCCTGACGAAAACGGTAAGCATAAGTTTGCTTTTGCCGTCCACGAGTTTGTTGTAACTTCTGAACTGTCCCAAAGCGTTGATCGTTACACCTTTTTGCAGGTTTTTATCGGTAATAAGCCGCTCGGACACGGTTATCGGCAGTATATCGCCCTGCCCCGAAAGTCTTTTGACGAGTACGAAGAGTTCGTAAAACCCTTCGCCGTAAACTTCGTGCGAAAACTCCGCGTCCGACACTATCTCTCCGCTGATAAAGACCTTGTTGTTTTTCTCCGTAAGATTGTTCATAATATATTTTCTCCTTTTATTGTTCGTCTATACGCTCTGTATCTGCGCGCCGTCCGCGCCCATCGTAAAATTATCCCTGTAAATAAGTTCGCCTATCGGCACGAACTCGTACCCCTTTCCCTTCAACTCGCGAATTATATCGGGAAGCGCTTCCGCCGTATGCAACCCCTGATTGTGGAAGAGCACTATCGAGCCGTTTTTCACCCTTTTGACCACGCGGGAAAAAATCTCGCCCGCCGAAAGATCTTTCCAATCAAGGCTATCCACCGACCATTGTATAGTGTAAAGTCCGAGTTCCGCCGCCGTTTCTATCAAAAGATCGTCGTAATCTCCGTAAGGCGGACGGAACAACTCAACTTTTTTGCCCGTAGTTTTTTCTATTATTTCTTTGGAAGTCGTCAATTCCTTTATTATCGCGCTTTTATCAAGTTTACTCATAAAAGGGTGCGTCGAAGAGTGAGTTCCTATCTCGTGCCCCGCCGCCGCTATCTTTTTAAGGTATTCGGGGTATTTTGCCGACCAGAACTCCACCGCAAAAAACGTACATCGCACGTTTTCCGCCGCCATAATATCCAGCAGTTTATCGGTATAATCGACGCCCCAAGCGCAGTCGAAAGAAACTGCAATTTTCTTTTCTTCGGTCTTAACGTAGTATATGGGAAGTTTTCTTAAATTCCCGCCGTAAAACACCGCGTACGCCCCGCTGAAAGACAATGCGAAAAAGGCAATTATCCCCGCCGAAAAAAGAGCGACAGAAGAAAAAAACTTTTTCTTATTTAAAAGTGCAAAATACATTTTAACCCTGTATAAAAAGCAAAATTTGACTGATTAGCGCGAAAAACCGCACTTTTTAACGAATTTTCTAAACTTCTTACAAAACAGTTTATTATGTATATACATTTTTTAGAACAAATAAAAAACCCCGCCAAGCGATTTGACTTTTCGTCAAACCCGCATAGCGGAGCTAAATGATCGTTAATTTATTGTTTTACGTTTTACGCCACGTCCGGTAAAACTACTACCGTAGTCCCTATGTTTGAAATTTTAATAGTTGCAGATTGATAATATGACGACATGAAAAATGCTCTGAGAAAACATGAATTTTCCGTTTTCTCAGAGCATTTTAATTTATATGATTTCAAAGTTGTTTTTAGTTCTTCCGGACCTTAACGGCACGGCGTATAACGAACACCGCAACGAACAAAACGACGGCAACCAAATACCCGCTGTAATCGATCATTACGTCTATTATGCTCGGACCGCGGTCAGAGAATATCTGAATAGTCTCGTCTATAGCCGCGACCGCTAACCCGAAAGGCATTATTTCAAGATATCCCCTTTTGCTTTCTCGCTTTAAAACAATATAAAGCAAGCAAAATTCCGCGCCGAGTAAGGCAAATTCCGTAGCGTGCGCGCCTTTCCTTACGGCGCTGTCTTCTACGGACAAAACGTCTTCGCCGAATACCGCGTCCACCACCGTTTGTAAGGTACTTGACACGGCTTCCGACTCTTCGCTCGACGCTTCTTTTGACATTACGGAATTGCCCCAGATAAAACCAACGGTCAAAGCGATCAGTATTATAATTACGCTTACGACAATTTTACGTTTCGTGCTTAAATCTTTCATAATCAATTCTGACCTGAATTTCTCAAATTTACATCAAAAGTTCTATCATTCTGTAAGCCCCTTCAACTACTACGAGCATAATAAACGCTACGCCGCCGAAAGGTATAAATTTATCGACGATATCGTTCTGATAGGTTTTCGTATAAGAAAAAAGCAATACGAAAGGAATTGTGATAAGCAATCCGAACGCTCCGCCGAACCCCAAACTGCTCGCCGTAGCGAACGCTTCCGCAATCGCTTCTCCGCCGCCCGAAGACGAAGCGATAAAAGCCGCCACCGTTATAAACACGATAAGGTCTATCAATACGACTATAACGATGGTTATACAGGTATAAACCGCAAAATGCAAAGAGTTCGCGTTCGTCTTTAAGAACGCCTTGTAATCGCTTAAAGATTTATTGTGTTTTTTGAATATCCGCTCCCTGACTTTAATAAAAAACGCGAGCGGTAAAAACAACAGGAACAAAACCGGTGATTTCGTTGTGAGAAACGGAAACACATATACGGACAAAACGACGTTTCCCGTAGCGGATAAAGTTTTCAAGGTAAAAGAAACTATCTCATATATAATGGGGATCAGCGCAAAAAGACGGAATATAACGATCTTCTTGCCCTGAAAACGTTTTACCGGATAATAATTTATAAAGCAAGTAAACAGCGTAAACTGCAAAAGATCGACGAATATATTGAAGGCGATAAAGCCGTTTCCGGACGCCGCGTAGATCAAGTCGTCCAACGTATCGATCGCTTCGGGCTTGCCTTCCGACAAAATATTTACAAGCCCCACGAGATAATGGTTATATATCACGAAAAACCCGAGTATGCACACGGCAAAACTTAACGCATACAATATTATAAGCCGTTTATACCCGTCTTTCGCGTTTAATATTACCGCGAACGACGCAATAAGAAAAAACGGCAACGAAAGGTTTCCGATTATTTTACATATCGTTTGAATCCAATATAAATTATTGCCCAAAGCCTCGTTAATATTCGCCGCGGCGGAGAGAAAAAAACCAATCGGCGCCATCGCGACACACAGCCAAGCGAATATCCTGAAATGTCTGTACGAAAAAGGACCGCGAAATTTAATATCGTTTGCCGCGGTGATTTCGTACAGTTTTATGCGCCGTCCGTTTTTACGCTTTGGCGAAACGCCTGACGCTTCTTCCGGAACGACTTCCGGATTCGTCTTTTCAATATTGTCTTTTTCTAACATTTTATTTGTTCATCCTTCCGTATTTTTCGGTTAAAATACCTAGTTTTTTTGCGCTTAACTCGTCGAAATCTTCCTTTTTAAATCTGACCGCCCAATTTTGCGGCTTTACAGTTCCCGGCTCGTTTATCCTGTACTCCGTACCCTTTTTAAGGACGTCCTGCATAGGAAGTATAAACATATCCGACTTGCAGGCAAAGCCGAGTTCAATAGCCGCGTCGGCAAGATCAAGGTAAGTTGCCGTCGCACGTTCTAAACCGAACAGTTCCAGACTGTTTTTAATGCCCGTCCTGAAATTATTTTCGTCCCACGCCGACGCGCCGATCAAATAACCTATTAAAGTATCGTTATCGTGCGTTCCCGTGTAGCACACCGAATTTTCGGTTACGTTCTCCGGTAGATACAAGTTATCTTTTTCGCCGTTAAATGCGAAAAGAAGAATTTTCATATTGGGATAGCCCGTCTTTTTGATAAGCGCGCGTACGCCGTCGTCAATGATGCCCAGATCTTCTGCGATGATGCGCGTTTTATCTACCGCCTTATGGATCGCCGCAAACAGTGCGTCGGACGGCACGGTAGCCCACTCCCCGAATTTCGCGTTCGGCGCGTTTAAAGGCACTTCGTAATACCTGTCAAGCCCGCGGAAATGATCTATCCTTATATAGTCGAATTTTTTGAGCGCGTTTTTAATGCGGTTCACCCACCAGGAAAAACCGTCTTTTTCCATCTCCGCATAGTCGTAAACGGGGTTGCCCCAAAGTTGACCGTTTTCGGAAAAATAATCGGGCGGAACGCCCGCAACGACGCTCGGCACGAAATCTTCCGTCAATTTAAAGATAGACGGATCTTCCCATACGTCAACCGAATCGAGCGCGGGATATAACGGCAGATCGCCGAAAATACTTATTCCGCACTTATTCGCGTATTTTTTGAGCGCAGTCCACTCCCTTTCCGCCTCGAACTGGACGAACTGCCAAAAATCCACTTCTTCATAGTAGTCGTTATAAAAGGCGTCAAGCGCCACTTTGTCGCGATATTTATACCTGTCTTCCCACTCGTAAAAATGCTTTTGCCCCGACGCGTATTTAAGGGACATATATAAAGCGTAACTTAAAAATTCGCCGCGGTCTTTGAACTTTTTAAACGCCGCGTTTTTCTTATCGAAACGCGAATAGGCTTTTTTCAGT
>JAGAEX010000005.1 GCA_017612915.1 Clostridia bacterium | reverse complement strand
TTTTCCATTTCCGCGATGCACTCTTTTTCTATATTATACACCGCTTTCATCTGTTTTAGGGTTTCCTTTTTCATATTACACCTGATTTTTTTACAATTCTTTTATAATCGAATAATCGTAGTTAAGTTTGTTTTGACAATTTTAGGGCTATTTTAACTTTTTCAATACCGTACCCGCGGTGGTAATAACACTGTCCGCAACGGTATCCTTAAATACCGAAGTCCTTGCTTCGTAGCCGCCTTCCATAAACGCCGATTTAGACGGGAAATATCCTTCGTAGCCGTTGGTCAAGGCACACGGCATTATAAGGTCGAAACCGCCTATCGCCTTTATTTTTTCGCCTACTTCGGTGAACGGTTCACCGGGGATACCGACGAGCGCGATATTCCCGAGCCTTAAACCTTTCATCTCCATAGTCTTTTCTTTGGGGCTGTTTTCAAGGCTCACCATGCGAAGCGCTTCGGCAACCACGGTCGTAAGTTCCATCGCCTTATACGGTATAAGATCATCCCTGCCCTGTTCGTGAAGTTCGGCGTACTTATGCGCGAGCGGTAAGTCCTTTTTATCCGGGACGTTCATATCCACGTTGCACGGTTCTGCTATTATCTTAATGCTGTCAACGTCAACGTACTGTACTTTATCGTAAACCTGCAAGACCGTTCCCGCAAGCGCGCGACCTACGAATCTTGCCATACCGGGGCTTTTCATTTCGTTATCGAAACTGATCTCGGTATCGTTCATATCGCTGTCCGTCGGGAAAACGTGCGTGCTGCCTACGTCGCCTTGTGCGCCCATAACGCATAAACATTTTACGCCGTCAAGGCTTTTAGCCAGCGTGCTTTGCGTCCAGCCTACCCAGTCGGAAGAAATAAGTTCCCCGTTTACGGTGTCAGCGTGCAAGCCGTAGTTCATTATTACTATACTCTCTCCGCCTTCTCTGTCAAAGCGAAGAACGTTTACCCGTTGATCCAAAGTGCCCAAAGGGTGATCGATATTAGGATCGTTTATAGGCGGGCAAGTCATAGTAGAACCGTCTTTCATCTTATAACGCCTGATGTACGCGATTCTGTCGGGCGCTTTGCCCGTAGCGTAGCCCATTTTCGCGGGCTTTAAGTCTTTTAACGCCTTTTCGCAGGCATTTGCGACCTGTTTTACCAAAAAATCCACGTATTCAAATACGGGTTTTTCATCGTAATTAAAGCCGTGTCCGGGCTCTAAATTCGGTCCGGTATGAGTGTGCGTCGCGCTTATAAAAAGTTTATCGCCGCTTAAACCGATCTTTTCTTTTACCGCCGCCTTAATCTTATCAATAACACTCATGAAAATCTCGCAAGTGTCAAGACTTACTATTATCGCGGTATCGTTGCCGCTTTTTACGGCGAGCGCGATCGCTTTAAGGTCGCTTAAATATCCTTTTGCAAATCTCGGAACGTAATATCCCGCGATGGAAATGCCGAGTTCGGGAGTGATGTTTTCTTCTGCGTATCCTATACTTAAATCGTTCATATTATAAAACCTTTATAAATTTCATTTTATCGTCAAAAAGCACCAGATCGGCTTTTTTGCCGACGGTTATTTCGCCGCGGTCAGAAAGTTTTAAAAGCGTCGCCGCGTTTAAAGCGGTAAGTTTACTTATATCGGGCAATGAATACCCCGCGTTAAACAAGTTGAGCGCCACCTTGTCCATCGTGAGTTTACTGCCAGACAGCGAATCGTGTCCGTCAGGCGCGGTAAACACGTTTATATCGCTGTCCATATTCCCGTCGCTCAAAAAACTGTCTGTTATCGCAATAACCCTGTCGAGCCCCACGGTCTTTATAAGCAGCGCGAGTTTTTCCTTTTTGACGTGTACCCACTTTTGGTCGCAGATAACTTCGTAATACATATCCGGCATAAGCATACATGCTTCGTCGAAGGATATGTCTTCCGTGCCAGCCATCGTGCTTTCGTCGTGGGTAGTTCCCGTCGCGTCGAAAATGTGCGTCGTAAGTTTAGCACCAGCATTATACGCGCTTTTTACCTGTACGTAAGACGCTTTGCTATGCCCTATAGCGGGCACTATCCCCGCGGCGGCTATATCCTTTATCATTTCGGGAACGCCGTCAACTTCGGGCGAACTCGTCCACTGTTTTACGACGCCGCTTTCAATATACTTACTATATTTTGATTTATCGGGAAGTTCTTGTTTATTTCCGCTCCCCGTGCCGAAATTGGCGTTTAAAATAGGACCTTCGAGGTGCGCGCCTATAACGTTGGTTTTACCGACGAGCGCTTTTACTTTGTCCAAGCATTTAAGCAGTTTTTCGTGCGGCACGTCCCTGTAAAAAGTCAAGAGCATAGAAGTCGTGCCGTGCGATAAGTGATACCCGGCGACTTCTTCGGGATCGTCGGTCGTCATATTCAAAGCGCTTGCGTGACAATGTATATCGATAAATCCGGGAAGAATATTCTTCCCAGAGTAATCGACTGTCTCGCTGTCTTTCGGCGCCGTTTTACCTATATAAGTTATTACGCCGTTTTCGGCCGTAACGAAGGAATCGGTCAAAACCTTTTCCTTCGTTACGATATTTGCTTTATAAGTTATTTTCATTTTAAGTTAAACTTAATAGC
>JAGAEX010000064.1 GCA_017612915.1 Clostridia bacterium | reverse complement strand
GTATCATTATTTCGGGAACGACTTTCCACGAAGGATGGCGTTTCTGAACGTTGATCGCCGCTTTAATGATCGCCTTCGTCTGCATTTCCGCGATTTCGGGATAGGTTACCGCCAAACGGCAGCCACGGTGTCCCATCATCGGGTTGAATTCGTGGAGCGAGTCGCAGAGTATCTTTATCTCGGAAACGGGTTTGCCTTTCGCTTTAGCAAGCGCTTCGAGATCGGCTTCCGCGGTCGGAACGAATTCGTGGAGCGGCGGATCAAGGAATCTTATCGTAACGGGCTGACCTTTCAAGGCTTCCATAAGCCCCTCGAAGTCCGCTTGTTGCATCGGTTCGATCTTGTCAAGCGCGACCTTTCTTTCCGCAACCGTTTCAGAGCAGATCATTTCGCGGAATTTCTCGATCCTGCCGGGCCCGAAGAACATATGTTCCGTACGGCAAAGACCGATGCCCTGCGCACCGAGATCGGCAGCGCGTTGCGCGTCTTCGGGAGTATCGGCGTTGGTTCTTACGCCGAGCGCTTTATATTTATCGGCAAGTCTCATTATCCTTCCGAAGTATCCGCTGTTGGGATCTACGGGAACAGTCTTGATGATCCTGTCGTAGATATTACCGGTAGAGCCGTCCAAAGAGAGTTCGTCGCCTTCACGGAAAGTCTTGCCGGCGAGTTCAAAATATTTTTCTTCTTCGTGCATCTTTATATCTCCGCAACCGGAAACGCAGCAAGTACCCATACCGCGGGCAACGACCGCCGCGTGCGAAGTCTGTCCGCCGCGTACCGTCAAAATGCCTTGCGCGTATTTCATACCTTCGATATCTTCGGGCGAAGTTTCCAATCTGACGAGAATAACTTTCTTGCCTTCAGAGCCTTCTTTGACAGCATCTTCGCTGGTGAACACGATAGTGCCCGCCGCAGCGCCCGGGGACGCCGCGATACCTTTGCCGACTACGTTGTTTTTATCCGCCGCTTTAAGGTCGTCCGCGTCAAAAGTCGGATGCAATAACATATCGAGCGATTTAGCGTCGATCTGTAAAAGCGCTTCTTCTTCGGTAACCATACCTTCGTCGATAAGGTCGCACGCGATACGGATAGCCGCCGCGGCAGTACGCTTACCGTTTCTGGTCTGCAACATAAAGAGTTTGCCCTTTTCGATGGTGAATTCCATATCTTGCATATCTCTGTAATGTTTTTCGAGAATATCGCAGATCTTAAGGAATTGATCGTAAACGGCAGGTAAAACTTCCGCCATCTTGGAAATGGGTACGGGTGTACGAACGCCCGCAACGACGTCTTCGCCCTGCGCGTTCATAAGGAATTCGCCCATAAGACCTTTTACGCCCGTAGCGGGGTTACGCGTGAACGCAACACCGGTACCGCAATCGTCGCCCATATTGCCGAACGCCATCATTTGAATATTGACGGCGGTACCCCAACTGTACGGGATATCGTGATCCATTCTGTAAACGTTGGCTCTGGGGTTGTCCCACGAACGGAAAACGGCTTTTATAGCGCCGAAAAGTTGTTCGATGGGGTCTGTCGGGAAATCGGTACCCAACTGTTTTTTGTATTCAGCCTTGAATTGATTAGCGAGTTTTTTAAGGTCGTCGGCGTCAAGGTCGATATCGTAAGTGACGCCTTTTTTAGCCTTCATTTCGTCGATGAGTTTCTCGAAGTATTTTTTGCCGACTTCCATAACGACGTCGGAATACATCTGGATAAATCTTCTGTAGCAGTCCCAAGCCCATCTGGGATTGCCGGATTTGGCGATAAGGACCTGAACGACTTCTTCGTTCAAACCGAGATTAAGGATAGTGTCCATCATGCCGGGCATAGACGCACGCGCGCCCGAACGAACGGAGACGAGCAACGGATTTTCTTTATCACCGAATTTTTTACCGGTAATCTGCTCCAACTTTCCGACGTATTCCATAATTTCCGCACGGATGGAATCGTTGATTTGTCTGCCGTCTTCATAATACTTGGTGCAGGCTTCGGTGGAAATGGTAAAGCCATACGGCACGGGAAGACCGATGTTGGTCATTTCCGCAAGGTTCGCGCCCTTGCCGCCGAGAATTTCACGCATTTTAGCGTTGCCTTCACTGAACAGATAAACGTACTTCATTGAATATTCTCCTACAAAATATAATTTTTACCTTTTTTCGGTTGAATTCAACAACCTTTCATATTGTACACTAATTTAAAAATTTTTTCAACTTAAATAGCGCGTTTTTTGCTAAAACTTTCGCCGAAATTTAAAATAGCCGCGCGGAGCAATTTTGCTCCGCGCGGCACAGCCCGTTCAAGTCAGGCGTAAAAGCCAAAATTTAAGCATTTTAGTTCTCAAATTCCAAAACTGCAGAAGATATCGGAAAACGATAAAATTCATCGTAAAGACAGAATCTCTGTTCGCTTACTACTACTTTCGGCGTAAAGATAAAATCAAGCCGTAACCGATAACAGATTTTACAGCCGAATTTGATAAAATACGACTTTTCGGGATAGCACGCGTTAAAAGGGCGCACGGTGATTATAAGATTTCTCTCGCGGGCAGAAAAACACAGCGAATTTTTCCCGCCGTTTAACCTTTTGTAAAGTACCAACCGCCCGCTGAACCCCCGTATTATAATAAGCGCGGGCAAAGCGTTGTTTGACACGGTCAAGTCAAGCCGGACTTTCATTATTCACCCGTAAAGGAAAGCGTCGCACTCGCTACGGGCAGCCCCGCATAGTTAGCGTCGGTTAAAGTAAAAGTTTGCGCCGCTATCGGGGAGTTTAAGACGTATTCCGTCTGACTTGCACTCGCCATATTGACGGTGATAACACCGCTGTACGGGTTATGTCCCGCGTCCGTTTCCTTTTGTACGAAATATAAAACGTAAGGCGAGTTTGCGTCGTACGGAACGTTGTTAAAGACCGCCTGCCCCGATGCGTCGATAGTTATTGCAGAGCCGTATTCGGTTGCGCCCGTGCTGTCCGTCATAACGACAGAACCGCTTGTAATAGGCGTACCGCCTTCCGCCCCCGTCTCGTTAAAGATAAGGGTTAAAACACCGTTCGCGCTGACAGTAAAACTACCCGACCCCGCAGAAACGCCCGCGGTGTAAGTGGTAGGCGATAAAGTTGTCGCCTCGTACCCCGTCGCGCTTACCGCGACCGAGTAATTACCACTCTTCATACTTTCAGAGCCTTGACCGTTTGTGATCTGAACGTTATAATTTGCCATTTATTTCTCCTTTGTTTAAATTCCGCGTAAAAATACGCTTGTTTTATACTATGCTTTAAGAGAAATAAAAGGTGAAAAATCCCCGCCACCGCGTTAAATCGCTTGCATTTTAAGTTTTTTTACTGTATAATAAAAACCGTTCGTTTAACGTACGGGTTTAATAATTTAACAATAGTACGGAAAGGTATCGGTCGCCATTTGACGGATACACAAAGACGGAGAAGACCTGCGTAGCGTTAGCGGAGCAGCACGAGCCCGCTAAAATAACGCACCAAGTTAATACGAGTTTAATAGTTTAGCAATAATACGGAAAGGTATCGAAGTGGTCGTAACGAGCCGCACTCGAAATGCGGTTGTCGGTAACCCGGCACATGGGTTCGAATCCCATCCTTTCCGCCAGAAGAGAATAATACGAACACCGAGAACAATTCGGAGTTCGTATTATTCTCTTTTAACGACTATTTCGGCGTTAGGATAACAAGATGAATACCAATAAAAACGGAAATCCGGGCAAGCGATTGCTCGGATTTTTTCATATTATAAATCTTCTTCCCGTTGTTGTGATCGGAGAATACTTTTTGGGTGGAGATGGAATCCCTACGATTTATTTGCCTTCTCAGCTTTGTTTTGGTATTTTTTGTGCTTCTTTCACAACAGAAAGCGCAACACCGGCTATCGCCCTGCTTGCACTTTTTATGCCTTGACTCAATAAAATTTTTCATAAATTTATTAAAAACTATTGACAACGCGGGCTATCGTGTGCAATTATCTTTTTAATAAACGAAGAGAGCAAACGATGAAAGAGTCAATAAAACGACGCGCGTTTTCCGCGCCTATACTTTCGGCAATATCCCTTTCGCTGTTCGGCGTCGCGATCTTTTCTCTGCCGAGCATTTTTACTCTGCAAAAAGACGGACTTTTCATACTTAATATCGTATGCCGCGCCGCCGCCGCGATAGTCGCTTTCGTTTTAGCGAACGTTTACGGATTCAGAACTTTTTCAAAACCGCCTATCACCCGTTCGGCGATCTTATTGCTGATCCTGGGACTATCGGTATGCGTGAACAATTTCCCCGTAATAGGACTTTTTACGGGCGGCGTAAAGATAGCGAACGGTCGGGATATACTAAAATACCTATGCTACTGCGCCGCGATAGGAATCTCGGAAGAATCCGTATTCCGCGGATTGGTTATGCCGCTCGTCCATTTCGGGCTGAAAGATAAACGACACTCTCCGCTTTTAACGGTAGCGGTGAGCGCGGGGATCTTTGCGCTTTGCCACTTATTCAACGTTTTTTCCGCGGGGGTAGCCGCCACTCTTTTACAGGTAGGATACACCTTCCTTACGGGCTGTCTTTTCGGAACGGTCTATCTGTTTACGAAAAACATCGTCTTCCCTATCCTTTTGCATTTTATTTACGATATAGGCGGGCTGATATTCTCCGCTCCTTTTTATATCGCCGTCGGCAACCAATGGGATACTTATACCGTAATCATAACCGCTGCGCTCGGTATTTTTACGGCGGCGGTATTTACCGTCTGCTTGTGGAAATATAACGCAGCGGAATAACCATTTCAAAAAAAAGCGCCCCTTACGAAAAGGGGCGCTTTTTAATTGTCAGTTAAAACGATTTCAGTCGATCGTCAGGCGCGGTAAACGACTTTTCCGCCTACTATCGTGAGCAGGACGTTAAACTCTTCATCCAGCACGGTAAAGTCAGCGAACTTACCTTTTGCTATCGAACCGTACTTATCGGACACGCCGATATTTTCAGCGGGATTTACGGTGGCGCAGTCGATTGCATCCGTAAAGGAAACACCGCACTTTTCGACGATATTCTTTACAGCGACGTTCATCTTTAAAACACTCCCCGCAAGCGTGCCGTCGGCAAGTCGCGCTTCGCCGTTTTTGACGAAGACCTTTTGCCCGCCGAGTTCGCTTTCGCCGTCGGGAAGACCTTTCGCCCGCATAGAGTCGGTGATAAGAGTAAACTTATTCTTCGGCTTGTTTTTCAACGCGAGTTTTATCGCGGGAACGGAAACGTGTATAGTGTCGCAGATCATTTCGCAATTCAGTTCGTCGAGAAGAAGCGCCGAACCCGCAACGCCTATTTCCCTGTGGTGTACACCCGTTTGCGCGTTGAAAGTGTGCGTGATATTTTTCGCGCCGTTGTTTAACGCGCTAACCACGTCGTTATACTTTGCGTCGGTATGCCCTATGGACGCAACTACCCCCTTATCCGCAAGATATTTAACGAGTTCCGCACCCCCTTCGACTTCGGGCGCTAACGAAACTATCCTGATATTGCCGCCTGCCGCTTCGTTATACTCTTTAAATCTTTCGACCGACGGTTTTTCTACGAATTCCAACGGCTGCGCGCCGACGTGCTTTACGGAAATAAACGGACCTTCGAGATGCGCGCCGAGCACTCTCGCGCCCGTAAATTCGCGGTTATCCACCGCGCATTTAATAGCAGACAAAGCGCCTTTGATATTCTCCCTGCTCTGCGTCATAGTGGTGGCGAGAAAACCGGTGGTTCCTTCTTTGACAAGGCAATCGGAAATGGTTTTAAGGGCTGATAAACTTCCGTCCATAGCGTCCGCGCCCGCCGCGCCGTGTATATGTTCGTCGATAAAACCCGCAACGACCGTTGCGCCCGTGGGGATATCGCAAATCGGCTCTACGTCTAAACCGTTACCTACTACTGCGATCTTATCGCCGTCGAAACCTATATCGACCGTTTTTATTCCTTCGCCGTAAATATACGCTTTTACGCTTTTTAATCCTTTCATAAAATCATTTACCCCTTATTTTGCGGGACAAAGCGACGCCGCCGCAATACTTTGACCTACCCTTCTGCTGCTTTCGTCGGGAAGGCTTATATCTATTTCTTTATACTTCGGGAAATCCGCGTATAACGTCTTTTTACAAGTTTCGACGATAATATTGCCCCCCTTGCCGCTCATCACCCTTCCGAGCAACAACAGATGCTTTATATCGTAGAAGATCGAGTAAAACGGTATGGTATAAGCGAGATAAAGGCCGATATCTTCGTATATCTTTTGCGCTTTTTCGTCGCCGTTTTCCACCATCTTTTGCACCGTTTTAAGTTTTTGCGCGGGAGTCAGGCCGTCTTCGAAAACTATCCCCGCAATCCCGGCGAGTTTTATTACCGCGTCCTGCGAAAAATACTTGCAACCGACGCCGTAATCGCCGCTCCACTCGTCGCGCATAGCCTTATCGTTAAAATCGACAGGCGCGAACGCGAGTTCTGAGATCCAGCCGTTAAGCCTGCCGTCGGTATTAACGTATCCCACCGCTTCGCTCGTACCCATCGCGATACCCAAAACGCCGTTGTCTTTTAAGTCTATACTACCCGCAAGCGCGGTAACGTCGCCGTCGTTCGCAACGACTATCGGCGCACCCATTTCCTTTGCGGTATTTATATATATTTGTTTGACGTATTCGCCGTATTTTTTCTTATCGACCTTCAAAAACAGTGAAGAAACCATAGGTTTATCGGCGACGATAACGCCCGCGGTCGAAACGCCTATTGCATCTACGCGCGGCATTTTGGAAGCCGCCGTCTTAAACGCCGCGAGTATTCCGTCGTGATGGTAATGCGGATCTTCTTCCGTTTTTGGATTCCAGACCACTTCTTCCGAATAGACCACTTCGCCGTCAATTACCGCTGAAACCTTCCTGTCGCTGCCGCCCGCGTCAAAACCTATGCGACAGCCGTCGATAAATCCGCCTATCCTTTCGCTCTGATTCTTTTTTCCCGGCACTTTATCGGCATATTCGACGACGAACGACCTTTCGTACACCGTTTGCATAAAGTCAACGTCGAACGCGCGAAGTCCCGTCGGCGTGTAAGCGGCTTTTATATATTCGTAAATAGCGCGACTGCCGACTATGATTATTTTATAGCCGCCGCACACCCATAAAACCGTCTTTATTATCCTTTCCGCCATCTTAAAATTAAGAGCGTCGTCCACCCCGTCTTTAAGAGCCGAATAAGAATATATATAGTTGTAGCCGTCGTTACGCTCCACGACGACGCTTACGGGAACGCCGCCAAGCACTTTGACTTTTTCGTCGTAATCGGCGAGCGCTTTTATCATAGGATAGTAGTTTTTATCATAATTTAAGTTCAACATATTATAATTCCTTTACTATTTGAGACATTTTTTCCATATTTTTTTCGATTTCTTTGACGAACTGTATCTGCGATTTCGCACGGATAAGGTTATGGTCTTCGTAGTCTATCCTGAAATACACGTCGCCCATAAGATAGTCGGTCAAGAACCTGATCGCGACTTCGATGGTCAACAGATAGACCGAATAGGGCAACAGTTCTTTTTCCTTTTCCGTCATACTGCCTTTAAGCGCGCCGCAAAAGCCCTTTGCGTACGCCTTAAAGAGTTCGAGATCAAATCCAATCTTCGTCAGATCCCGTTCGTCTTCCGCGGCGGTATTCGCACCGAAACGCACTGCGTCGCCGAAATCGTACAACAGTGAACCCGGCATTATCGTGTCAAGGTCTATAACCGCGCGTGCTTCGCCCGTCGTCGCGTCCATAAGAATATTATTTATTTTCGTATCGTTATGCGTAACGCGTAGCGGTATGCTGCCGTCGTTTAACCCATCTACCACCTTGCTTAACGTATTTTTTCTTTCAAAGAAAAATTTTATCTCTTCCACGCAAGATCTCGCTCTGTGTTTGACGTCGGCGCTTATCGCTTTTTCTAAATTTTCAAACCTTTTCGGGGTGTTGTGGAAATCGGGAATAACTTCCACGAGCGTCGTCGCGTCGTAATCGGCAAGTTGGTTCTGAAACGCGCCGAACGCCGCGCCTATATTTTCAAAAATTCTGGCGTTCGGGATAGATTGATAGGTCGTCGTATTGTCGATATATTCGTAAACGCGGTATGGTTCTTCGTCGTAAATATAAGTTTTGCCGTCTTTGGTAAGAACTATTGGCAGAGTTTCCACGCCTTTTTTATGCAAGTGCGCGGTAACGCTGTAAATATTGTTCATAAGCCCTTCGACGTCGGAAAAAACGTAGTCGTTTATCCTTTGAAGAATATATTTCTTTTTATCCGTTTCAACGAGAAACGTCAAATTGATATGCCCTTCGCCGAAAGGTTTTATGCTTAAAATCTTACCTTCTATCAAAAACCTGTCGAGCAAGTTAAAAGTTTTATTGTTCTTGTTCATTGTTACCCCTGTTATTTTATTATGATAATTTTTTCCGGAACGCTCTTAAAATTTTCGTCAATTTCTCTTTACGCCCTTGTCTGCGTACAAATTATTGTCCGCGCGCTGAATACATTTCTGCATCGTATCGCCGTCGCTTTCAAAAGCGGCGTACCCCGCGCCGAGAGACACTACGTAAGGCTTATTCAGTTCCGCGCATTTTTCTTCCACCGCTTTTCGGATATCCTTAACGAAATTCGCCACTTCTTTTTCCGTTTTCGGAAGGCAAAATTTTCTCCTTTTTCGACGAAAATCCTATTGATTATACCATATTTTGCGATTTATATCAACCATTTGCATAGCGTCAGGTCTTTTTTGAAAAGACGCAGCCGCAATAATTCTGACGGTAAAGACCGTATTTATTCGACAATTCGACCGACCGTTGATAGCCGCCGCGCTTTTTAAAATCGGAAGGCAAAAATTTCACTCCCGTTTCCGCGGCGACTTTTTCCCCGATACCGTTAAGAAGTTCGGCGTTCTTTAACGGACTTACCGTAAGCGTGGTGGTAAAATAGTCGAACCCTTTTTCTTTTGCCGTTTCCGCCGTTTTTTTAAGCCGTAAATAAAAACATTGTTCGCAGCGTTTACCGCCTTCCGGTTCCTTTTCAAGCCCTTTTACCGCGTCGTAAAAGGCGCCCGGATCGTAGTTTTCGACGATCGCTTTCACGTTCAACTCCGCGCACAGCCGCTCCTGCTCTCTTACACGCTTAAAAAACTCTTCTTCGCTATCGATATTTGGATTATAATAATATATCGTAACACTAAACGCGTCCTTCACGCGTTCAAGGCAGGCGGAAGAACAGGGCGCGCAGCAGGCGTGCATCAAAAGCGCGGGCTTTTTACCGCCGTTCAACGAAATTATTTTTTCCATTTCCGCGTCGTAATTTACTTTATTCAATCGAGCACCTTTTAATATCGTCGCCGTCTTTTCGCAGAATATACGCATTTCCGCCCGACGAAAGCCCCTTTACGGGCGCGCCGTTTTTAAATACTATCGCGGCGTCGTTATCTATACAGTACGCCGTGGTAAAATCGCTTTTGATAAAAGTTTCGGTAAAATCCTTTTCCCGTTCGTTAAAATGCGGGGTTATAAGCCCGTCTATTACTCCCAGCCCTTTATGCAGGCTGTAAGCCGCGCTTTGCCCGCGCATAATTTCGTAATCGGTGTACATATCGGTAAACCAACAAACAGCGCCCGCCGAAAGCCCGCAGATGATCTTACCTTGCTCGTAAGCGTCTATAAGCATTTTATCGACGCCCTTTTTCTTCCAAAGATCGATCATATATATCGTATCGCCGCCGCCGACGTAAATGCAGTCCGCCGCGTTTATCTTATCGGCAATTTTGTTCATATCCATTTCGCCGTAAACCAAAAGTCCCACTTCGGCTTTTATATCGAACACCGAAGTATAAGTTTTACGAAAACTGTTAAAATACGGCATACTGTCGTGCGAAGCCGTGCCAAAAAACAAGGCGTTCGCGCGCTTGTCGCCTGCGTGCATCTTCGCGAGATCGGCTACGTATTCGTCTATTTTCAGCGTGGTTTTATTTCTGATCTCTCCGCCCCCTATGGCGATGATATATTTGTCCATTCTTCCGTCCGTTCATCGTGAAAGGGTAAGCGTCGCTTACCCTTTCTGTTTATTTCTGCTTATTTAAAATTCTTTCGGCGTTTTCGGTAAACAATTTGTCAGCGACCGCAGTGCCGAACTTTTTACTCACGATCCTATACGCTTTTTCCATATTGTTATCACGCCCGAAATGCACGTCGCTCGCGATAAAATCGACAAGCCCTTCCTTGATATAACCGAACGCCTTGCGCCGTCTTTTCCAAGTGTCGCAGAACGCACCCGCGTTCAACTGGATAAGCCCGCCTAATTCTTTTATCTCCCGCGCGGTTTCGATATCCGCATAATGATACCTGCACAGGTGCGCAACTATCGGAATAAACCCGTTCGTTTTAATCATATATACGGTTTCGGGGATATCCATACTGTATTCCGGCGAAAACTCCACCAAAACGTACTTGCTGTCGTTAAGCGAAAGAAGTTTGCCCGATTTAAGCGATTCCGCCATATCGTAGAAAACAAATATTTCCTGCCCCAAATACAGCGATACGTTTATACCGCGCTCCGCCACGGAAGCCTTGAAATCCGCAAATTTCTTCCTTATTTTTTCTCCGTCGTTCAGATAATCGACGCGATAGTGGGGCGTAAGGATAATATCGGTTATGCCCTGGTTTACCGCGTCGTTAAGCATTTCAAACGACTGCTCGGCGTTTTTACTGCCGTCATCCACTTCGGGCAATATATGCGAGTGGATATCGATCATAAATATTTACCTTTTACTAACGTAACACGCTTATTTCTTCGTGCCGATCTCGTCCACTTCTTCTATATCTGCAACAGTTGCTTTTTTCATATCGCCGTACGCCTCGTCATAATATTTGCCGTAATAGCCGCCGTAACTGTAACCGTAACGAGCGTCTTTCTTCCTGTCGTACATGGTAAACAGCGTGCCCAAAACGGGGATATCGTTCTTGTTGAGTTCCTTTACCGCGTCGGCAACCTGCGCCTTTGTCGTTTTACCGTAGGACACAAGGAACAAAGCGCCGTCGCTTACTTTGGAAATGTGGATATAGTCGGAAACCTGCAATACGGGAGCGCAATCTAACAGCACGAAATCGTATTTTTCGCGAAGATATGCGATGAGTTCCTTGAATTTCTCCGAAACGAGTATAAGCGCGGGATTATAAACGGTACCGCCGCGGGTAACGAGATCGACGTTTTTATACGTCGTATGCTTGATTATTCCGTCGCGATCAATGGTGTTTACCATATATTCCGCTATACCGTTTTCCCTCGCAAGCCCGAAAACCCTGTGAAGTCTGGGCCTTCTGAAATCGAGATCGACGACTACGACTTTCTTATTTGTAAGCCCCAAACTTACGGCGAGATTTGCCGTAACGGTGGTTTTACCTTCTTTAGCGAGCGCAGACTCTATCTGTAAAACCTTGCGATTACCGTCTGCACTGATATACAACAGATTATCGCGCAATCTCGTATAGCCGTAAGAGCCGAAACGCGCAGCGCCTTCCGTAACGATTATTCTTTCCCTTCTCGAACTTGCTTTGTGTTTTCTTTTGAATAAAGACATCTTTATCTCCCAATAACTATCATTGTGATTTATTATAACACATAAATAAGATAAAATCAAAGATTTTAAGTATATTTTTCAATTTTACCCTTATTAAAAGGGCCCTCGCGCCGTCCGCACGAAAACTCTTACCCTCTTTCGATATTTAAAATAATTGACTTCTCTCTTAAATATTATAACTTTAACGGGAACAATTTGTCAACGGTCATTTGAAAATTCGCGGTTTTTTGCGCTATACTCCGTGTTTTGCCATTATTTTCAGAAGATTGCCGAGTCCTTCGTTTATCCTGCCTTTAAGTTCCGCGTCGCACTCGCCGTTTTCCGCTTCGTACAGCAAAAGTTCCAGATCGCGTATCTGCTTGCGATCGGAATAAGAAAGAGTCGCGGGTTGCAACCGTTGCAGCACGCTTTTTACGTGCGAAAAGTCAAGGTCCGCCCGCATTTCCTTTTGCACGCTTTGAACTTTCATCGGGGCATCAGCCGAGCGCGCCGCCGAATTATCCTGCTTATCGAACGCGTTTATCCTGTCCCCGCGTCTGATACTGTCGTCCAGATACCGCACGAATTCACGCCTCGGATCGTCTTCCGACTTTTCTTCCGCTCTTTTTACGCGAATAAAAAAGAGCGGTATAAAAAGCGCCGTACCGAAGCACATCATAATCGACGCGAAATTTTTTTCTGACATAAAAATTGCCCGGGCATCGCAAAGGGCGCAAAAAAACGCGAGAACGGCTAAATACCACGCTCGCCTTTTAAGCCCGTACCCCGTCTTTAACACCGAAAGAAAAAGGCACGCGATAAATGCCGCAAACACGGCTATTACACAAAACGATAAAAACATTTCAAGACTTAAAGCCCCGAAAATCCTGCTTAAAATTTCCGTTATCATACTTATCGCGTAAATTTTAACAATAACTTACGCGCGTTAAACGGAAACTTTTGCCGAATCGTTTGTTTTAAAGTCGCTTACCCGTTAAAATTTATAAAAAATCAATTCAACCTTACGGTTTCGCCCGTAAACAGATTGACCAGCGTTTTTGATACGACTTTGACTTTCAACGCCCGCTCCGCCGCATAAGCGTAAAGATCTAGTTGAACGGCGTATTTCTTTTTAAGGCTATCGGCGTTAAGTACCGAATACTTATAATCTATTATCTCCGCCGTGTCTCCGCTTATGGCAAGAAGGTCGATCACACCTTGCAAAAGCACTTCTTCTTTCGATCCGGTATCGAAAACTTCGTTCGCCGCGATATCGACTATGAACGGTTGCTCGCGGAAGAGCGTTTTGCCCTTGACCGTTTCAAAAGCCCCGCCGGATACGACGTTTCTGATTTTAGCGGTATCGACTTTATCCAACTCGTCTTGCGTCAAAACTCCGCGTTCCAGCATACCCTTTATCTCTTCGTCGAACTCTCCGTTAAAGTCGTAGTTTTCGAGTATTTTGTGCGCGATAATGCCCTTTTCTCTGTCCGTCGCCTTTTCTTCCGTGAACAGAGAATAAACGGGCCTTTGATCTTCGGCGCCACGCCTTACCGCGGCGGTAACGGTGTTTTTGAGCGGAAGGACGGTCGCAGACTCGTATGGATAGCGGAAAGCAAGGTCTTTCGTTATCTTTTCGATCCCTTCCCGATCGGACTTTGCTATCAATATCTGACGCTTTTCACGCGTTACGGCGTTCAGACCGAAATGCTTGGGCTTATGCTCCTTTGCCTGTATGCTTTTCGGCAGAAAATCCAGAAAGCACGCCGTTTCCGTAAACAGTTTGGAAAACTTGCTTTTTCGCGTGTCGGCGCTCGTCTCGAATACCAAATGCAAAGAATAAGCGGCGCGCGTCAACGCGACGTAAAAGAGCCGTATTTCTTCCTTTAACTGCGTTTCGCGCATAAAAGTCTTTATTATCTCGCGATAAAAAGTAGTGTCCGTCGTTCGCTTTTCGTCGTCGAACGCGCAAGCAAAGAACCCTTCGTCTCTGTTGAATATTATCCTTGACGCCTCGTCTTTTCTGTTAAACGACCTTTCCAGTCCGCACACTATCACTACGGGAAATTCCAATCCTTTCGACGCGTGCATAGTCATAACGCTTACGGCGTCCTCTTCGCCGCCGCCGGCGCACTCGAACGCCTTGGACGCAGTTTCGATTTTACGCAGAAACTCCCTTACCGTACGCGTTTTGCCTCCGCTTTCGGCTTCCGCTAAAAACTTATACAGCCTGCGGATCTTTTCTTCGCCGTCGTCCGTACACAACAGGTAATTTTCATATCCGCTGTCCGCGATCATCTCTTCGAGAATCCCTTTCGCCCCCTTAAAATCGGCTAAGGCACGGTATCTCGCAAATTTTTCGTTAAACGCGACTATCTTTTCTTTCAAAGGCGTATCGGCGTTTTCGGCGTAATAGGCGAACGAGTCGTAAAACCCGCCGCGTTTATCGCTCGTTTCGTTCTTAAAATAAAGCGCGACATCCAAAAGTTCTTCTTCGGAAAACCCGCCGAAGGGCGATAACAGCACGGATACGAGCGGTGCGTCCGACACAAAGCAATCCAGAAGTTTAAGCAGATTTATAAGCGTCTTTATCTCGGGAAAGTCGCAGACGTTCTGCGCGACGCCGGACAGGACGCGTATGCCGTGCCCCCTTAAGCCTTTGACGATACCTTGCACGTAATCGTTGGTTTCCCCCGCGCGCGTCAGGATCGCAATATCCTTCATTTTAACGCGGCGAAAACTCTTGGTCTTTATATCGTAATATTCTTTCGTCAACTCTTCGTCGATTATTTCCGACAGTAAATTGGAAACCCTCGTCGCTTCCGTTTCTTCCGTTTTGAACGCTTCGTCCAAAATATTGTATATATGCGGCGCCGGTCGCTCGCTCTTTTCCGCCTTTTCTCTGTCGAGATGGTGAAGTTCAAATCTGCCCTGTGCCTCTTTCGGATATATCCCGCCGCTTTCCAAACGCGAAGTCCCCGCGTAATCCAGCCCCGTATATTCGGGAATATAACAGAAATCGAATATATCGTTTACTTTTTTTATTACGTTCTCCGCGGAACGGAAATTGTAATTCAATTTTATAGCCGTGCCGCCGTTATCCGCTATCGTTTTCTGCTTATTCTCGAAAATCTCCGAACGACAGCCGCGGAAACCGTAAATACTCTGCTTGACGTCGCCTACCATAAACAGATTGCCGTCCGCTACCTTTGAAATTATTTCTTCCTGCACGGCGTTGACGTCCTGATACTCGTCCACGAACACGTACTTGTACTTTTCGTGTACGGCGGCTTTTACCTTTTCGTCGCTTAAAGCGATCAACGCGAAACGTTCCAGATCGGAAAAATCCAACAGATCGCTATCCCTTTTTAAACGGTCGTATGTATCGGAAAACCGCTTTACGATCGCATAAAACGTTTCCGCGTTCTCTTTAAGCCCGTCAAAAAGGCGCGGATCGTACTCGATATTCTGCGTATATTCGCACAACTTACTAAGTTTGTTTTTCAACGCTTTGACGCGTTCGTTAAGGGCTTTCGCGCTTTCCGATTTATCGGAAGGCATTCTCGGCAACGCACCCGAAAGCGCGTAATTTTTCGCCGTATCCAACCCCTTTTCTTCTATCTCCCTGACGATATCGCAGAGTTGTCCGCAATAATTTGCGTACGACGAAACGCCCGCCGCGGAGCACTCGTCTTTAAGTGCGGCAAATTCGCCGTAAAGCGTTTCGGAGGCGGATTTCAGTCTGTCGGCGAACTCCGCCAAAAGTTTTCCGGCGCCCGCTTCGGTATAATTTTCCTTAAACGACGACAAAAAGTTGTCCGGATCGACTTCCGATTCGCAGAACTCGTGCGCTTTCATTATTATTTCGCGTAACCCGTCGGTTTTACGGTTAGCACGGAATCTGTCAATAAACGCAAGAAATTTCTCGTCTTTTGCGTCGTAAAAACTCTTAAAAGTCTCTTCGAGAGCGTCCTGTTTCAACGCCTGCGATTCGCTTTCGTCCGCAACTTTAAAGTCGGGCGAAACTCCCGCCGCGAAAAAATAGGTACGCACGAGTCTGCCGCAAAAAGAATGCAGCGTGCATATATCCGCTGTCGAAACGCGCGCGAGTTCGTCGGCGAGCGTGCTTTTACCGCTCTCGATCTCTTCGACGATCGCCTTCTTCAATTTTTCCTTCATATCCGCCGCGGCGGCTTCGGTAAAAGTCGCGGCGAGAATTTCGTCGGCGTGCGCGTTGCCTTTCACTATAAGCCGTATAATGCGTCTTATCATAACGAAAGTCTTGCCGCTGCCCGCCGACGCGGACACCAGAATATTGCCGCTTCCGGTATTTATCGCTTGCGATTGTTCGGGTTTAAGAGTATTTTCGTCTATCATTTCGCACCGTCCTTTTCATCGTTTTTTCGGTTCCCCCGTGCGTTTACGGGACAATCGGCGCTCGACACTATATAATCGGTATCGGCGTCGGGCATCTTGCGGGGAGTGAGTTCTTGCCCGCAAATAGACGCAAATTCACAGTGGTCGCAAGTGCCTGCGTACGGCGAAGCCACTATAACCCCGTCCGCCATCTGTTCAGCCGCCTGTTCCGCGAGCGCTTTAACGTATTTCTGCACGGAAACAACGTCAAATTTATAAGATTTTTTCGGCGTGCGCACTAAAATAAATTCTTCTTCGCCTTCGGCAACGGCGTCGGCGATAGCGTCCGAAGTCTTGCCTTCCAGAACGGGCTTATCCTTGTTTTCCTGCGCCGTATATTCGTCGTTTATGTGCAGATAATACGCGCCTGCGAGAATTTTATCAGTAACCGCGAGCGAATAGAGATAAAGTTGCAGTTTTATACCCGCGAACAGTTCCCCGTCTTTCAAATTCACGTTTCCCGTCTTGTAGTCGATAACGCGGAAATAATCTTTATAAGTATCCACTCTGTCGATCTTGCCGGTAAGTTTCACCTTGCCGCCAAAGAGTTCCACCGCGGGATAGCCGTTTCTTTTTTCTTCTCCGTCGCCGAATTTAACTTCCGTTTTAGTCGGTTTGAATTCCGATTTTTTATACCACGCGACTAACTTGCGGCAATAAGTCTTGCTCTCTTTGAGCGCGACTTTCACGCTGAACTCGTTTTCTTCTCCGTCGAAACGCGCGTATTTTTCACTGTTTAAAACGGGTTTGACGGCGGCGTCGAACATTTCGTCGAAATTCTCGTCGGTAACCTTATCGACGACGGAAACGAAATTTCTCAAAACATCGTGAACGAAGATGCCAAAAGACAGCGCGGTAATCTTTCCCGTTTCGCGCTCCTTGACGTTTAACGCGTGCGTCAAAAAGGTGCGGTACGGACAGGCGTAATAGGATTCTATCTCGGTCGGCGAAAACTCGCCGTCCGTCAATACCGTCCTGCCGCCGTCCAGCCTTTCTTTTATCTCTCTATCGGCATAATCGGCGATTTTCGCAGGTTCGCCGTTCGTCGCCTTGTAAAAATCAATGGGATAGGAAAAATCGTCCGTTTTGCAAGTAACGAATCTGCCGCAATCGCGTGCAAAAGTGCGCATACCTTGTTTTTTAGTCATATACCCGTTGAATTTCGGGAATTCTTGAAGGGTAAAATGCTTTGCGAAAAAGGAAAAAAGTTCGCTTTTTATCATAGCGTTGCCGGAATAATCGGATAATGGATAAGAAAGATACAGTCCGTCGGAATACGCCGAAAGCCCCAGCGCGACTTCTTCGC
This sequence comes from Clostridia bacterium, assembly GCA_017612915.1. GTDB lineage: Bacteria > Bacillota > Clostridia > Christensenellales > Borkfalkiaceae > UBA1259. Next base: position 2,934 of record JAGAEX010000064.1, on the reverse strand, counting down.
GAAGTCTGTGATTGACTATACCTATCTTGGGCTCTAACAACACCTTGATATCGGCGAGCGCGTCTATATCGCCGTCGGTAAGGAGCGCGACGTCTTCGTAAAAAGACGGCACCGAATCGGTAAGCCCCACGGCGAACAGAAATTTCGACCGCGCTATCGCCGCCTGACGGAAAGATCCGACGAACACCGCGTCGTTATACTGCGGTATCACGGAAAGTTCCATCGCCGCGACGCCGCTCGAAAACACGCTCTTAAAGTCGTACGGATCGGACTTTGCCGTAGGCAAAAGGAAATTCATTTCGGAAATTATGCCTTTGACTTTATCCGCGACTTGCACGTTTATTCCCGCGTCTTCGTTCTCTCCGACGGAGATAAGATAGTCGGACAAAGCCTGCGTCCTTTCTTCAATATTTAACGCGTCGAACATTTTTTGCACGTCGAATTTATCTATAAGCCCCGCTATAAACGCGCGGAATTCTTCAAACTGCGCTATCTCTTCGCCTTCCCCGTCCCGCGCCACGAAGGGCTTTTTGAATTTGCCGTAAGATATATCGTATTTATAAAGGTAGTTCTCGAACCTGTCCTTAAACTCCCGCTCGAACGGGATATACGGATTTTTAAAGAAAGCGGCAAGCACAGGTATCTTTAACCCGCGCAAAAACAGGTCGCAATAGGAAGTTACGAGCGTTGGAAGCGGGAACTTGCTCGGTTTTTTCTTATCGTCCAAAAAGTACGGCACTTCAAGGCGTGCAAAACTCTTCGAGATTGCTTCCGAATAGGCGTCGTCCGTCGGTACGATCACCGCAAAGTCGCGGAATCTGTTTTCACCGTCCATAACCTTGCGCCTTATTATTTCCGCCACGCGCTCCGCTTCCGCGTCCACCGACTTTGCGGCAAAATAAAAGGCTTGCGGTTTTTCGGCGGGTTTATCAGCGACCGAATAAAGCGGATTAAACAGTCCGTCCTTTATCGTCTTGCCGCCGTCAGAATAGTCGCTCGTTACCTTCCTTTCGTGTAAAACAACGCCGTTTTCGCGACAAAGTGTCCGGAAAATTTCCGCCGTTTCGTTTACGAACGCGAATCGGTTGTCGCCGCTCGTCAAAATGGCGGTAACTTTCGATGCACGCGGGAAGAACGCCGCGATCACCTTTCTTATCTGCACGGTAAACGCGGTAAAACCTATAATAAACACTTCCGCACCGTTCACGCTTTCATCGTTTTCGACTATTTCGGGAAGAAACGACAGCGCGGAACTCTGATCAAACAAGCCGTTAGCGGCCAAAAACTTCTCGTATTCCGCAAACACCGCGGCAATATCGTGAAGTTTTGCCGATAAAATACCATCGGTACTCTCCGCAGCGCGTAAAAGATTTCTGTCGCTCACCTTTGCGCTTTTAAGTTGGCTGATAAGTTCAAACAGCGACGGCGCGAGATTGGTTTTCGCCTTGTTAAAGCATTTGAGCGGTATTTCCGAAAGTATCTTTTTTATCGCCATATTCGAGCCTTCTTTGGAAAGAAGATCGTTTATCGGTTTTTTAGCGCGCAAAAAATTGCCGAAAGAAAAAACCTCGGTATTGAAAGTACCGCCGAATTGCGCGGCGATAAAGCGTTCCGCCATAAGCGACAGTTTTTCTTCGCAGAAAACGAGATTTTTATGAGTCAGGTCGTTCGCCTTGCCGCGAAGTTCATCCGTTAAAAGCGGAAAAACGTTGAAATAAGAATCGGTTAAAATGAGATTTGCTTCCATAACGTTTTTATTTTAACATATTAAATGTGCTTTTTGTGGTTTTTAATTATATAGTTTTACAAATTTTTTTATTTATGATAAAATATTTCTGACCGAAGTTTATTTTTAGCGGAGATTATTATGAAAAAATCACTTATCGCGTTAATTACGGCAACGCTCTTATCGTGCGCCTTTCTCGGCGGCTGTGCCTGTTCGGGCGAAAAACAACTCTCGTTCAATCTTGCGCCCGAAAAGGAAACGCTTAAATACACCGTGAAATATTCCGAAGACTATATCGACTCTTATAAAAAAGATCCGACGTTGAACTTTGATTTTCAATACGGAACGGGCAATTACTTTTCGAGTTGTCAAAAATTGTCCGACAGGTCCGATATAAAAAGCGACATATCGGAATTGCTGAACGACAAAGATATTTACGAATTAACGACCGGTTTCAGTATCGACCTTACCTTTACCTATAAGGGCAAAGAATATACCCGTACGGAAACGGTGAACACCAAAGCGTATATCGCGCCGACGGCGTTGTCGCTTGCTCCTATATATTCCGAAGAAAACTCCGAATACGCGATCTTCTCCGCAGACTCTTCGGATATTATGGTAACCGTACTTAGAACCAGAACGGAAATTCTGTATGATCAGGACAATTATTCAATGATAAAAAAGTACCAGATTTTCGATGTGGAAACCGCGACGGATTTTACAGACGCAGCAAAGACTTCCGAATATAACGGCAAATACTCTTTCCGCTCGGTAATCGACAACACGGAATTATTCTTCGCAATGCGCGATATCGCGGCGACGCTCTCGGAAAAATCATCCGCGGACATCCCCGTCGTGTCGCCTTCTTTCAACGATCCGACGCACGTTAAGATCACCAACGGCGGCAAGTCGGTTGACGACTTCACGATAAAGTATAACGGAACGGAAATCACGGAAGCAATATCCTACTACGATCTTTACTACCGTTTAAGCAGCGTGAACGCATCGGGTATAGCACAACATCTGTTCGTCCAGACAGGTGAATCGACAACGATACCCGACCTTAAACTCCCGCTGAAATTCGCAAAGCCTTTGTATCAGTACGGCAACATTAAATCTATGGGCTGTCTGGTATTTACCCTTTCGGAAATAGAAAGATAACGATTTAAAATAGAAAAGCGCCGAACGCTTATTCAGCGTTCGGCGCT
>JAGAEX010000063.1 GCA_017612915.1 Clostridia bacterium | reverse complement strand
GTGGAGCGGATCGCCTTTTTTAAGATTTTTCAGTTCGGGACACAGTTCGTTTATTATGCCCGCATAGTCGGAATCCCTATACCCTTTTATAAGCACGAGCGTGTGAGTATCCGATTGCTTTAACAAATATTCCGCTTCGTGAATCTTGTAAGCCGTGTTGACCGTAACGAGAACCGCGCCTATCTTTATAGTCGCCCAGAACGTAAGATACCACTCCGGAACGTTTGTCGCCCAAACGGCAACGTGATCGCCTTTGGTTACGCCTACGGACATAAGCGCGCGCGCGACTTCGTCCACTTCATCGCGAAATTCCGAATAAGTTCTCGTGTAATCGAGCGTTGTGTATTTAAATGCTATCTGGTCGGGAAATTCTTTTACGACTCGGTCCAAAACCTGCGGGAACGTGCAATCGATAAGCGTTTCCTTTTCCCAGATATATTTACCCGTTCTGGTCTTATTGTCGTACAATCCGCTACGCCAGGAAGGTGCGGTCTCCAGCCCTGCCATATACCCCGAAAACTGCGGTATTACTATATCTGCGTCGCCAAGTTCTTCCAGATCTTTCTGATAAAGTTCAAGCGATATAAAATGCTCGTAATTGACCGAACGAAGCGATTTGAACACTTCTTTCAGCGGCAGGTCGCCTTCGCCGAGCAAACGGTACTTAATGCCGTCCGCCGTCTTTTCGCTGTCTTTAATATGTATGTGTTTAATGTGCTTTCCGAGATTTTTAACGGTGACGTCCGGTTTTTCGCCCGCAAATCTACAAGTGTGATGGACGTCCCAAACGGCGGACAGATTATCACACGCAAACTCGCCAAGCGTTTCGGCAAGAAGCGCGGTGTCTGCGTAAATACCCATTGTTTCGATAAGGAGCGTAACGCCGCTCTTTTCTGCTTTACATAAAACCGCTTTTACGACTTCTTTGACCGCCGCGTCGCACGCATTAAAATCAAACGCGTTTTCGCAATAGGCGTGAAGTCTTATGAATTTACAATTCAGATCTTTTGCGAGCGAGATCAAAGAAAGTATTTCGTTTACGTTCTTTTCCTTGTTTCCGTCCGCAAGATTTCCTACCGCGTCTATACACGAAACGGCAACGCCGTACTCGAAAAGTTTTCTTTCGGTTTTTCTTATATTCTCTTTTTCAAAAGGTTTTTCCGCTTTAAACGACGATACGTCGTGTATCTCAAGACCGAAAACCTTGTTTTCAGACAATAACTTTAAAAGTCTTTCAAAAGAAAGTTTCCAGCCGTTAGTGGAAAAAGAAAGATTCATCATTTGCTTTCCTCATAAACGATTTTGTTTATCGCGCCGAGATACGCGCGAATTGACGCGCCTATTATATCGGTAGAAATACCCCTGCCCGAATAAATCACCCCGTTATAACGAAGTTTTACTATAGCCTGTCCCATCGCTTCTTTACCTTCGGTTATCGCCGAAAGGTCGAAGTCGTCGAGTTCGATATGTCGTTTAGTTATCGCTTCAATCGCAAGAAACGCCGCGTCCACAGGCCCGTTTCCGTAAGAAAGTCCGCTTATGCTTTCGCCGTCTTTACAAAGCGTAATGCTTGCCGTTGCGGACAGGACGTTACTCGTATTGACGGAAAAATTGACGAGCGAATAGGTCTCAGGAACTTGGAGCGCGTTTGCGGCGATAATAGCGTCAAGTTCTTTGGTGTTGACGTCTTTCTTGCCCGAAAGTCTTACGAATTCATTATAAACTTTTTTATTATCTTCGGGGCTCAATTCGTAACCGCGTTTTTTAATAATTTTAGCGAGCGCGGCGCTCGTAAGATCTTTCGCGAGAGTTTCGGCTTTTTCGTCCGATTCTTTTACTTGACGCTTTTCCCCGTTTATAGTCGCGATTTCGGAAATTTTGCCGGCAATGCGTTTTAAGGCTGTCTTATTAAGCCCCGTATCCAACCCCTGTTTTAAACCGATATTTTCCATAGCGGCGGCAAACTTTACTATCGACGGAACGTTGTCCGTTTTCAAAGACGCGACCTTTATGCCGTTTGCGCCCGCTTTAAGCGCGGCAAAGGAATTCGCTACGCCCATAGAAAGCACGTCGCTCGCGCCCACAATAAGATCTACTCCTTTAAGTTCGGGCACGTTAGCAAACACGTCTTTTATAAACGCTGAGAACTCATCGAGAAGCATAGTGCCGGCAATATCTATAAGCGACACCGTTTTTGCGCCGCACGAAATAGCGGTCTTTATAGCGGAATATAAAAACTCCGTCTCTGCGCGCGTTGCGTCAACGAGCGAAACTTCCACGTCCGACTCAAGCGACGCGGCTTTTAACGTAATGGCCTTTAACTGTTCCAGAACGAGCGCAGGCTTTTTGCTTACGAGATATTCCATCTGTACGGGAGAAACGGGCATTATGACGTTAAGTCTTTTACGTTTTGCGCCAGCAATAAGCGCATAATTTTTCTCCACTTCTTCCGCGGAACTGCCCGCAATACAGGATATTATCGGCTTTAACGCGCAGTTGCACGCCGTTTTTATCAGCACTTCGTCCGCTTTATCGTTTTTTACGGGACTTACTTCGATCACGTCAACGTTCAATTCGCTAAGTCGTTTGGCTATTTCCAGTTTTTCTTTAAAAGACAAAATATTAGTTCCGTCAAGCCCTATCGTTTTAAGCGAAGAATCGCAGATAACAACTTTTTTCATAAGTCCTCCTATAAATCGTTTAATAAAAAATCCCGAACTGAAATACAGTTCGGGACGAATATATCGCGGTACCACCCGTTTTCTGCGCACTATCGGCAAACAGCCGGATATCACGCAATCTCTCTTACCCCTTAACGCGGGAAACGGAAACGACTACTCGAATAACTTTCACCGTATCTGCCACGAAGTGAGCGACCGAACAAGGCACTATCGGCTTACACCAACCGCCGACTCTCTGCGCGTTCCCGATTATCCGGAATCTCTTCGTCATCGCATTAAATATATGAATTACTTTTTTATTTTAATATCGCTTGCGGATTTTGTCAAGCGTTTTAAAGCCTTTAATCAAGTTTCAAAAGCGATTTCAGGTTCTTAGCAAGGATTTTTTCCCTTTCCTTTTCGGTAAGCGGGATTTTCATAAACCGCTCCAACTCTTCGCTCGCGTTCCACATCGGAAAATCAGAACCGAAAAAGAACCTGTCCGCTCCGAACTCGTCTATAAGACTTTTTGCCTTTTCTACCGTTATAAACGGCAACGACGAACTCGTATCGAAATACACGTTATCAAGCCCTTTATAACAATCGACTTCGTCCCAGCAACGATATCCCCCGAAATGCGCCGCTATGAATCGGACGTTTTTATACTTTTTGGCAACGTTTGCAAGACGGTACGGCTTGGAAAACTCGTATCTGTCGTCCCCCGTATGGAAAAGAATCGGAAATATGTCGCCTACAGCGCGATATATCTTTTCCACGTTCTCGTCGTCGATATAAAATTTTTGAAAATCAGGGTGCAGTTTTACACCCTTAAACCCGTTCCGACAGCACCACTCCACTTCCGATCTCATCTCTTCTTCTGTCATATCCTGGTGAAGCGTCATATAGCCCAAAAACTCTTTATGCTCGTCGATTTCCGCCTTTATAAACTCGTTTATCGACCTGACCTGCACCGCTTTCGTGGCGCAGGAGTGGACCACGAATCGCGATATCCCCGCTTTTTTCCCGATCTCCAAAAGTCTTTCGGGAACACCTGACGGCATAGACATTTTTATACCGTAAAAGTCGCCGATGGCGGCGGTCGCCTTTTCTGCTATTTTAGTCGGATAAATATGCGCGTGCGCGTCGATTATTTCCATTTTTTCGGTCTCCTTTAGTGTTAAATACAATATTCTATGCGCGTCGCGACTCGTGGCAAACAAGATAGATTATCTGATATTCCTTCGCAAGTTTTTTAACGAGCGACAACGATTCTTTTAGTTTGTCGTCGTCAAGATTATAAAACGGATCGTCAAGTATAATAAACGGTTTTTCCGCGGTAAACAGAATGTCCGTAAGTGCAAAACGCTTGCATATCTCAAACAAATTGCGATAACCTTTACTGAAAAACTCCGTTTCCCGTTCCGCTCCGCCTACATCGACCGCGACTTTCATATCGGTATCTATCGTTACGGATATATCATCGCCCGCTATCATCCTGGCGTATTTGTTAAGGCTTTCGGAAAGCGGCGCGCGATATTTGGTTTTAAGCGCTTCGTCCGCTTTAAGCATATATTCTTTTGTCAAAGTTAGTATTTTAAACTGCTTTTCGCTTTCCGCGAGTTGCTCTTGCAACTCCGTCCGTTTATTCTCCGCGTCCACGAGAGAATCTGCTTGTGATTCAAGTGCTTCGATACGCGCTTTCTTCTGCTCGGCTTGCGCAGATTTCCCCTTGTACCACTCCGTTGCAATCTGAATCTTTTCGTTAAGTTCGGACACGCTTTCAGTATCGTCCGCGCCTACGGAAAACCCCGCGGCTTTAAGTTCCGTAAGTTCCGCGTTCAACTTATCGGCAAGTCTATCGCACTCGACCACTGTTTTTACGGTTTCTTTCAATACGGATACTTTTTGCTCGTAAGAAAGATCGCCGTTCAATACAAACCGACCGAAGAAAACATCGAGTCCGTTTACCAGTTGTTTCGCGCTACTTTCGCACTCGCTTAATTCGCGAGTCTTTCGCTCGTAAATTTCCGCAATTTTATTACCGTTTTCTCTCTCGTTTCGGGCTTTAAATCGCGCGGAAAAGATCTTTAAAACGGCAAACGCGCAACCGATCACGCCGAGTCCCGCAAAAGCTAATCCCCATATCATTCCCAAAGCCAAAAGAACGACGCCGACAACCGCAAATATTCCTGAAAAAACGGCTAAACCAATAATAAGTTTATTCGGTTTGGCACTTTCTTTCTCGTCCAAATCTCTCGGCCCGAAGTCTGCTATATCGGCTTTGAGCGCCTTTATCCGAACGCCGATCTCACGCAATTCCGTTATACAACTTTCACAATCTTCTATATTGTCCGCAGTCAAAACGTTACCGTTCAAAACCCGTTCCGCCGCCGCTTTTTTATTATTTGCGTCGAGAAGTTCGGCGTTTATTACCGATAAACGCTTTTTACGTTCGTCTTCCGCTTCCTTTTTGCTCGCTCTTTCAAGTTTTAAGGCGAGTTCTTTAATGTTTTTATCGAGTTGTTCACTTTCATCCACTAACGTATCGAGATCGGCTTTAAGCGTGCCTATCGTATTAAGGGACAATTTGATTCGCTCGATACTGTCGTTTAACGAAGAAATTTCGCGTTTCAAATCGGTGATCCTTCCCTTTTCGCCGCGCTGTTTTAACACCTTTATCTTTTCGTCGAGTTTAGCGACCGCATCATCGAACGCGCTTGAATCCTGAATTTCGCAGACTTCGTTGTACTTTGCGGTTATACTCGTATTGCTTTTAACTTCAAAGTCCTTTTGCGAAAAGAAAGTCGTGGACAAAAAACCTTCTTCGTCTATGCTGAATATGCGCTTACCGAGATCTTCCACAGCCTTGCCTTCCGTGTAAACCTTATTGGTGGCAAGGTTGTACAGTTTTACCGTATCTTCCGACTCTTTATTGCCGAAAAACCGCTCTATCTTAAACGTTTCCCCCTTCCAGACGAAGGTAAGATTGCCGCCGAATTTTTCCGTAGAATTCCACGGCGCGAATTTCTTACGATCGTTATCTTCCAAAAGACGGTTCGACCTGCCGTTGATCCCGTAAAACATTGCCTTGATAAAGGCCGCAAGCGTACTCTTGCCCCAGCCGTTATCCTGTTTTACGGTATTAAGTCCGTCTTGAAAATCATAAGTAAAATCTTTGAGTTTTCCGAAAGAAGAAACGTAACAGTTTATAAGTTTCATATTACAATTCTCCTTTTAACGCGTTAAGCCCCGTTACTATCACGGCGTTTTTCTCTTCTTCTGATAAGCCGCTACCCAAAACGCCCCTTACGAATTCGCCACGCACAGATTTATCAAGTGCGTAGTCTTCTTCGCGGATTACGACGGTCGATCTGTCGTAAACTTTGCCGAAAAAGAAATTCTCGTTAAGCCTTGCGGTCAAATCGTCCTTATCGACGATAAAATCCGCCCCGTGCGAGCCTTTAATTATAACCTTTATAATACTGCGTTCGTTACACTCGTCGCGCAACGCGTCGATGACCTTGTGACGGAAGGCGTAAAATGAACTCTCCTTTTCGACCGAAAATTCTTTTTCGTAAAACACGCGACTGCAAAACGGCACGAAAGTTTTGTTTAACTTTTTACCGTCCGTCTCTAAAAGAACGAAACCTTTTACCCCCGTTTCGTCGAATCCCCTGCCGTCAAGACAGCCCGAATACGCGTATTCGCCACGCTCGTCGATCTTTCCCTGTGAATAACTGTGTATATGCCCCAGCGCAAGGTAATCTATATTTTTGTTTTTAAGCATAGGAATACTTACCGTTTCCGCCGCTTCTTCCGATCTGTACCCCAAAACCTGACCGTGCATACAAACTATATTTATATCGTTTTCGTCAAGTTTAAGTCCGTCGTAAACGAACGGCGCGTTATATTTATCGAGCGTTATTCCGCTTATGGTAACTTCGCCGTATTTGTATTTCGTCCACCCTTTATTGAACGCCTTAAAATTTGCCGGCAACATTTCACGGTAAGCAGACAAGAACTCCACGTCGTGGTTCCCAGAAAGGTATAGAAAATCGGTATTCTTTGCACGGGAAATCGCCGCTACGAACCGTTCCGCCGCTTTCTTCGACACGCGCGCGGTGTCGAACGCGTCGCCCGCAATTATTACCGCGCAAACCTTTTCCTTCTCCGCATATTCGCAAAGTTTTTCAAAAGTCAACAGGATCTCGTCGCGACGGATCTTGCTTTTATCAGGCGGCAAGGTATCTATTCTCGAATCGAGATGCAGATCGGAAGTATGGATTATCTTCATTAAATTCTCCGATTTTGCGCCGCTCGTCTTTTGGCGCACTCTTATTATATTTTATATTTTATAACTTTTTTAGAAATAAGTAAAGCGTGTAAAAACAAAAAACCGCTCCTTTTTTTCACGGAACGGTAATAAACGGCAATTTCCGGACGATCACGCCGATCGTGAATCCTCGTCGGACTCCATTGCGGCTGCGCGGCGCTTTGCACGTTTTTCGTTTATACGGTATAGTTGATGAAGTTTAGGCAGATTATAACGAAGTATCATAAGCGGCAACCAGTTGAGTACCATATTTACAAATCCGACGGGCAAACCCACAAAACACCAATGCTTCGGGAAAACGAGACAAACCAGATAGCCTAAGATCACGCCCGTTATATGTATCGCGACGCCGAAATTCGCTTCAAGAATATACCGACCGACGTATTCGTTATTGTTAGGATCGGCTATCTTGTTTTTACGAAAACTCGTAAAACAGCCGAGTTCGATAACCTTTTCCTTCCACTTTTTAATTCCGATTTTTTCGTAAAAAACGCACTCTTTTTTCTTTGCCGCCCAACACTCTTTTTCCACCGAAAACCACTTCGCGGGAAATGCCCTTCTGACGAGCGTCGCAAATATCCCGTCAATCGCTATCACCGCAACGACAGAAACGGAAACGACCAACACGATATTCCACGCGTTAAAGTCAAACGCGGCAAAATTGAAAAAATAATTTATCGCGCCGATCGCTATCGACGCAAATAAGATCGTCAGTATATACGTCAAAGTTATTCTCCGTATTTAAGCGGGATACCGTAAACCTTTTCGTAAAGGTCTTTCCATATCTCGTAATTTTTGTTTTTCAAATATTCCGCGTTCTCTTTGTCGGAAAGTCCTTCATTACGGTAAATTGGCGGCAAAAACCACACTGTATAAGCCTGGATATTAAAACCGTTGGCGTCAAGTCTATCGGTATCTTCCATCGTTATAAACGCGGGTATTATCGGCACTTTACTCTTGACCGCAAGGCGGAACGCACCGCTCTTTAACGGGCGCGGTTTCCGATAATTCCACCACATCGCTTGTTCGGGATAAATAAGTATTTTTTCCCCGCGCGTAAGCAACTCGTCCACGGCTTGCATAAAATTCATCATCGTTTTCGGATGGCTGGAAAGCGGCAATGTGTTGCAATGGCGGAAAAAATAACCGTAAAGTCCGCCGAAATTGGTATAATTGCCCTCCCTTATCACTTTGTAAAGTCGGTGTCCTTTGGGAAGGTAATTTCTTATCGCGCGATAAACGGCGTAATTGTCGTAAACGGAAAAATGATTGCAGGTTATCACCGCGCCTCCGTTTACGCTTAAATAGTTTTCTATCCCATTTACAGCCTTGATCACGAAATCGCCTTTTTTTATCTCGTTTTCGTAATATTTTACCGCTGCGCGGTTAGCAAAAAAAGAACCGATACGCGACGACAGTTTTTTGCCGAGATAATCAACTTTATCCGGCGTCAAAACTATGGTTTCTGGATCGTCTTCAACGTCTTTATCCCAAAGTCCAAGTCGTTCGTGTTCGGCTATTTTCTCTATAATTTTAAGCCTTTCGGGAGATTTTTGTGTTTTTTCTTCCATTATTCCTTCCGTTTAACAAGTTTTTTTAACGTTCTTTAAATAATTCCGTTCGCTCGAAGTGTCTTCGCTCGCCATCTTTAACAGATTGGAAAACGCCAGATCGTCCCTATCCTTTTCTTCCTTCGTATAACTGTCGCGCATTTTTATAAGTTCGTCGTAGTAAGGCGTCTTTGCCGCGTATTCCCAAAACGGCTCCTGATATCGCACGTCGTCGTAATGCCACGGCTTAAAATTAAGTTTATAATGTATTACTTTTACGTCGTCGTCTTCAAATTCTTTAGTAGGTATAGGAGTTTTGTTCCAACCTACGTCGAGATAGATCACCTTATCTTTGCACACCACGTTCAGGTAGTCCTGATCCTGCGCCACGCGGAATTTATGTTCCGACATAAGGTTGATAAACTTGTTTTCGATATCTGCTTTCTTATATTCTTCCGTATTGATAACGAGAATTCCAGCATTAAAATAACGCATCCTGTCAACGCCCAAAAATTGCTCCGAATAAACGCCCAAAACGTCAAATTCCGACATCGCTTCTTCGTGGATAGCCGCAAAGATATTGCCTTTCAGATCCACATTGTACAACTTTGATACGTCGTCTAAAAAAATAAGATCGCTGTCCAAATAAACAACCTTTTCGTATTGCGGGAAAAGCGCGGGGATAAAAATGCGGAAATACGTGGTATTCGTGTAGTAATCACGAAGCGCCGTCTTGTCCTTTATTTTATCCATCCTGTCCGCAACGTCAACGTATTCGACGGAAAGATCGTCGGACAATTCTTCGGCAATGCTGATTATCTTCTTTTTGTTTTCCGGACAAATCACGGTATTTAAAACGTAAACCTTATAATAATAATCAACAGACGCGTTTTCCATTATAGAACGAAGCGCCACGCATAAAAACGGCGCGTAATTATCGTCCACGGCAAACACGAGCGGTATTTCTTTTTTATTAAAAATATTAGTCATTTTTAACTATTCGTCTCCGCAACAAAAAGTATTGATCTTAAGGCAAAAAATTCCGACTGCAAGTTAATAACTCTTAAAATCAACGATAATATTTTATAATACGCCAAAAATTTTATCAATAAATTCAGGTAGAACGTTCTTCTTTGCGACTATAATTACTGTAGAACGCTGATTCTACTTTTAAGAGAATCGTTTTTCCGCAAGTTAAAATCTAACAAAAATCGTTGCATTTGTGTTTTTTTTGTGATATAATAGTGATATGAACAATGCAAAGGAAATGCTTGCCGCAAATCTCGTCAAGTTGAGATCGGAAAGCAAAATGACGCAAAGCGAAGTTGCAGAAAAGTTAAATTATACCGACAAATCGGTTTCAAAATGGGAACGAGGCGAAGCAATCCCCCCTATCGACGTTATAAAAGACCTTGCCGATCTTTACGGCGTAAGCCTTGACTATCTTGTCTCCGATACTGAAAACGCGTCTTACGATAAAAGATATACAAGCAAGTCTAACAATACCAATAAAATTATAATTATGTTTTTAGCGGTATCTCTCGTATGGATAATCGCATCTGTTTTGTTTGCATACGGCATAATTTTTGCGGAACAATCTTTCTGGACACTTTTTATAGGCGCCGTACCCCTTACCTGTATCGTTCTTATAGTGTTTAACAGCATTTGGGGAAAAAGGAAATACACTTTTATCCTGATTTCCATACTTATCTGGAGTTTGATAACGACGATATTTCTTGTATTCATCATTTCCCCTTCGCACTATAATTTATGGGCTATATACGTTATCGGCGTTCCCCTTCAGATCGCAACCATACTTTGGTCGCAACTTAAAAAATCCTGATAAATCTTACTTATTGAACATATAAATATCCGACGTGATAATCGCGTCGGATATTTTATAAAAGCGGAACTTGTTTAGATAAGAAGATACAGAAAAAGATCTGTTTACATAGTTTTTTCAGAAACAAAAACGGTTGACAAATCCTTGTCAACCGTTTTCTACGTCGCCTTGCTGCGACGTGGTCGGAGTAGCGAGACTTGAACTCACGACCTCTTGCCCCCCAGACAAGCGCGCTACCAACTGCGCCATACCCCGTCGTCGCTCGCCCAATCAATCCGAAACGATCTTTACGTCGTTTCTAAAGGTTAGGGCGACCTGCTCTTTCTCGAGCAAAAACATTGTATCACAATAAAAAACTTTTTGCAACAATTTTTCAGGCGTTATATCGGTTTTATAAATTTTTTATCGTTATCTTGTATCCGCCCCGCAAGCGTTTGCGGGGCGGTAAACAATTTATCTATTATTTTTATTTCTTTCCGAAAAGTTTTTTCATAAATGCGGGAAGATCTTTCTTCTTTTCTTCAGTGTGTTCTTCTCTTTCAATATCTTCTTCAAAGACTCTTTCGGACTCTACAAGGTCTTCCTTAGCGGCTGCAGTTTCTTCCGCCACAGGCTCTTCCTGTTTCTGCTCTTCCGTTTCCTGTATCCCACGGAGCAACGGAGGCACGTCGTTCTCTTCCTTCTTTACTTCCAACACCGTTTTTTTGTCTTCATCCGCCAACGGACTAAAACCGGTCGCTATTACCGTTATCTTAACTTCGTCGATCATATTCTCGTCGATGGTATTACCGAAAATAATGTTTGCATCCGGATCAATTATACCCTGCACGAGTTCAGCCGCTTCGGAAATTTCCGTAAGCAAAAGGTCTTTGCCGCCCGTAACGTTAAGAATAACAGACTTTGCGCCTTCGATAGTCGTTTCAAGAAGCGGACTGGAAACCGCTGCTTTAACAGATTCTACAACCCTGTTTTCGCCTTTAGCCCTACCTATACCCATATGCGCCAAGCCTTGATTGCGCATTACCGTATTTACGTCGGCAAAATCAAGATTTATAAGCGACGGTGTAGCGATAAGATCGACTATACCGATTATGCCTTGCTTTAACATATCGTCGGCGAATTTAAACGCTTCTAAAACGCCGGTATCCGCTGCCATTGATTGCAATAATTTGTCGTTGGGAATAACTACAAGGGTATCCACGTATTTTCTTAAATTGGCAATCCCCTTCTTTGCGTTAGCATTTCTGACTTTGCCTTCAAAAGAAAAGGGTTTCGTAACGACGGCAACAGTAAGAATGCCGAGTTCTCGCGCGATCCTTGCGATGACAGACGCAGCACCGGTGCCCGTACCGCCGCCCATACCTGCCGCGATAAACAAAAGGTCGGTGCCTTTCAGCACTTCGGTTATTTCTTCTTTGGACTCTTCCGCCGCCGCTTCGCCGATATTGGGATCACTACCCGCGCCTAAACCTTTAGTAAGTTTTGCACCTATCTGAATACAATTTTCCGCGTGCGACAATAAAAGAGCCTGATTATCGGTATTGACCGCAAAGAATTCCGCGCTGGTAACGCCGGAATCAATCATACTGTTTATTGCGTTACAGCCGCCTCCGCCTATACCCATAACGCGAATAACAGCCGAATTCGTTTTAAATGCTCGTTCCATATCCATAACTATATCTCCCTGTTAAATAAAATTATATATTAAAAACCAAAAGTTTTTTAATCGGTAAAAGTAAGATTCAAAAGCGAAAGCGCAGAAGATTCCGTCGGCTTGTCCATCAGCGGAACTTTGGGAGCGATCGCTTCCACTGTAAGCCCCGTCCTGTTGGAGATATGTTCTTTCGCGCCGCGAAGATACAATATCCCGCCGCCCGTAACGAAAAGCGGCACGTATTCGGGAATTTTATATCCCGAATCATCAATGGATTTCTCTATTTCTTCGCACAACCCGTCAAGGCTCTCCTTGACCGCAATCCTCGCCGCATCTGCATCGTGATAACTATTATCGGAAAGCGCTATTAGTCCGTAATCCTTTCCGTTTACGGCGCTCAGATTAACTTTACGTTTCAACTCTTCCGCAACGCTGAAATCCAGTCCGAATTTTTGCGTTAAAGCGGCGGTTATAAAGCCCCCGCCAAACGGAAACGAGCGTTGATAAAGTATTCCGTCGCCTTGCACGAGCGAAAAAGTCGAAGTTATATACCCGACGTCGAGTAACATCGCTATTCTGTCGCGCACATCAGGTTCGATAAGATACATAATCTCCGCGAGCGTTGTCGAAACGCACTCCACGTCGCCGAAGCCCGCCCCTTTCAGAGTGTTCTTGAAAATGCTTATAAACGAATTACTGCACAAAATAAACGAGAGTTTACCTTTCAATATCTCGCTCGTCGAACCGATAGGATTTGCAAGGCGTCTGTAATCGTCGAGTTCATACACTATCGCCGAACGGTTTATAAGCGAATATTCCGCCGTGGACGGCACGAACGCCGCGTCGAACAGTGCGTCAACGTCCGCGTCGGTTATGCGTTTTTTATAAGAAAAAGATATCTGACTGCTTTTAACGTAAACCTTTGTAAATTCCCCCGGAACCCCTATAAAAATGCGCGCGTCTTCCTTTTTCATAAGTCCCGAAATAAATTCGGCGGCGGAAAACAAAATCCTTTTAACGTTAGCCTGATCGAAAAAATCACCGTCGCTGAACCCGTCGTAAAGATATTCCTTTCTACCTTTAATCAAGAAAGTTTTATTCACGCCGCGCTCGCCTATAATAACGGTTATTTTCGACGAACCGACGTCTATCACCGCGATCTGTTTCTTACGCATAATCTCCCCTTTAATCGCCTGTATGACCCGTCCACTCCGCAACTATTTTGCCGTAGTAGGAACTTTCAGAATTGATGACCTTATAAGCGTTGATGACGCCTGAGACTTTTTTAAAATCAGTGATCGTTTCGTAATACGAAAACGCCGCGTCTATTTTGTCTTCGCCTTCATCGTCAACGTTTAATACAGTTATTTCCACACCGGTATAGGTTTTAAAAACCGCATCGCGGAAATTACCGAACTCGCTTTTGATTATTTCCGCTTTTTCCACGCTGTCGCTCAAATTCAATGCCCGCGAAGTTTTAAGCACCGAATAAAAAAGTTCGTCGTCGGAAGTAGCGATTTTGCCGCCCACCGTGCCGTCAATAACGAATACGTTACCTATATCCACGGATAAGACCTTGCGCGGATATTCGGTTTCGCCGTTATCGTTCAAAACTATACCGTCCTTGTCCAAGACGTAAATTTTGTCCGCGCCGACGATCTTAAATGCTTCCTCTCTCTTTTCTATACGGAGCGAGATAACGTTCGGATACTCTTTTTTTATCGACTTAACTTCATAATACGGAAACGCGTCGCACACACCTGCCATCTCGTCCGTATTCAAAAATATAATATTCCTGCCCTTGAACGCGTCTAATTCCCGTTGTATTTCCAGCGCCTTTGAATCGCCGTAAACGGAAAATTCCGCTTCGACCTTTTTGACGGAAAAAAGCATAACGACAGAAGCCACCGCCGCCATAATAAACGTGATAGCGATCAATATTATAAGTGGTTTTCTAAAGTTATGCATAAACTTCCTCCGCTACGCCCTGACGATATCCGCCCCGAGCGCCGCAAGTTTTTTATCCATAGCGTAATAGCCGCGTTCCAGAAATTTTACGTCGTGAACGACTGTCGTTCCTTCCGCATTCAACCCCGCGAGTACGAGCGCCGCGCCGCAACGCAAATCGTGAGCGCACACTTCCGCCCCGTGAAGGACGGGTACGCCGTCAAACGTCGCAAGGTTACCGTGAACAGAAACTTTTGCTCCCATCTTTTTAAGTTCCACAACGTGGGCAAACCGATTTTTAAAGACTTCGTCTTTGATCTTCGACCGTCCGTCGGAAACGGCGGCAAGAACGGACGCCTGCGCTTGAAGATCGGTAGGAAAAAGCGGATACGGACCGGTCGTTAAATCGAACGCTTTTTTCCTTTTTCCACTATGTAGGTATATTATATCATTTTTTATCTTAAATTTACAAGTATTATCGCAAAGTTTACCCAAAAGCGAAGAAATATTTTCAGCGTTGACGTTATTTAATTCTATTTCGCCGCCCGTTACCGCCGCCGCGACGAGATAAGTCCCCGCTTCTATCCTGTCCGGCGACGGACGAATCGTACCGCCGTTCAAATTCTTTACCCCTTCTACCCGTATAACGGAAGTGCCTGCGCCGTAAATTTTCGCTCCCAGTCTGTTCAGAAACGCGGCGAGATCAACTATCTCCGGTTCTCTCGCCGCGTTTACTATAACGCTATCCCCCTTACCCAGAACGCAAGCAAGTATCACGTTTTCCGTCGCGCCGACCGACGGAAACGGCAACACCGCTTTGCCGCCTTTTATCGGGGACCCGCATACGATACGGTCGTCTTCTTCCGCTATTTTTGCGCCGAGCATTTTAAGCGCGTTTATATGTATATCTATCGGCCTGCCGCCGAAATCACAGCCACCGGGATAAGGTATCTTCGCTTTCTTTGTTTTAGCCGAAAGCGCGCCGAGCATAAGAACGGAAGTTCTTACGCTTGACGCGAGATCGGTAGAAAAATTCAAATCGCCCCCGACAAAACCTTCGTCGGGGGTTATCGTTAAATTCTCGCCGCAAAACTTGACTATCTTGCCGACCGAACGCAAAATGTCGGACATCGCAAAAACGTCGGAAATTTTGGGACAATTTTCAATTATTACTTCTTTATCCGTAAGAACAGCACCGGCCATTATGGGCAACACGGAATTTTTCGCGCTCTCTATCTTTAACGAACCGCAAAGCCTATTACCGCCGTTTATCTTAAACACCATAAATATCCCCTTAAAATTAAGCCTTATACGCTTTATAAGACCTATCGACGATTTCGCCGTAAGTCTTTACTTTATATTATGGATATTTAAGTTAAAAAGTGATTGCACGGGGTTTGGAAACGTTGAACAGCACCCCCATTTCCGCCATAAAAATTATTATCGAAGTATTGCCGCTTGACACAAGCGGCAACGGCAATCCCGTCGGCGGGATACTGCCCGTTACGACCAGCGCGTTTATTACTACCTGTATGCCGAATATCATAGTTATTCCCGTCGCAAGGATATAACCGAACAGATCTTTTGCGTTACGTGCCGCTTTCAGTCCGCGGAACACGATAAACGCAAGCAATAAAAAGAAAAACAAAAGCCCTGTAAAACCTATTTCTTCACCGATCACTGACAGTATAAAATCCGATTCCGCAAACGGCAAAAAGGCGTACTTTTGGCGAGAGTGAAAAAGCCCTACTCCGAACAGTCCGCCAGAACCGAGCGCGTAAAGCGATTGCAAAAGTTGATAGCCTTCCCCTTTGGGATTCGACCACGGATTAATAAAAGCGGCAAGTCTGCTCAACCGATACGGCTCGACTATGATAAGCGCAACGCCCGCTACGAACGCGGGAACGATGATAAAAAGCAAAGTTTTCATCTTTAAGCCCGCCGCAAAAACCATCGTAAGCATCAAAAGCGCAATGCAGACCGTTATTGACATATTGGGTTCAAGGATAACGAAAAGACAGGTGGCGCCGCCGAACAGCAATACGGGCAAAACGCCCGTAAAGGTAGTGGTGCGCTCCTTAAAAGCCGAAAAATAAGTGGCGGAAAAAAGTATAAGCGAAAATTTCGCTATTTCCGACGGCTGAACGGTAAAAGCGCCCATCCCCACCCAACGCTTTGCACCGTAATTCTCCACGCCTATTCCCGGCACGAACACGAGTGCAAGCAGAACAAACGACAATATCGCCACCGGTACTGTAAGTTTTTTAAGTTTTCCGTAATCGAAAAAGGCGGTAAACGCCATAGCGACTACTCCGAGCAATATGCCTATCACCTGTTTTTTTACAAAAAAATATTCGTCGCCGTATGTCGCCGCCGCCGAATAATTGCTCGCGGAATATATGAAAACCGTACCTATTACGGAAAGCAAAACGACCGCTATCAAAAGGGCGTAATCGCCGCCGCGTTGTCTTTTAATAGAGAATTTCAAATCAACTCTCCAACGATTTTATTAAAACGTTCCCCACGCTCCGCGTACGACGAAAAAGCGTCGAAACTCGCGCAAGCAGGGCTTAACAGCACCTTGTCGCCATTACCCGCCATCATTGCGGCAACCTTTACCGCGCAGTCAAAATCCGAGCATACCGTTATATCCTGATAGCCGACTTTATCTGCGGAAATAAGCATATTCCTGCGCGATCTTCCCGTCAAAACCACGTGTTTTACCGTGGAATTTTTAATATTCTCGAATAATTCGTCATAAGACTCCCCCTTTTCGCTACCGCCGAGTATCAAAACCACGGGTTCGCGACAGGCCCTTATAGCGGTGATCGCCGACGCCGTATTGGTGGATTTTGAATCGTTGACGAATATTACGCCGTTCTTTTCGGCTACGAATTGATTTCTAAAAGGCACGCCCTTAAACTCCTTTAAGGCGCACGAAATAAAGTTAAAATCAATGCCGATAATCCCTGCGACAGCAATAGCAAACAGCACGTTATATTCGTTATGCTCGCCGGAAATCGGCAATTCTTCACAATCTATCAACTTTTCGCCCTTAAAGTAAAGTGCGCCGTCTTTTTTATATGCGCCGTCAACTTCTTCTTTAACGGATACCCACAGTACTTTGGCTTTAATTTCGGTATAAAAGCCTTTGACGACACGGTCGTCGAAATTCAATACGCAATATTCGCTTTCACGCTGATTGAAAAATATACGCTTTTTTAAAAATATGTAATTTTCCATAGAATAATGCCGTTCCAAGTGATCGGGCGATATATTCAATACACAAGAAATATGCGGACAAAAAGCGTTTACGCTTTCCAACTGGAAACTCGACACTTCCGTAACGAAAACAGTGTCCTTGCCCACGCCTGAAATTTCGGAAGTCAGCGGTACGCCGATATTACCGACGAGTCTGCTGTCAATACCCGCTTTTTTCAATATTCCGTCGATAAGCGAAACCGTCGTCGTCTTGCCGTTAGTACCTGTAACGGCGATAAACGGCGGCGTAAACGAAATAAAACCGAGTTCCAATTCTCCTATTATGCGCACTCCTTTGGCTTTTGCGCTAACCGCTACGGCGTGGTTTATGGGTACGCCGGGACTTATGATCAAAGCGTTCGTTTGCTCCAACGCGCTATCAACGGTTTCCGCAGTTATCTCTCTGCCGCCGAGTGAAGTTATCTCACGCTTTGCGGCGGAAATCTTTTCACTATTCATTTCTTCGTAAAAAAAGCAGGTCGCGCCGCTATCCAACAGGAATTTTGCCGCAGCGAGCCCGCTTTTGGAAACGCCGAGTATCAAAAATTTTTGATTTTTAACGTACATATTTTACCTCACAAATAAAATATGACGGCAACCGCCCCGGTTATGACGGTAAACACCGAATAATAAAAACTTATTTGCGTTTCGGTATGTCCTTTCATCTGCAAATGGTGGTGAAAAGGCGCCATTAAAAACACCCTTCTTTTGGTGCGTTTATAATGCAAAACTTGTATAATGACCGAAAGCGCAGACCACGCAAACGCAAAACCGAGTATCGGAACGAATAGAATATTCCCGCTGAACGCCGAAATTGCGCCCAAAAGCCCACCGAGCGCAAGCGAGCCCGTGTCGCCCATAAAAACTTTGGCTTTCGGCGTATTAAAAAGCAAAAAACCGAGAATACCGCCAATAAGCGCAAACACCAGCAAAAACAATCCTTCGTACTCATCGACTTTGAGAAATTGAAAAGTAAAATTCCGTTCCAAACCTATAATTGCCGCGATAAACACACAATAGACGACGGACACACCGCCGCATAGTCCGTCCAGCCCGTCGGTAAGATTTACGCTGTTGGTCATCGCTATAAAAATAAAAGCGACCGCAAACACTATATAAAACCCGATATCTACGGTTTTTTTGACGAACGGCAGATAAATGACGCTCAATCCGTTTATGAACGCAAACACGCCCGCAAGAAGAGCGATCGCCGTTTGGAAAATTATCTTTTGGTACGGTTTAAGACCTTCATTATGTTTTAATTTTATTTTCAGGAAGTCGTCCAGAAAGCCGACGAGCATATAAAACAGCCCGACGGCTACCGACACCGTCGCGATTCGCGAATTAAAGCCGTTAAATATAAAAAACACCGCCGAAACGGGCAAAATAAAAAACAGCCCGCCCATAGTCGGCGTTCCGCTTTTCCCTTCGTGCATTTTTACATATTTTAAGATAGGTTGTCCCGCCTTTACCCTTTTAAGCAACGGTATAACGGCAACCCCTGAAAAGACGGTGAGAAAAAATGAAGTTATCCCCGCCCAAATAAATATCGCCATTATCTTCTCCGCAAATAATCGTCAACACAATCTTTGTCGCAAAACGGACGTTTTATACCGAAAACTTCCTGATATTTTTCGCTCCCCTTTCCCGCAATCAAAACAATATCGCCCTTTACCGCCGCATCCAGCGCGTACTTTATCGCGTCCGCGCGCTCTTGAACTATCACATACTCGCCTGTCGTTTGCTTTATACCGCTTTCCACCTGCCAAATTATTTCCATTGGCTCTTCGTAACGGGGGTTGTCTGAAGTAAGTATTGTAAAATCGGCTATCTCACCGCTGATCTTGCCCATAACGGGGCGTTTTTCTTTATCCCTGTTGCCGCCGCACCCGAAAACGCAGATCAAGCGATTTTCGGTATGTGTTTTCAACGTCCGAAGACTTTTAAGGAGTCCGTCAGGCGTATGTGCGTAATCTATATACACGGTAAATTCGCCGCCGTAAACACACTCTAACCTTCCGCTTACACCCTTTAAATTCTCCAAGCCTTCGACGACTTTTTCGGGAGAAACACCGTAGAGCGCGCACGCCGCACCCGCCGCAAGAGCGTTATAAACGTTGTATTCTCCGATGAGATTCAGTTTCACGTCGTAGATCACGTCGAAAAGATTAAGAACGAAACTCGTTTCGTTACTACTCTCGTTTATATCTATCGCAAAAACGTCGGCGGGATTATCTATGCCGTAAGTTATTACGTTACGGCAATGATTTGATTTAGCGGCCAACTCGCATCCTACCCCGTCGTCGCTGTTTGAAACGATATATTCACAAAGGTTTTCCTTAAAAAACGCGAGTTTTGCCTGCTTGTAATTCTCCATATCCTTGAAAAAATCCAGATGATCCTGCGTAAAATTAGTAAAAACGCCTATCTCGAATTTTAACCCGCATACTTTTTTAAGATAAACCGCGTGCGCCGAAACTTCCATCACTGCCGCTTCCACGCCGCTTTCATACATCTCCGCAAGTGTTTTATGCAGTTCTATGGGATCGGGCGTCGTCAACGCGGACTCTTTGAATTTTCCGTCGTAAAACACTCCGAGAGTTCCTATAAGCCCGCACTTCACCCCTGCGCCCGCGAGTATTGAAGTAATCAGATGCGTTGTAGTCGTCTTACCGTTCGTGCCCAAAACGCCGATCAGTTTCATTTTTTTATCAGCGTGTCCGTAAAACGCCGCAGCGATCTCACTAAGCGCCACACGCGTATCTTCCACTACTACCTGCAATACGGAAGTATCGAGCGATCGTTCAACCACAACCGCCGCGCCGCCGTAATCTGCGACCTGTCGTATAAAATCGTGACCGTCGAAATTTCCGCCGTTTATACACACGAAAAGACTCCCCTTCGACACGGCATTGCTGTCCATACAAATATCTTTTATCTCCGGATCGCCCGTACCTATCACCCGCTTATAGTTTAAGTTTTCTAAAATCTTTGATAACTTCATTTTTACCCCATCGAATAAGGCTTTAAGCCTTTAATATCAATTATCCCTTGAAAAACCTGCTTTGCGTAGGGCGCGGCGACCGTACTGCCGTAATACTCGCCCTGCGGCTCGTCGATTATAACGAGCGCGAGAAATTCAGGATCGTTCGCGGGGAAATATCCCACGAAAGAGGCGACGTATTTACCCGCCGCGATCGCGCCGTTTTCGTATTTTTGCGCCGTACCCGTCTTTCCCGCTACTCTATAACCTTCTATATACGCTTTCTTACCGGAACCGTTTTTCACAACGCCTTCAAGCATCTCTGATAAAATTTTTGACGCTCGTTCGCTTATTACGCGATTTTTGTACTTCATACAGAAATTTTCGGCTATCAACCCGTCGCCCGAATACATCCCTTCCACGAAATACGGCGTATAATATTTTCCGCCGTTTACCGCCGCCGCGGTAGCCGCCGCAAGTTGCAATCCCGTTACCGCTATCGTTTGCCCGAACGCGATTCTTGCGAGATCGACGTTCTGCACTGCGGAGATCGGCAATATCATACCTTGCGCTTCGCCCGCAAAGTCCACGCCCGTCGTACTGCCGTAATTAAAAAGGTCTATATATTTATACATCGTTTCTTTACCGAGCGCCATCGCAATATCTACGAATATCGGGTTACAACTGTTATTTAACGCCCCTTGTAAATTCAAACCGGAGTGTTTGCCGTTTGCGTGATTGCTCCAGCATTTTACCCGTTGTCCGTCTATATACCTGTAACGCGACGAATTGAATATATGGTCAGACGAAAAGGCTTTTTTGTTACCGCTTAAATATTCTTCTATATTCGCCGCAGCCGTAAGTATCTTAAACGTCGAGCCGGGTTCGTAAGCGTCGCTTATCAGACCGTTGCGCGAAACCTTATAAAGTTCCGTCAGATCATCGCGCGGCACTTCGTTAAGATCGTAAGACGGTTTAACTGCCAGCGCGCGTATCGCACCGCTCGAAGGATCCAAAACGAGCATTTGCGCCGACTTTGCACGAGTTATCTCCATCGCTTCCCGCATTGCCGTTTCGCAAAGTTGCTGTATCCCGTAATCAATTGTGAGTCTTATATTCAGTCCTTTGGTCGCAGGAATATAACTCGCTTTACCGCCCTCTATCTCCACACCGACTATATCGGTTTCGTACAGTATCTCGCCATCTATACCGCTTAAATACTTATCGTAATACCGCTCGATGCCCGATTGTCCTTTTCCGTCGGTCGAAGTAAACCCTAAAACCTGCGTCAAGAACTCGCCGTACGGATACACTCTCGAATTGTCGCGCGAATAATATACACCTTCAAATCCGTACTCCAAAAGCGCGTTCACCCGTTCTTTTTTTACCTGTTTTGCGACGGTTATCTCACTCGAAACCGTTTCGGTCAGCCGTTTTTTGACAAACGAGAGATCAAGCCCGAGCGTATCAGCCAACGCGACAGTCAACGAATTCAGATCCTTTACCGCTTTTTTACGCACGAACACAGTATAAGTATCGTCGTTATCGGCAAGCACCACTCCGTTCACGTCGGTTATTGTGCCGCGTTCGGCGATAACGGGTATCTCGCGCGTCCACTGATCGATCGCCTTTTCCTGCAAACTTTCGCCCCATATCACCTGAACGAAAAACAACCTGCATAAAACAAAGCAAAATAAAAAGGCTACCGCGATCGTTATCGCAAATAACCTCTTTCGTAAAAGCGTCAATGAAAAATCAGTTTTTATTTTCGGCATCTCCTTTAGATTTTATAGAAAAAAACGGATATGATCCGCTTTTTCCGTTAAAGTATATGCCGTTTTTACGTCTTTAATTACCTTAATACCATTCCAAGATCGTTTTGTGCTATCTCGATAATGCGTTCGGGCGCGGATATTTCTTCAATAAGAGCATCCTGTTCCTGCACGATAGCCGCCTTTTCCGCGTAAACCCTGTTAAGGTCGTTCACTTCTGCGGTAAGCGATTTCAAAACGCCGGTGTTAAGCGCTATAAGCGCCAAAATAACAGTTACCACGAGCGCATACATCACTACCACGAATTTACCCTTCGCGTTTAACTTGTAATTGTTCTTTGCAGATTCCTGACTTTTTTTAGCATCGTTAAAGACCTGCGGATCGCCGTCTATAAACTGCGTGGTCGTAGTCGTGGGACGAATATCTTCTTCCGAACACTTCGTTTCTTTCTCCACGACATCCGTTTTGGGAACGAGATCGATAACCTTTTCTTTTTCCGCTTCCAACGCTGAATATCTGTCGTAATTCAAAAGTTTTTCGAGATTACTGTGCATTTTCGCTTTAACTTCATCTCTGCTTTCAACGCGAGCGGCAGCCGTCTCTTTTGAATTTTCTCTTTCGAGAAGATCAACTCCGCGCACGCTTTCCTTTGAAAAACCGTCAGAACGCCTTGTGGTTACCATAACTTTGCTCCTTTCCTTTTTATTTCGTATTAGTTCGTAAATTTATACTCTTTCAGCCACGCGCAGTTTTGCGCTCTTGGCTCTTTTATTCTGTTCGAGTTCCTCTTCCGTCGCCGTTATCGGGTGCTTGGTAACCACGATCGCCTCTCTCTTCTTGCCGCACACGCACACCGGAAGGCTTTTGTCGCATATACAGTCCGTTTCAAGTTCGCGGAACGCCCTTTTTACTATCCTGTCTTCAAGCGAGTGAAAAGTAAGTATCGCGATCCTGCCGCCCTTTTTAAGCCCCCGCGTCATCCCGATCACCGTTTCGTAAAGATTATCGAGTTCGCCGTTGACTTCTATCCTTATCGCCTGAAAAGTTCTTTTCGACGGATGTCCGTCTTGCTTGAACTTTGCGGGAATACTTTTATCTATTATCGCGTTCAACTGCCCGACAGTAATTATTCTGTTATTCTTCCGTGCGGAAACGATGTTTTTTGCAATGTTTGCCGCAAATCTTTCTTCCCCGTATTCGGAGATCACTCTTTTAAGTTCTTGTTCCGAATATTCGTTAACCACCGTTTCTGCTGAAAAAGACGACGTACCGTCCATTCGCATATCGAGTTTTTCGTCGTTCGACAGATAAGAAAAACCCCTGCTCTTATCATCCAACTGAAAACTCGAAACCCCGAGATCCAAAAGTATTCCGTCAAAGCCGTCAATACCGAGTTCGCGTTTTATTTCGGGAAAATTTTTGAAATTATCTTTTACAACGGTAAGCCTGTCGCCGAATTCTTTAAGTCTTTCCTTCGCACGGGATATCGCGTAATCATCGAGATCGGTCGCTATAACTTGTCCGTTCGGCGCGCTTAACCTTAAAATCTCGTACGAATGTCCGCCCCCGCCGAGCGTTCCGTCGAAATACACCCCGCCGCTTTTGATTTTAAGAGCGTCTATACACTCTTTCTTCATAACGGGCAAGTGCTGGAAATCAGGCATTTTTTATTGAATCCAAAGCGTCCGCCAAACTATTGAAGTTGATATCTTTAAGGTATTCGTTCCATCTTTCTTCACTCCAAATTTCTATACAGGCCGGACCTTTGTAAACTACCACGTTTTTGGTTATGTTGGCAATGCGTCTTAAATTTTCAGGAATAAGTATTCTGCCCTGATTATCTTCTTCCGCCTGCCAGGAATAAAACAAAACGTAACGCGCGCCTTTCAATTCGCTGTCGCGATACGGGCTGACTTTGTGAAGGGTCTCTTGCACTTCCGCCATCTGCTCTTTACTGTAAACGTAAAGACAGTTGCCCGTTCCGACTGTTATATAATAACCTTCGCCGAGTTCTTCGCGAAACTTTGCCGGAATACGCATTCTGTTCTTTGCGTCGAGTTGATGCAAATAGTTCCCTGCGGACATAGAGCCCCCTCCTTTTGTGATAATCAAATTATAGCACCCTCATCAACCACTGTCAACCACTTTTTAAAAATTTTTTTAATTTTTTTTAAAATTTTTATTTAAAAACGCCAAGCGATAACCACATTGGCGCAATAATTACGATTTTTTGAAAGCGTTCACATCGATCACCCGTAACCAAACGGCGTTAATTGAACCTTTTGCCCCGCCTCTAAAGGCTTTTAAATACGTTTTTCGCCATTAGAAAAGCAAAGCGCAGTTTACGGGGGCAAAAGTGGTCGTCAAAGATCATTTTTTATAAAAATTCGGCCACCGATAAAAAACAAATGGATAAATAATAAAACCAAAGCGCTTTCCCCTACGAAGATCCGTGCCTTTTTTACGGCGTTTATTATTTGCGGATAAGAATTATTTCGTGAAAAATAGTTAAAAATAAGCGAAAACGAAAAAATGTGGGTAAAATGTGCTTGCTTTTACTTTTGTTTTGTGTTAAAATGTTATTCGTTAAATTCAGTTAAGTAAGGAGTGCATACGATATGCCCAATATTAAATCGGCTAAAAAAAGAGTTATAGTCAACCAGAAAAAAAACGAACAGAACAAAAATATCCGTTCGGAAGTAAAGACGGAAATCAAAAAAGTTGAAGCGCTTATCAAAGAAAATAAAATAGAAGAAGCCAAGGCTCTTCTCCCCAATGCTTTCGCGCTTATAGATTCCGCGGCGAGCAAGAATATAATCCACCCCAACAACGCGGCCAACAAAAAATCTAAACTTGCTAAAAAGGTCGATGCGGCAACCGCGACCGTAAAAACGGAAGAAAAACCCGTCAAAGCAGAAGATAAACCCGTTGAAGAAGTTAAGCCTGAACCCATAACGGAAGAAAAACCCGCTCCCAAGGCTAAAAAGCCCGTCGCTAAAAAAGAAACGGCTGCGGAAGACGCGGAAAAACCCGTGAAGAAAGTTTCCAAGCCCCGCACTAAAAAGGCGGAAGAACCCAAAGCGGAATAATTCGGTAAAAATTGATTTTAAAATAAAAGCTTCGGCACACTGCCGAAGTTTTTTATTGCCTTTTATTTCATTTTTACCTTTTATCGTCGAACTCCTACTCCTTTGGCAAGACGAGCGGTATTTTTTTAATTATATAGATCAACAGCATAACCACACCGCCCGCGATAAACACGACCGATTGCCATTGCGACGGATAAAGTCCGAGAATCGCCGCACCGCGCGCGTCGGTACGGAAAAACTCGATAAAGATACGCCAAAGCCCGTAAGCGATAAGATACACTTGCATCGTTATATTGCTTCTTTTGAAATACAGGTAAGACAAAACCGCAAACAGTACGAACAAAAACAACGATTCGTAGAGTTGCGTCGGAACGAAATATCCCCACATACCGTCGGAGTGCATATACAATCCGCCATGCCCCGCTTCGTGCGAAACAAACGCGCCGTGACAGCACCCCGCACAAAGGCATCCGAGCCGCCCGAACGCGTGCGCTATCGTGATACAGCAAGGCGCGCAAAGTAATATCTTATTGAATTCTCTTATATGTAAACCCTTTTCATTACCTTTAAACACAAATCCGGCACTGCCGAAATACACGACCAAAAACGTAGCCGCACCGCCAATAAAGCCCCCCATCGCGGTAATACCGGAACCGTAAAAATCAAACGTACCCTTTTCTATCCACCCGTATATCGCCTGATATAATTTTGCAAACAAAAAGCCGAGCGCAATAGAGATTATAGCGACGATAAAAATAAAATCCTGCAATTTTGAAGGAACGCCTTTCTTTTTAGTGTAAATATAAAAGACGACAAGGCAAACGAGTATGCCGATCGCAATGCAAACACCGTACATATAAACCTTCATTTCCTGACCGAATAAAGTAAACTGCAAAATCGGATTGGGAATCATATTCGCATCTCCTTAAACTTATAAAAATATTATACTTTTTTTGAACGATTTTGTCAACGGTATGCAAACGACGCTTTTTGTGATACAATATTCTTATGCAAGTAAAGTGTTTTAAGCCGATCGTGGATAAAGAGTGTAAAGTACTTATTCTCGGCTCCGTGCCGAGCGTTATTTCACGCAAAGTAAACTTTTATTACGGCAACCCGTCAAATAGGTTTTGGAAAATATTATCGGCAATTCTCGGCACAGATTTTACCAAGATGACGAACGAAGAAAAAACCGCAGAACTCCTTAAACGGCATATCGCGTTATACGACGTGTTTTCTTCCTGCGAGATAAAAGGTTCTTTGGACAGCGATATCAAAAACGGAATAATCAACGATATCCCGTCGCTTATCTGTGGCACGAATATCAAAACAATATATATAACGTCAAAAAAAGCGTTCGACTCGTTCGTCAAACGCTATAAAAAACATTTTGAAAGTATCGGCGTAAGCGTCATAAACTTACCGTCCACTTCAGGCGCAAACAGAAGCAGGTTCAAAACCGACGACGCGCTCCTTAACGAGTGGCAAAAGCTTTTTACCGTCTGATCACCCCTGTTTTTTCCTATATATCCACTCGTTATAATAAAACAACCCTTCTTTAACGCAATCTTCCGCAAAATAACCGATTATAACGTTATTCGTAAACTTCCTCGGGAAAATCTTAAAAAACAGTTTGCTCCTTTTATCACTATTTAAAATGCGGCTTGCTGTCAAAGCAAGGCGATGCAAATCCGGAATCCCTTCTTTGCTCAAATAAGTCTTTGAAATTTTCTCCAAGCCGGCTTTCGCAAAATGCGCGTCCCACTCCGCGTCAGACTCTATTATTGCCGAAGCGCCGCCCTTGGATATAAGATTGATTACCGTTTGTTCGTACGGCTTATAAGCGTCAAACGCATTTAATATTACGTAATCATAAAGAATAAAAACGCCGTTTGGTTTAAGCACGCGCGCAACCTCCGCAAAAACCTTATCTTTATCCGAACAATGCACCACCGTTTCTATGCCGAACACCAGATCGACGCTTTCGCTCTCTATCATATTAAGATCGGCGTAGTTGCCACGAATAAAAGTTATATTTTTCGGCGCTGTTTTCGGTTTTCTAGGCGGTTTAAGATCTACACCTATAAACGTTGCGTCAAGGCGTTTCCCCGCAAGATAAAAAATATTCGCGCCCTGCCCCGGCCCCAACTCTAAAACGCGCGCGTTTTGCGGCATATAGCGCATTACAGTATCAGGCTGATAGAAAATATCGTCTTCTTCTATTTTATCGCCCTTGGACACACGAAAATGCATAAACCCGCGATCGGAGTGAAATCTCCTGTACGCGGCACCGTTTATACGATAATAAGCGCGTATGGCGCGAGGCGAATTTTTATCCCCGTCGATTATCTTTTCGATTTTTACGAATTTCTTTACACGTTCGAGTTTATTTTCAAGTTCGCTCGCCATATTCTTATCCTTTATTTATGATCCGTTTAATTTTACCATAAACTCGCACAAAAATCAAGCGGCGCCGTTAAAAGGGCGCCTGATTTTATTTATTACCCAAAAAAACACTCTCTTTGAGAGTGCCTTTATTGCATAATTTTCTTAATTTTTTAACAAATCATCAATGCTTATATCATAAATCCGCGAAAGTTCGATCAGTTTCTCATATTCAGGCCGCGAAACATCGTTTTCCCAATCGCTTACGTTAGATTGATGAATATTCAATTTTTCGGCCACTTCTTTTTGGGAATAACCTATCTGCTTTCTTGCTTCCCTAAAATTTTTTCCGAATTTCATATATTTATTTTATCAAAAATGTGCAATACACATTGACAAATATGTGCATTGCACATATAATTGTTTATGAAACACTAAAAAAGGGGATCAACACTTATGCTAAAAGCAGCCGAATCAAACAATCAAAAAACAGACCTTAATACTGAAAAATCAATAAAAAACGACTTAACGCCTTTTTTTGCGTTTATCGTCATAATGCGCGTTATAGCCACCTGTTTAATTACAAACACTCATTTAAATCAAATTTACCCCGTTGCTTGGCTTGCCGTCGGCGGTTTATTTGGCGACTCTTTATTTTTCATAGTTTCGGGGTTTTGTCTTGCGGAAATCGGAAACAATAGTTTCTTTAAGTGGTACGGAAAAAGATTATTCAGAATATACCCGTCTGTTTTGTTAATCAGTATAATTTTTTGCGTTATAGGAAGATTTCAAATTCAAAGCGTAAACGATTTTTTATATATATTCCTATACCCTACAAAATTCCCATTTATAGGCAGTATCGTAATGTTATACGTGTTTTTTTACGTAACGTTAAAAATTGATTTTTTTCACAACCATATTCCGCAAACGATGCTCGTCGTTGGCGTTTGCTGGTTGCTTTTATATATCTTTCTGGTAGATAAATCAACGCGAATCGATACCGCCGATTATTATTTGACGAAATTTCTTTTCTTTGAAGCAATGTTGTACGGTGCTTATATTAGATTAAACACAGAGAAGTATAAAAACAAAAATAAATGGTGGAAATGGTGTTTATTTATACTTGGATCATCGCTATATTTAGGCTCAAAAATGATAATAGATAAATTTAATTTAATGAATTTACAGTTTATTATTATTCTGTTTGTGTTTTTTATCACAATATTTTTATTTCTATCCTTAATCGGAATTGAAAAACACATACCTAAATTGGGATTTATTTACTCGCTATCCAAGTTTTTAGCGCCACTGACGTTAGAAATATATATCGTACAACACTATATAATAAGTATCGTTAATAACGTTAAAACACTCGTTTTCCCGTTAAATTTTATAATTGTCATAACAAATATAGTTATAAGTGCTTTTTTATTAAACAAAATTATATTTTATTTGAAAAAAATAATCGTCGCATTATTATATAAACTTAAAAATAAAAAAGTATAACGATTTAACTTCAAACAAGTTAATGATTAAACGAAGTAAA
This sequence comes from Clostridia bacterium, assembly GCA_017612915.1. Lineage (GTDB taxonomy): Bacteria > Bacillota > Clostridia > Christensenellales > Borkfalkiaceae > UBA1259. The sequence continues at coordinate 7,146 of JAGAEX010000063.1, read as the reverse complement.
GTTTTAGTATTATAAGGACGGCACCCGATCGGGTGCCGCCACATTCCGTTTAACTAATCCGATCTGAACCGCCGGGAGTTCTTAAACGCTTTCGGACGGTAAAGGATTCGTATTATTTTACCGAACGACGATATTTTTCCGCTTCCCAATGATTGATAAAGTAAACTTCCTTTTCACTCATCTTGGAAATATTGAGTTTAGCACTATTCACCGTCGTTATCACGAACAAGTACGCGGCAAGCGTTTCTTCGAGAGTCGTAGCCTGCTTTTCGTCCGTATGGTAATAAACTTTTCCGTTTTCCACCTTTAATTTATCGGGCGAAAACTGTAATATATTGTTTAAATATACGAGTTGGTCGGGATAAAGCGGGTACTCGTCCAAAAAAGCCTTCGTAAGCCCGTGTGTTTTTACAAAATTGCAAACAACAGGAGTTTCCGACACGAAACCGTCGCCGCTCACGGCTAATTTTACAGCCCTGAAATCGTCGGCTAAACCGAAATACTTTCTTATCGACTCGTTCACTTTTTCGTTTACGTTTTTTACCCTTTCAAGATCGTCGCTGTTTACCACGAGCCCGTGATTTTTCATAAAGATCACTTCGGGATATTTGCCGCGACTTTTTACGTATCCGTCTATCGCTTTTTTCATTGCGAGCGTAAGTTCAAAACCCGGGTTGATATAAGGAAGGAACACGTATCCGAAATCCTGATCTTTAAATATCTTTTCCGCAAGGCTTTCACCCTCAAGACTGCAAGTAAGTATATTCGCATAGACAGAGTGCGTATGTATAACGTATTTTTTCAGGATAGCGTGAAACCCTACTTCCACGCTCGGCCGAAGCGTCGCTATACCCGCAAGTTCTATTACGGAAGACTTGGACACATCCGCGCTTTCTTTTTCGTAATCCTTTTCAACCGATAAATCTACGGAAGCGTAATAGTCCGCGATCCTGTTTTTATCCACCGCGACGAACGCCGTGTTTTCGGTAATATCTTTAAGCCTATACCCAGACGCCTTTATGAGCATTACGCCCTTTCCGTCGTCTTTTACCGAAGTATTGCCGCCGCCGCCCTGCGTATAATCGGCACGCGCGCCTGCATATTGCGAAATATCTATTAAATCTCTTATAGCGTTTTTCATAATGTTTTTCTTACTTCCTGTTTATCAAAACGTTTTTTTCGTATTTTTTGATATCGTCGAACCAATCTTCGTCCAACCCCTGTTTGTCAAGATACTTTTCCCAAACGGCTTCAAACGGCAAAGTTTTCACGCGCTCCTGAACAGCCATAAGTTCGGTAAACTCTGCGTTATCCTGCAACTTTTTGAGCGTATCGTACGGTTGTAACGCCGCCCACAATAAAGCCTTTTGCATATTTCTTGCGCCGACTATCCAGGCGGATAAACGGTTGATGCTCGCGTCAAAATAGTCAAGCCCTATAAGAACTTTATCCGTTGCGTCGTTGCGGATTATTTCTTTTGCTATTTCTTTAAGTTCGTCTTCAAATAAAACGACGTGGTCGCTATCCCACCTGACGCCGCGCGTAACGTGGAGCGCGATCTTATCATAAAAAGCGAGAAGCGACGGTATCTTATCGGAAACAACTTCAGTCGGATGGTAATGCCCATTATCCAGAAGCGAACAAATACCGTTCTTTGCGGCGTAGTTCTGATAGAACTCGTTACTGCCGACGGTATAACTTTCCACACCTATACCGAAAACCTTGCTCTCCACGGCAACGACGACCTTGTTTTTGTCGTACCCCGCCGCAAGGATCTTATCAAGGCTGTCCTTTAAGCGCAGTCTTGGCGTAAGCCTATCCGCAGGCACGTCTTTAAGACCGTCCGGTATCCAGATATTCATTAAAGTCGGCGTGCCTAATTCGTCCGCGAAATATTCAGAAATGCGCAAGCACGCAATACAATGTCTTATCCAGTAATTCCTTATCTCTTCGTCTGGCGAAGAAAGCGTAAGCCCGTTCTTTACCTTATCGTGCGCGAACATCGTCGGGTTGAAATCTATACCGTTTGCGCCTATGCGTTTTGCAAAATCCACCCACGGTTTAAAATGTTCGGGACGATACGCGTCGCGACCGACCTTTTCGCCGTTTAATATCGCATAACACGCGTGTACGTTTATTCTTTTCGTGCCGGGGATATAAGAAAACGCTTTTTCTATATCGTCGGTAAGTTCCTTAAAATCCCTTGCGCGCCCGAAATAATTGCCCGTCGTTTGTATTCCGCCCGACAAACTTCCGCTGCCGTCAAACCCGACCACGTCGTCGCCCTGCCAACAATGGATCGAAACGGGTATCTTTTTTACTTTTTCTATCGCTTTTTCAACGTCAATGCCGAAACGCGCATATTTTTCTTTTGCCACAGCAAAACAATCGCTCATATTTTTCTCCTTTTTTACTGTAAATTTTTATCATCTTCTATCGTTTTGTATTATATCAATACGGTCCTGCCCATTGTTTCATTACGGACGTATAAAAAGTAATATCTCTCTCGTTAGTCGGGAAATTATCTTTATTAAACGCTTTACCGAAAGAAACTTCGTGTTTTACCCCCGCGTCGTCCAGATAATACCAGTACAAGAACCTGTAATCGCTATTCGCCTTTTCGCTGCTGCTTGCGACATCGTTCCTGATAAGCGGTGCGTCTAAAATCTCGTCGAGATTTATCTGAACGGTTTTTACACCGGTAGTTCCGTCGGCCCAATTAGTTAATTCGGACGCCGACGAATTATCGAAAGTAATATTAAAATAAGTACCCGTCCATTGCCAAGCCGCGGTAAGAACCAGGTCGCCGATAGTTCCCGCCGCTATCTTCATCGTAGGAGCGTTTTCGCCTATTTTCCAACCGAGAAACTCGTATTCCGCACGAGTAGCGATCGGTAAACCCGTATCTTCGTCGGAAAGCGTATAAGTCTCAATAGCGGTCTCCGGTATTTCGCCGCCTTTAAGATTGTAAATTATGCCGTAATGTTTTATCTGCCAAGCCGCTGTAAGTACCAAGTCGCCCGTGGTTCCGGCCGCTATAACCGTTATCGGATCGCTATCGCCTATCTTCCAGCCAAGAAAATCGTATCCCGCGCGGATAGCGGTCGGTAAATCTATATCAACGTCTGAAAGCGGATATTCGGTTAAATCGTTATCCGTAATATCTCCGCCGTTCGTATCGTAAGATATACTAAACAAAACGCCGTTCCATTGCCAAGCCGCGGCAAGGACTAAATCGCCCGTAGTTCCCGCCGCTATCTTCGTTACAGGAGCGCTGTCGCCCACCTTCCAGCCGAGAAAATCGTATCCGTCACGAGTTGCCGTCGGCAAATCAATATCATCTTCGGAAATCGTATAAGAAGTCAACGAATTATCCGCGACCACACCGCCTTTCGCGTTGAAAGTTATGCTGTAAGTTTTTATCTGCCATACCGCGATAAAAGCCAAGTCCCCCGTAGTGCCTGCCGCTATCTTCGTTACAGGAGCGCTGTCGCCCACCTTCCAACCGAGAAAATCATACCCGGTACGAATTGCCGTCGGCAAATCAATATAGGTATCAGAAAGCGTATAAGAAGTCAAAGAAGTCTCCGCTATCACACCGCCGTTCGCGTCGAAAGTTACGCCGTAATTCTTGGCGTCGCCTTCTCCCGCATTGCAACCGAACGCCGCAAAAATGCATACGACCGCCAGCAAAGATAAAATGATACATATTTTTTTCAACATATTCCGTCTCCTTGTTCCTTTATTTCTTTATCGTTTTAATAAATACTTATTGTATATATAACAACCTATCGCGCTCCAACCGTGGCACAAACTTGCCGCGTCTTCAAATATTTTTTCGCCGCACTCCATCTCCGGAAAAGTGGTGTACCCGTTAAAGCACATTTCACCGAATATCTTCTCTATTTCATCATAAACCCATTTAAGTCCTTCTTCGCCGAGAACGTCTATAATTCCGTCGAACTTATATTGCAAGTTGGGAAGCGTTATTCTTACCAGCCCGTTTTTCTCGCTTATCATATTGCGCGCGACTTTTTCGCGACGCGCTTTATCGCCGGCGCCGCAATACAAAACGTAAGCCTGCGTACACTCGTGTTTACCGTAACGCTCGCCTTCATGCGAAATATACGAATAATAGTATCCGTCGTTTTCGTCATAAAAATTCTCCGCGAGCGGACTGACCTTTTCCCAAAGAGCCGTAAATTCGTCCGAAAGTTCACGCTTACCGATCTCCGTTAAAACCTCTGCGAGTTTTTTGGAAATGAAAGCAAAATGCACGGTAAGTATGCAATCAATGCTCGTCGGCATACTTCCCAAAGCCGCCATAACGTCTGTGTTGGCGTTTGTGCCCGGCTCCATACCTTCGCTCCACTCGTAAAAGTTAAAATAATCTTTATGCGGAAAACTTTCTATGCCCTTTTCCCGCACTCTTTCATTAAAAGCCTTCATAATGCCGAGAATCGCCGGCAAAACTTCTTCGACGAACGCCTTGTCTTTGGTACGCTCGTAATATTCGCATACAGCAAGCACCCAAAACAGTGAAAAGTTCGGTATCCCGCCCTTTTCGTCGTTCTTATGTATATCCGGCAAAATGCCGAGTTTAAAACCGGGCGCCGTGGACCATATAAGCCCGTCCGTTCTGGTGAAATTTGCCATCGACAACAGTTTCAGACTCGCTTTTTGCGGTGCCGTACCTTCAAAGGCGTCGTATCCGAAAAGCATCTGGTTTCTGGAATCCTGACCGTACAAAGATTGTTCTCTGCAAGGACAATCTTCATAATGCTCGTGAAAACAGACTTTAAGCGTCCGTAATCCCGTATCGTATATTCTTTGCTTTAATGCGTCGGGAAGAAGCGCTTTTTTCTCCTTAAACGGATACTCGTAATCGTCTATCGTCAGATAATTGACAGTTATCTTGTCCGTATAGGCGTACAGCATAAGATATCTGCCCGCAATCCTGCGCACGCGTTCGGTAAAAGTATTCTTTCCTTTTTTGAAAGTAAATCTATGTACGAAATTCCTACCGCCCACGAACGCCCTTACCCGTCCGTCGGACAAATGCTCGCCTACGGAAATTATCGCTTCGGTATCTTGTTCAACTTCTATGTCGAAGGTTATATACCCCACGCGCTCTACCGACAGATCGACGATTATATACACGCCGTCGCCGCCGTCCGTTTTAAATGTGAACGGATTGGGAAAAATGTCGCATTTTTCGCGTAATACGCCCGTCATTTCGACGAGAGTACGGGAAGACAGATACGCGCGCTGAGCCATCTCTCCCGTAGTCTTTCCGCCGTTTTCCTTAAACACGCCTTGAGCCGCTATGCGCGAAAACTTGTTCCCCGAAAACGCAGGACGCAAAATAGGTCTAATAAACAATTTAAATCCCGTTTTGACCACGGTCGCTTTTTTAAACCCGTTTTCTTTTTGCGTCTTCCAGCCGTCGTCTTTTGAAAGATCCACTTGAACGGTATAGCCGAGCGGCGGCGCAAACGGTTCGTTTCTGCCGGAAATATACGATTTCGATAATCTTACAAACGTATTTCCGTCAGAATAGGCAACGACGTTCTCCTTACTGTAAACGCAAAAGGTTATTGCCGGAGTTTTGAACAAATAAGGAAAGGAATCATCGCCTTGATTATATGCAAGAACAGCCAAAACGTTCTTGCCCTTTTTGACAAAAGCGCCTATATCTATTCTATCGTAAACTTTATAAAACCCGTAATCGCCGTACTGTCCGTTCGCAACGAATTTACCGTTGATATACAAAACGTATTGAGTGGGCGCACTTATTTCGACAAACACGTTGGCAGTATCGCATATATCGAATTCGCGATAAAACTCCGCAAACTGATTAAGCGCCGAACCTTCTTTAAGCCAAATCCACTCGGCAACTCCGCCTAATTTATCAATACCGTGCTCCATTGAATCTCCTTATAGCCAAACGTTCTGATTTTTTTATTATAACATATTTATATCGCCATGTCTATATTTATTCCGATATCTGTTCAATATTTTTATCCGGTCAAACGACGACAAATACAAAAAGACCTGAAATTGCCCTTTTTAAGGGGTTCAGACAGGTCTGACTTGGTAAAAAGACAGTATCGGCAACGGTAAAAACAGCAATTAGCACTGAGGACGTTTCGATATAAAAAACAGGTTGAATAATATTGATTTTAATAACGTTCAATGGTATAATATTTAAATTAAGAAATAAAGGAACGTAAAAAATTATGTACAGTAAACAAAACACTTCGGATATTATTAAACGCTATGCGTTTATGGTCATAGGCTGCATCTCTTACGCTTTAAGCTTAAGAATGTTTTTGATACCAAACAAAATAGTAGGCGGCGGTGTTTCGGGTGCGGCTTCGCTTATCGAAATTCTTACCGCCATCCCCGCCGGTTATTTTATTTTCGCAATAAACATTCCTATACTTATTTTAGGTTTTAAATTGATGGGTTGGCGATTCATAGTAAGATGTCTTATTACGACGGCGTCGCTTTCGGCGTTCACTAACCTTTTCGGGCTGAACTTATTCGACTTTTTGCAAGGGATAACCGCAAGCCCAATACTCGCTTCCCTTTACGGAGGCGTATTACAAGGCATAGGAATAGGTCTTTTTATCAAGTTTGAAATGTCGAGTGGCGGAACGGAACTTCTCGGCAGATTGACTCACCACGTTTTACCCGTTTTTTCAATAGCAACGCACGTCGCCATATTTGACGGCATCGTGGTTTTAGCGGGCGCGATAGTCTTAAAAAACCCCGAAAACGTTTTGTACGCTTTGATACTCGTGTTCGTTAGCGCAAAGGTAAGCGACGTGTTGGTGTTAGGTCTTAACAAGGCGAAACTTTGTTATATAATATCAGATAAAGCCGAAGAGATAGGCGATTTCCTTATCCACCACAGCCCGCGCGGGATCACGTTTTTACACGGCAAAGGGATGTACACGGGCAACGAAAAAGGCGTCCTTTTGACCTGTGTTAAAAGCCACCAGATACAAAGTCTTAAAACAATGGTTAAAAGCATAGACGCACACGCGTTCGTAATTGTCGGCGAAGCCACCGAAGTTTACGGCAAAGGCTTTACCCGTATCTGATAACTGAAAACATTTTTAAGAAAAACACGGCGGCACC
>JAGAEX010000062.1 GCA_017612915.1 Clostridia bacterium | reverse complement strand
GGATAGAGCACCGGCCTTCTAAGCCGGGTGTCAGGGGTTCGAATCCCTTCAGGCGCACCAAAACGGCGGGCGTAGCTCAGTTGGTTAGAGCGCAAGATTGTGGTCCTTGAGGTCGTGGGTTCGATTCCCATCACCCGCCCCAAAAATAAAAACATTTGTAAATGTTTTTATTTTTGGACAGGTCTTTGCGGAGAGAACACAGGTTCGATCGTCATTTGACGGGTAAGATCATCGTAGCAAACTTTGTTTGCGGAGATGCTTCCCACACACATACAATTCATTACTTGTAGCGTGTTGTCTGTTTTTGGACAGGTCTTTGCGGAGAGAACACAGGTGACGCGATTTTACCGTAAACGGTAACAATCGCTATTCCGTCGCTTTGCTCCTTATAATCGTCAACGGCACCCGTTCGGCAATTTGTTCTTTGCGGTGCGGAACTTAAAAATCCGACCCTTTGATATAGGGGTGTAGCCAAGTGGTTAAGGCACCGGATTTTGATTCCGGCATTCGTAGGTTCAAATCCTGCCACCCCTGCCAAATAAATATTTTACGGCCCATTAGCTCAGGTGGTAGAGCACGTGACTTTTAATCACGGTGTCCGGGGTTCGAATCCCCGATGGACCACCACGTCGAAGCAAGGCTTTATGTCAGCCGTCTGCGTAAAACGCAAACGGCGCGACTTCCCAGCCTGCTTTTGATTTTCTCGCAAGGTGGGGATAAAACCCTGATTGCGAAAGCCGTTCCATTAGCTCAGTTGGTAGAGCACCTGACTCTTAATCAGGGTGTCCAGGGTTCGAGTCCCTGATGGAGCACCAAAAATAACCCAAACCGTTCGGTTTGGGTTATTTTTGCGTAATCTTACGGGCGAGAACCCTGTAGGTTCGTCCGTCATTTGACGGACTTCCTTTGTCGGGTTAATCATTTCTTTAAAACATTAAACAGGCGGATCAAAGTATCCCCAATCTTTTATAAAAATCGGTTTTTTCTTTTGCCGAGTTCACGTCCGAAAACAGTTTTTCTCTGCGGAAAAGCGCGGCGATCCCCCGCCCCGTAAGGCGAACGAGTTGATATAACCACGCAAAAGGTCGCAACACCTTATATTTCTTGCAAGCCTTGCTGTTTTCCACGCCCGATCTTTGAAGAGTTCTGAAAAACCCGTATTTTTTTACGCTCATCGTAAAGGTTTCCATCGGTCGGTATTCGTACGGGCTTTTTCTGCCGAAATCACCGCTTGCGAAAGCCCTGTCCATAAATTCGTCGCAAGTCTTATCGTCCGCGCTTTCACACCACTTCGCTTTCGTTGGTAAACCGAAATAGCGTTTGCATCCTTTGACTATAACCTTTGCGAGAACGCCGAGCCCCGTTTTTTCAAAAACGGGCAATATCTCGTTTTCAAATTTCTCTTCGTCCTTTTCGGCATAGACGAACGCCATAAAATCTATTATCTGACGGATACCAAGCCCGCCGTAAATATGATGGCGCACGTGATCTAAAATAAGCAATCCGTTTTCTGCTTGCGGGAGAACGGGAAAGGAGTCGCCGTAAACGGTAACTGTTTCCGCTCGCGAAACGCCGGCCTGTAAAATATCTTCTATATCGTATTCTTTATCGCTGTATTTTTTGTGCAACTCAAACAATACACCGTCTTTTTTAAACCGATAATCCCTGTCATCGCCGAAATCGTGTTCAAATTTGTATCCGTTCTCTTGAAGTACCGTGAAAGCCTTATCGAAACAGCCGTCGGCTACGAGAATATCAACGTCGCCCATAGTTCGGGAATACGGAGTAGGATAGTAGATCGCCGCGGCGTATCCCTTAATGATAACGAAACCTATATCCGCCGCCTGCAACAGCGATACGACCTTCGTTTGCTCGTAAAGCACTCTTAAAAAACGTGCTTTTGATTTATTGGCGTACCCCTTCCATTCAGCGCAAAAATCGCTTGGCACGCAATTAAATACGAGCGCGACCACCGCTTGCATTTTCGCTTCTTTGAATACTTCCTGCCAGTCAATATCCCCCGAAAAATCCGCGGCTTCGCCGAAAAAAGCGGATTTTACGAGTTCTCTGACGACTTCTTCGCTCTTATTCATCTAAACCCCTTACCTAAATATCATACGCCCCGTTACCGTTTCCACGCGTATTAAACACGCCGCCGCAAAAACGAACGGGAAATTTTAAAAAAAGTATTTCACAACTCTCCTTAATAATTCGCTTTATAGTTTAAGACCAGTTTGCGCAAGTCCTGTTCGCCTTGAACCACGCCGTATCTTTAAGCACGGTGTTATTATCCGAACATTGTACGCCTATTCCTTCGGCGTTTGCAAACACTACGATATTACCGTTGAAACTCTTGAACTTTTTATTAGCGTCGTCGACATATAAAGTCGTTATATAAACTTTATCGGTATAAACAGATATCCTGTCTATAAATTCCTGCTTCGGGAATAAGTATTCTCCACCCGCACAACAGCACACGCAACAGATCTTTGGCTTAAACACTTCCAAAAACTTTTCGTTGGAACTGGTTTTACTGCCGTGATGCCCCGCTTTATAAAGATCAACCTTAAAATTCGCGGCAAGCGAAGGATGGTCGATCTTATACTGTGCCGCAAGCGCTTCTTCACCCGCTTTTTCAAGGTCGCCCGTAAAAAGGAAGTGATTGCCGCCGCCCTGAACCATACAGCACACGGAATAATCGTTTTCGGTCGTCGCCTCGTCCCAATAGTATTTATTATAAAGTATCTCGAACTCGTAACCCTTGCCCAGATCGAAAGTACGCTTTGCGCCGCCTTCTTGGTTATAGCACTTGTCGGCAGTATAATGGGTAGCGCCGTTTGACACTTCGTCGCTTAATTCGCGAAGGTAGTTTGCGTACAACCCTTTTACTGCTTGTTTGGTTTTCGCAAAAGTAATTATGGTCTTACACTCGTATAAATCGAAAATAGAATCGGTAGAAGTGTTCGTCGCAAAGCCCGCGTAATGATCTTTGTGCGCGTGGGTTATTATAACGTATTCCAAAATACCGTCCGTCACGTATCCGTTCAGATATTTTGACACCGTGCTTATACTGCTCGTCTCCGAGCCGCAGTCAATAAGCATTTCGGTATCGCCCACCTTAACGAGAGTGCAATCTCCGGGAAATTCATTGCCGAGTTCTATAAAGTGAACGGAAATATCCGCGTCGGCAAAGGCGATATTTGCCTGCGGTCTATCCGTTTCGGGCTTTTCGTATTGAAAAAAGTAATAATACGCCCCCGCGCCCGCGACTATCAGAAAAAATATAAAGCCTAAAACCGCGGAAAACGGTTTACCTGCGGATTTTTTGCGTTTATTTGCCATATTCATTCCTTTTATAACGGTTATATTGTATTACATTCTGCCCGTAAAAATCAAGTCAAATTTACTTTTTGCCCAATTTATTTTTGACTTGCGCGTTTAATACACAACCGCCGCCCACGCTTGATCAAGCGT
>JAGAEX010000061.1 GCA_017612915.1 Clostridia bacterium | reverse complement strand
TAAGTATCTTATAAAAACGCAGATCCCCGTAGTTCTTACGTTGCACGATTGCTGGATATTTACGGGGAAATGCACTCATCCCACTCGCACGGGTTGCGATAAGTGGAAGACGGGTTGCGAGCATTGTCCCGCTAAAAAAGATTATCCCGAAAGCAGAATATTCGATTTTTCGCGGAAAATGTTTTCCGATAAGAAAAATCTTATCGAAAAACTTAACGTCATAGCGGTAGTCGGCGTGTCCGACTGGGTTTCCGATCTTGCCAGACAGTCGTTCTTGAATAAATTCAAGGTATTGCGCTTATATAACTGGATAAACCGCGACGGGTTTAAGCCGTACGATAAAGAAAGCGTTTTGCCCGTTCTGAAAAAATATTCGGTAGACGAGAATAAGTTTACGGTGATTTGCGTTGCCGCCGCGTGGGCGGAAGATTCGCAGAAAAATAAAGAAATAATAGATTTTGCCGCTAAAATCGGCAACGATAGTCAGGTGGTCGTCGTAGGGTGTAATTCTCAGAGCGTCAAAGGCGATAACGTAGTGGCGATAGATTTTATAAGCGATATAGCGGAACTCGCAAAATTATATTCGTTTGCGGACGTTTACGTGCATTTTTCGGCGGCGGATACCTTCGGCAAAGTTATCGCGGAAGCGATGGCTTGCGGTACGCCCGCGGTAGTTTACGACGTTTCTGCGTGCGCGGAGATAGTTAAAGACGGCTGCGGCGAAAAGGTAACGCCCCACGACACGGACGGGCTTATAAAAGCGGTGGAAAAGATCAGACAGGCGGGAAAGGAAAAGTATTCTGCCGAATGCTTAAAATGGGTTGAAGAAGAATTCGATTATAATAAAAATATGGTTGTTTTACGCAAAATATATCAAGGTGGTTTAAGTGCTGAAAGAAGATAATGTCAGATTGACGATTAGCCGAATAATGTTTTTATTATATACGATGGTATATATCGCCATTGCGATATTGCCCGTATTGAGTTATTCCGTTCCGTACGTCGTAGCGGGATCTATATGTTTGCTTTACGCGTTATTCGTATTTTTTAAATACAAAAAATACCGCTTAATGATAATCTTTTTAGTGCTTTTAGGCGCCGTTACGGGTATAGTCATGTACTTGAACGGCAATAAGGTGTATATAATAATCAACGAACCGATAAGGGTTTTAAGATGTATTATCCCGTGCTTTATTTTAAGCGACCTGTTGAAATCAGGTAAGAAGTTCAAGATCTTCTTATGGCTTTTTATTTCGGCGATATTGCTTTATATCGCGCTAAATACTTTAGCGGAACTTGCGCAGAACGATATGATCGCGCGTTTGCTCGCAAACGGCGAAGAGAGTGACGAACTTATGCAATACAGAATGAACAACGTGGCGGGGTTCGAGTTTTCTTATGCGATAGGGTTGACCTTCCCTGCCTGGGTAATTTTGTTTATAAGAGCGAAGAGCGTTTTCTTTAAAGTCGTGTCGTTGATATTTGCCGCGTTTATAGCCTATTACGTTATTTCCGCGCAATATATGATACTGTTCTTGCTGTGCGTTATATCGCTGCTTATCATCGTTGCCGTCGCCCCCAAAAGGTTATACGTTAAGATTTTCAATATTATTCTCGTTATAGTAGTATTGATGCTGGCAAGCGTGGTTTTAAGATGGCTCGCTACTTTCAATATCGGCGATATTACGCAGAGAAGACTTCTCCTTATGGCGGATATGTTCGACGGCAAGATTACCGCGAACGAAATATCTTCACGGTTCGAGTTGTATAAAAACGCTTTAAATGCGTTCTTTGAAAGCCCGATTATCGGTCAATCGCATTCGCAAGCGGCGGCGGAAAGTCATTCGTGGTTGTTGTCGGTGGCGGTGTCCGCCGGTGTTTTGGGTGTCGGCTGTGTGATAGCGGAATTGGTGCTCTATTTTAAGTATTTCAGCAAAATATATATTAAAAACGGCTATATTTTGCAGATACGCAATTTTTCGTTCGCGCTTTTTATTGTGCTTGCGGTGCTTAATCCTATCCAGTACGCTTACGAAATCTTTATTCTGATGTTCTTATTCGTTCCGTTGACGATCGATCTGTTCTGCAACAATACGGGGAAAAAGTATGAAGTCGGCAAGAAAAACGGCAAGATTTCTGTTTGACCATTTGATATGCAAAACTCCCGAGAAGTGGAGAAAAATGCGGGCGTTTTTCGTTTCCCGCTATTTAAAGACCAAAAATCTCAAATGGAAAACCTGGTCGATCGGTAGAAAATGCCGTATCCACAGCGAAACGGTCATAGGATAAAATTCCGGCGTGGGTTACGCCTGTATGGTGGATAGAAACGTTACGATAGGCAAAGGCAGTATTGTAGGCGCGGGGGCGGTGGTCGCGAAGAGTATTCCGCCCTATTCGGTTGCTGTCGGCAATCCCGCCCGCGTGGTAAAAACCAGAACCGATAAAGAAAACTCTTGATTTGGGGGTTATGATGAACAGTTGGAACGTTGACGTAGCGGTTTTATGCATTTTCTTTGCAAGACCTAATTGTTTTAAGCAGGTTTTCGAGGCGGTAAGACAAGCACGCCCGAGAACCTTGCTTCTTTGGCAGGACGGCCCGAGAAAAGGGCGCGCCGACGATATTGAAAATATCGAAAAATGCAGAAAGATCGCCGAAAATATAGACTGGGATTGCACCGTTTATAAAAATTATCACGACGAAAATATGGGTTGCGATCCTTCTACCCACCTTTCGCATAAATGGGCGTTTTCTTTGGTCGATAAGTGCATAATTTTAGAAGACGACATAGTGCCTTCGCAATCCTTTTTCCCGTTTTGCAAGGAACTTTTGGATAAATACGAATCCGACAGGCGGGTTTCCCGTATATGCGGT
>JAGAEX010000060.1 GCA_017612915.1 Clostridia bacterium | reverse complement strand
GCCGCCCGCTATTCAGCGGGCGGCTGCTTATAGTTTACAAATAATTATTTTTTTAATACGTCCTTCGCGGCGGCTACTACTTCGTCAGCCGTAAAGCCGAATTTTTCAAACAGTTTGCCTGCGGGGGCAGACGCGCCGAAATGGTCGATACCGACGACTTTTCCGTCTAAACCTACGTATTTATACCAGGAAGCGGTCGCACCCGCTTCAACGGCGACGCGCGCTCTTACCGACTTCGGCAATACGCTCTCTTTATACTTAACGGTCTGTTTTTCAAAGTCTTCCACGCAGGGCATAGATACGACTCTTACGTCAATACCTTCTTTAACGAGTTCGGCTTTCGCTTTTACCGCAAGGCTTACTTCGCTGCCCGTCGCGATAAGTATAACGTCCGGCGTTTTCTTTTCGCTGTCAGAAAGAATATATCCGCCCTTGAACGCGTCTTTGCCGGAACCTTCGAGCATAGGAATAGTCTGGCGGGAAAGGAATAAGCAGGACGGTAATTTACCGGTAAGCGCGGATATCCAAGCGGCAGTCGTTTCTCTTCCGTCCGCGGGGCGATATACTCTCAAATTCGGCATAGCGCGAAGACCCGCAAGATGTTCTATCGGTTGATGGGTAGGTCCGTCTTCGCCGACGCCGATACTGTCGTGCGTTAAGATATAGGTTACGGGGAGTTCCATAATAGCCGACATACGCATAGCGTTCTTCATATAGTCGGAGAATACCGCAAAGGTCGCGCAGTAGGGCAAAAGTCCGCCGTGCAGATAAATTCCGTTGCAGATAGCCGCCATTGCGTGTTCGCGGATACCGAAGTGCATATTGGAGCCGCTCTTGTCGGTAGCGGAATAACCGCCGCGCGCTTTTATATTGCTCTTGTTTGCGGGCGCTAAATCCGCGCTGCCGCCGATAAGGAAAGGTACGTATGCCGCAATCTTATTTAAAACGGTCGCGCCGTAGCCCCTTGAAGCGTCGTCCTTTTCAAAGTTCCAAAGGTCGTCTATTGCGGCGAGGTCGGGCATTTCGCGGTTTTTCCAAGCAAGATATTCTTTTGCGTCTTCGGGATATTTTTCGGAATATGCCTTAAACAATTCCTTCCACGCTTTTTCCGCTTTTTTGCCTTTATTACCAAATCTCTTACAATGCTTGAATACTTCTTCGGGAACTTCAAACGGTTCGTAGTTCCAGCCGAGATTTTTTTTCAATGCGGCGAGATTGTCAGCGCCCAAAGGACTGCCGTGGCAAGCGGCGTTATCCTGTAAGGGAGAGCCGTAGCCGATATGCGACTTATAAATAATGAGCGACGGTTTGTTCTTTTCCGCTTTCGCCTTTTTGATGGCGCGGTTCATCGCTTTAAGATCGTTGCCGTCTTCTACTTTGATCACCTGCCAGCCGAGCGCTTCGTGACGGCGACCGACGTCTTCGGTAAAGGTAATGTTTATATTGCCTTCGATGGTTATATCGTTTTTATCGTAGAAAAGTATCAGTTTGCCGAGTTTAAGTGCGCCTGCGAGCGACGCCGCTTCGTTTTCGATACCTTCCTGCATACAGCCGTCGCCGCAAAGGGCGTAGGTGTAGTGATCGACGATATTAAAGCCGTCTTTGTTGAATTTATTCGCAAGATAATTTTCCGCGATAGCCATACCGACTGCGTTTGCTACGCCCTGACCGAGAGGGCCTGTGCTCGTTTCCACGCCGGGGCATACGCCGTATTCCGGGTGTCCCGCGGTTTTGGAACCGAGTTGACGGAAATTCATAATATCTTCTTTTTTAAGACCGAATCCGAAAAGATAATAGAGCGAGTAATCGAGCATGGACGCGTGTCCAGCGGAGAGTACGAACCTATCCCTGTTGTCGAACTTGGTATCTTTAGGATTGAACACCATATTCGTAAAGATCGAGTATCCGACGGGTGCGGAACCGAGAACCATACCGGGGTGACCGGATTTAGCCTTATCGATCGCTTCTGCGGAAAGCACTCTGATAGCGTTTACAGTAAGTTGCTTAACGTCTTCCATAAAAAATCTCCTTAAAAAACTTAAATGGCGCGTTTTTTCGCGCAAAAATATTATAACACCGTTTTGCGGTTTTTTTCAAGCCTTTTTTAAGGCTTTTAAGGTAAAATAATATAAAATAATACAAATAACTTGACATAAATGGTTGGCGCGTGGTAAAAATGTATAGTGAAAGACTGCGTTTACTTTCGTAACACGCACGAATAAAAGATAAATTGCACGGAGCAAAATATGGAACAGAACAAAGCGCAGACGAACGCACAAGGCAAACAATTCGTTAAAGACATAGCGGATATCGAAGAGAATTTCGCACAATGGTACACCGACGTGGTGATAAA
Source organism: Clostridia bacterium (assembly GCA_017612915.1). Classification (GTDB taxonomy): domain Bacteria; phylum Bacillota; class Clostridia; order Christensenellales; family Borkfalkiaceae; genus UBA1259. The sequence goes on along the minus strand of JAGAEX010000060.1, from coordinate 9,104 downwards.
GACGGAACTCGTCGATTACGGGCCAGTTAAAGGTACGATGGTAATTCGTCCTTACGGCTACGCCATTTGGGAAAATATCCAGCGGGAGATGGACGCAAGATTTAAGGCGACGGGCGTTAAAAACGCTTATTTTCCGCTGCTTATTCCTATGAGTTATTTTACCAAAGAAGCCGAACACGTCGAAGGCTTTGCGCCGGAAGTTGCTGTCGTAACTCACGCGGGCGGGGCTAAACTCGACGAGCCTTTGGCGATCCGTCCGACGAGCGAAACGATAATCGGCACTATGTACGCAAAGTGGGTGCAGTCCTACCGCGACCTTCCCGTACTTATGAATCAATGGTGCAACGTTATGCGCTGGGAAAAGACCACCCGTCCGTTTTTAAGAACGAGCGAATTTTTGTGGCAGGAAGGGCATACCGTACACGCTTCGGAAGAAGAGGCGATGGAAGAAACGATGAATAAACTCGCGCTGTATAAAGAGTTTGCGGAAAACGTCTTGGCTATCCCCGTTCTCTGCGGCAAAAAGACGGAAAAGGAAAAATTCGCGGGGGCGGTCGCTACTTTCGGTATGGAAGCGATGATGCTCGACGGAAAGAGTTTGCAGGCGGGAACTTCGCACTATTTAGGTCAGAATTTTTCCAAGGCGTTCGATATAAAATATCTCGATAAAGACGGAACGTTAAAATACGGCTATACGACGAGTTGGGGAACTTCTACCCGTATGATCGGCGCTGTAATAATGGCGCACGGCGATAAGCGCGGACTCGTTCTCCCGCCGAAAGTCGCACCCATACAGACGATTATTATTCCCGTTGCGGCGCATAAAGGCGGCGTTATAGAGAAATGTAAGGAAGTCAAAGATTTGCTCGTTAAAGCGGGCGTTCGCGCGGAGACGGACGAAAGAGATATGAGCCCCGGTTGGAAGTTCAACGAGTGGGAAATGAAAGGCGTTCCGATAAGAATAGAGATAGGTCCGCGCGATATAGAAAACGGCGTTGCGGTAATTATGCGCCGCGATACGCTTGAAAAGGCCACCGTCGCTTTGGACGGCATAGAAAAAGCAATAGCGGAACTTTTGGATAATATTCAAAAAGATATGCTCGTTTCGTCGAGAGCAAAGCGGGACGCGAAGATAGTTGAAGCGGACAGCCTTGACGGTATATTAAAGGGCGTGGAAGGGAAGAATTTCGTAAAAGCGGGCTGGTGCGGCTGTCGCGAGTGCGAAGATAAGGTAAAAGAAGTTGCACAGGCGACGGCGCGCGTTATGTGCGACGAAGAAGGCGTTCCCGAAAAGTGCGCTATCTGCGGCAAACCCGCAAAACATAAAGTAATTTTCGCACGCGCATATTAAAGCGGCGGAGTACGGGGGAAAGATATGCTTAATATTGTATTGGAATCGGAAGAAGGCGCCGTTTTATTAAACAAGTCGATAGCGTGGGGAACGGTGATACTCTTTGCCGCGATTGTCGCGGCGTTCTACCTGACTTTTTACGTCCTTCGTTCGATAGGTATATATAAACTTGCGGTGCGACAGGGCGTAGATAAGCCGTTTTTTGCTTTTATACCTTGTATCTGGATATATACGGCGTGTAAAATAATAGGCAAAGCACGGTTTTTCGGCAAGACTATGGAAAGCGTCGCCGTATGGATATGCGTGGTCTTTTCCTGCGCGTCGATATTTACCGCGGTCTTCGGCTTTCTGACGTATTTCCCGCTCGTTATGTATTATTTGCAGGGCGGGGAAGTTACGCTGATGAACAGTATTATATATGTAAACGAAGAAGAATTCCAAAATCTTTTCGATATACCCGTAATAAACGTGATACGCAGAGTTATTTACTATTTAAATTATCTGTTAAGGATAGGCGAAATATTCGTAACGGTATCCGTTTATATCGCGCTGTTTAAAAAATTCTGGCCCGAACATTATATTCTTGCGTCGGTGCTTTCATTTTTCGGGCTTTTCCCGATAATGGTCTTCGCGATAAGAGACAGAGAAGAAGTGGACTTCAACGAATATATCCGCAACCGCTTTTACGGCGCGGGATATACCCCTTACGGCAACGGCGGCGACAGGAATAATTCCCGCGGTACGCCTTACGGCAATTCTTCGGACGATAAAAACGATCCGTTCGGCGAGTTTTCTAACCGCCCCGAAGAACCGTTTTCGGAATTCGACGATAACGAGCACGACGATAAATAGAGATGAAAAACGATAATATAGCGGCTATTTCCACGGCGCTCGGTGCGGCGGGAGTCGCCGTGATAAGAATAAGCGGCGACAGCCCTTTGGATATAGCCGAAAAAATGTTTAAGCCGACGGGGAAAACGCAGGTAAAAGATTTTCTGCCCAACAAAATGTACGCGGGCGAAATTTTGGCGGACGGGTTTTCCGATTTCGGGCTTTGCGTGTATTTTAAATCTCCCAAAAGTTTTACGGGCGAAGACACGGTGGAATTCCACTCTCACGGGGGCGTCGCGATAGTTAAAGGCGTGCTTAAAAAAGCGCTTTCTCTCGGTGCGCGGCTTGCCGAAAACGGGGAGTTTACCAAGCGCGCGTTTTTAAACGGCAAACTTTCGCTCGCGTCAGCGGAAGGTCTTATAGATATGATAAACAGCGAGTTCGTCAGCGGCGTTAAAGCGGGGTACTCACTGTACCGCGAGCGGCTTACCGATAAAGTCGATCGTTTACAGGAAAAGTTGACCGCCGCGCTGTCAGGTATAGACGCGGATATGGATTTTCCCGAAGAAGGTTTAGAAGAAACTTCGCGCGGGAGCGTTAAAGATATACTGACCGAAGTGATAGCGGAAACGGACGGGCTTATCTCGTCTTTCCGTCAGGGCGCGCAAGTCGCGCACGGCGTAAAGGTCGCTATCTGCGGCAAGCCGAACGTGGGCAAAAGTTCCGTTCTAAACGCCCTTCTTGCCTATGATAAAGCGATAGTGTCGGACGTCGCCGGTACGACGAGGGACGTCGTGGAAGGTAATATAGATATAAACGGCGTCAGGTTTAACCTTTTCGACACGGCGGGTATCCGCGACGGGGCGAGCGATATTGAAAATCTCGGCGTGCGTCTTTCAGAAAAGACGGTAAAGTCGAGCGATATCGTTCTTTTCGTTTTGTCTGCGGAAGGTGTAAACGACGACGATAAAAAAGTTTACGACTTAATAAAAGATTATCCGCATATTACGGTTATCAATAAGATTGATGCGGGAGATTTAAATGACGACAGGGCAGAACTCGCGATTTCCGCAAAGACGGGCGAAAACATAGACGGTCTTCGCAAGGCGCTTTTTGATAAGACGGTGGGCGGAATAGACTTAAACGGCGATTTTTTGTGTGAAGAACGGCATTATTGCGCTTTGAAAAACGCGCGGGATAAACTTTCCGACGCGCTCAACGCGGTTGACGACACGCCGCTCGATATATTATCGGTTGATATTCTGGCGGGGTGGCAGTATCTTGGAGAAATATCGGGCAAAACGGCGTCGGAAGATATAATCAACGATATTTTTTCGCGTTTTTGCGTGGGGAAATAGTGTTTTAGGGGGGCGAATATGGTAAATCTCGAACTGTATAAAGTGTTTTATACCGTCGCTAAATGCGGCAGTTTAACGAAAGCGGCGGAAGAACTTTACATTTCGCAACCCGCCGTTTCGCAGGCGATAAAGCAACTTGAAAGAAGTTTGGGCGGCAAACTGTTCAACCGTACTCATAAGGGTATGGAACTTTCGGAAACGGGCGGAAAACAGATATTTCCCATCGTGGAACAAGCGCTTAAACTGTTTGAAAACGCAGAATCCAAGTATTCGGAACTTAAAGACACGGCGACGGGAGTAGTAAGGATCTGCGCGTCGGATACGGTCGCCACCCACTTTTTATTGCCGTACATAAAAAAATATCACGAAAACTACCCCGACGTGAACCTTATTTTGCAAAACGGCACTTCGAGCGAGACAATAGAACTTCTTAAAAACAAAAAGGGCGATATAGGTTTTGTAAATCTTCCGATAGACGACAGCGAGATCAGTCTTACGAATACCATTATGCAACTGCACGACACTTTCGTCGCGAGCGACGCTTTTAAGAAACTGACCGTCGAAACGGTCGATCTTCGCAAATTACAGGACTATCCTTTACTTATGCTCGAACTTTCCACCGCGACAAGACAGGCGATAGTGTCTTTCGCGCACTCCTTGGGCATACATCTGCATCCCGAGATAGAACTCGCGAGCCTTGAACTTATGACCGAACTTGCAAAAACGGGCATAGGGATCGCGTGTATCCCGCGGGAATTCGTCAAGCACGAATTAGAGAGCGGCGCGTTAAAAGAGATCAAGACCAGCCCCGCGCTCCCGACGAGAGCGATAGGGCTTGCGCTTCCGAAAGACGAGAACCTGACTTTTGCCGTAAAAGAATTTCTTAATATGATTTTGGCGGATAAAGGCTGATAGTTATAATATTTTGAATTTTCCCCCGTAAAATATATAAAAGGTATTTTTCGGGGGTTTTTATATGACCGTATGGCAGGCGATATTGCTCGGTGCGGTGCAAGGGCTGACGGAATTTTTGCCCGTTTCTTCGAGCGGACATCTTATTTTAGCGGAAAGGATGCTCGGGATAAAGACGGACGGCGGGTTGTTTTTCGATATAACGTTGCATATCGGTACGCTTATACCCGTATTTATAGTGTTTTATAAAAGCGTAAAGGGGCTTTTAAAAAAGCCGTATAAAACGCTTTCGTATCTCGTCGTCGCGTCCGTACCGGCGGCGATAACGGGGTTTTTGTTTCAGGATGGAATAGAAGATTTATTTAAAGGAAACGGAATTTTTTCCGCTTCGTTACTTGCGTGCGCGTTTGTTTTGACGGCGGCGGAACTTCTTTTTGCCGAAAAAATTTCCGCAAAACGCAAAAACGCCTTGCCTTTATCGTTAAAATCGTCTATAATTATGGGTGTGTTCCAAAGTATCGCCATAATTCCGGGGCTGTCGCGCAGCGGAACGGTGATAACCGGCGGCACGCTCGCCGGACTCGATAAAGATAAGAACGCGGAGTTCGCGTTTTTAATGAGTATCCCGATCATTTTGGGCGCGACTGCGATCTCCGGAGTCAAGGCGATAAAGGTGGGTGCGGAAATAGAATTTTTACCCGTATTTTTCGGCGTTCTTTCCGCGGCGGTGTTCGGATATATGGCGATAAGCGTTATGCTCGTCGCGATAAAAAAGGCGAAGTTTGCCGGGTTTTCGGTATATCTCGCGATCCTGGCGGCGGTTTCAGTTTTAACAAAGGTTTTATTCGGTGTTTAGCCGTTAATTTAACGAAAGGAGAGTTTTATGCAAAAGTTTTTCGGAGAATTCAAGAAGTTTATCACTCGCGGCAACGTGATGGATATGGCTGTCGGCGTCATTATCGGCGGCGCGTTTTCGGCGATAGTTACGGCGCTCACAAACCATGTTTTAATGCCGATAGTCAACTGGTTCTTGCTCGTTATCACGGGCGGCAGCGGGCTCGACAGCATTTATACATATCTTAACAAGGTAGAAACGACCAACGATCTTGGCGAAAAGGTCATAGATACCGCGAATTCCATTTATATAGATTGGGGCGCGTTCATCACGGCGATAATCAACTTTATACTTATCGCGTTCGTGCTGTTTATGATAGTAAGAACCATAAACAAAGTTGCTGAAACCAATAAGAGAATAAAAGAAGACGCCGAAAAACGCAAACTTACCAAAGAAGACAAAAAGGAACTTAAAGCGAACGGCGTAAATATCAAAGACAAGGCGGCGGTGAGCGCGTATTATGCGGACAAGAAGATAAAAGAAAAGGCGGCGGAAGAAGCGGCGGCAAAAGAAGCGGAAGAACAGGCTAAAGCCGAAAGACTATTAAATCCGACTGCCGAAGACCTTTTGAAAGACATCAAGGAATTGCTTGCGGCAAAGATCAAATAAGATTTTTGGCGAATAATACCGATTAAACGAAGGTCTTTTTGACCGATAATGCCGTAATTTATTGACATTTATTGAAAATGTTAGTAAAATAAATACATATAAAATGTCAGGTGAACGATTTATGAAAAAATTATTCAGAACAGCGATCAACGTAATAGCCGTGATGCTTATGGCTGTCTGCGCGTTGGGGCTTACCGCGTGCGAAGATACCAGAACGATAGAAATTACTTTAAGATTATACAACAACGCCGACAGTACCTTTTATTCGGACAGCGAATCGACTCTTACTGTGGAACTTTGCCGCTATCTCGCGCCCAAAACCGTTGACGCAGTGATAGAGCATATCCGGAACGGTTATTACGACAACGCCGTGTTTTATCAGGACAAGTCCGAATCTTCCGTGCTGTTTGTCGGCGATCTTAAATTTGAAGGCGGCGAATTAAAGCAGAATCTTATAAACGGCAAACTTCCTTCCGAGATATACGGAGAATTTGAATCCAACGGTACGATAGGTTCCAATCTGAGCAATCAGAAGGGTTCTGTCGCGATCTGGCGCAGTTATTACGAGCAGGACTCCGGACTTGCGACGAGCAGTAACGCGAGAAACAGCGGCAGGGCGACCTTGACTATGCCGACGGCGTCCAAATCCGCTTACGACGGCTATATTTGCGTGGTCGGTAAATACGACGCCGACGATGAAACCAATAAGAGCGTGGTGAGCGCGATATCCGCAATTTTCTCCACGACTTCGTATTTCAGCGAGTATATAATTTATTATACCGGCGAATATGATGCCGCCAAACCCGACGAAAATTACGGTCTTACTTTCCACGCGGTCAAAGCGGACGATTTCGACGACGAAACCGAAGTGTTCGAGGCGGAAGGCAAACAACTCGTTTGCTTTAACAAGAAGACGGTCTGGATACCTAACGCGGTTGACGGCGAATGTACCGCTATGATCAAGTCCGTTAAAGTCAAATAATAAAAGTCAAATACCACAGGGGGCGATATCGCCCCCTTTTTTTTACGATTTTTTAATATTGGATATTTTTTTATCTTTTATTTCAAAAGAAAAATATTCAACCGAATATTTGCGTTCGGCGTGTTTATATATCAGTCCCACTTCGTCGTATTTCCTGAATACCGGCGGCGGCGTAACGCCCAAAAAAGTGCCGAAATAACTTTGCAGTTTGTCGGCGTTTTCTTTTATTGAGTCCGCAAGATAAAAGGAATAGTCGCCCCCGCACGAAAATTCTTCCGTAAAAGCGTAAGGAATTAGTTTTTCGGGCAGATTTTCGCGATCGAACTTGTCGCAGGCAGATACTTTTCGCCCCGTTTCCCTTATCTTTTTTCCGTCGAAACGATAATCGTGCGTTACAACGTGTTTCGCCATATCCCGTAATCTTTCCGTAACGGTAAAGCCTGTAATGGCAGGATTGAACTCGTCGGCGTTTATCGAAAGCAAAAGCGCGGGGCTTTGCAAAGAATAAGCGTGCAGTATTTTTTTGTCGCCGCAATCGAAAAGCGCGAAAATGAGGTCGGCGTTCGCTCCTTCGCCGCGGATAAAGCGAGCGCTTACAGGCGAAAAGGCAAGCGTTTCGGCATAAAAACCGCTATGCGTTTCCAATGATAACTTAAACCCGTTTTCGATAAACGCGGTTATAGTCGCTCCGCTGAACTTTGCCTGTTCGACGATTTTAAATTCCGAAAAATTCCGCGGCTTGTTAAACCGTAGAAAATACCCGCCTTTAAGGTCTGTAACGGTAAGGTTTTCGGGCGGGTTATCCAAAAAATCGGCGTCAGGGTAAAAATTAAGATTTTCGCCGCCCGACAGCGGGCAGATCTCCGTTAAAGGATAGGGGGCGGATAGATTGCAGAATTTTACAGAATTATCCACTCTGCCGAAGATAACGCCCTGAAATTTTACGACGGCGGGAAATTCGCAGAAAAAATAAAAATACATACCGCTTTATTTTATGTATAAAAAGTTTTCCGTATGTCAATAAAATTTCAAAACGGCAATGGAGTGTAAAATGAGTAAATATTTCTATGAGAGCGACGAAGACAAAAGAGCCGAACGCGCCGAAGATTTTTTGGCGGAAAGACTTAAAAAAGAGATCGACCTGATGCTTGAAAGGCTATTAGCACCGTTAAAAGGGGAAAATCGCGCGCTGAAAAAAGAGATATCCGCGTTAAAAGCCGAAAACGCGCGGCTTTACAGGCAGGTATATTACGAAAAAGGCGGAGCGTTCGGGTATTTTTTAAATTCAATCGGCAGAGGGTGCGACCGAATTCAAAAGCGTTAAAATAATTGACAATAAATAGGCGTTGTGATAAAATTAAATCCGTACGCGAAGTCAACGAAAACAAATAAAGCGCGTATAGGATCGTTTTGTATGGATTTATTTACCAAATGCGAAAAATACGACACTGTAAAACAACTTAAAGAAGCGGGTATTTACCCGTATTTTCACAAACTCGAATCGAAACAAGCCCCCGAAGTGGTTATGGAAGGCAAAGATATCATTATGATAGGGTCAAATAACTATCTCGGTCTTACTTCCCATCCCGAAGTTATGGAAGCGGGCATCAAAGCGATAGAAAAATACGGTTCGGGCTGTTCGGGCAGCAGGTTTTTGAACGGTACTCTGGATATCCACGTCGCGCTTGAAAAAGAACTCGCGGAATTTCTTTGCAAAGAAGACGTAGTTACTTTCTCGACGGGGTTTCAGAGCAATTTGGGTATTATTTCCGCCATCGCGGGCAGAACCGATTATATTCTTTGCGATAAAGAAAATCACGCCAGCATTTACGACGGTTGCAGATTGTCTTTTGCGAAAATGCTTCGCTACAATCACTCGGATATGGAAGACCTGGAAAGACAATTACAGACCGTACCCGATACGGCGGGTATTCTTATAGTTACAGACGGCGTGTTCAGTATGGGCGGCGATATCTGTAAACTTCCGGAGATCGTTAAACTCGCCAAAAAGTACGGCGCGAGAGTTATGGTTGACGACGCGCACGGCTTGGGCGTTTTAGGCGCGCACGGCAGGGGCACGGCGGAACATTTCGGTTTGGAAAAAGAAGTGGATATATATATGGGTACTTTTTCCAAGTCGCTCGCAAGTCTCGGCGGATATATGGC
>JAGAEX010000059.1 GCA_017612915.1 Clostridia bacterium | reverse complement strand
TAACGACTATGCTCCCATCGTTTCGGGTATCATGACCACCGTTCACGCTTACACCGGCGACCAAATGATACTTGACGGTCCGCAGAGAAAGGGCGACCTCCGTCGTTCGAGAGCGGGCGCTATGAACATCGTTCCGAATTCGACGGGTGCTGCGAAAGCTATCGGCCTCGTTATCCCCGAACTCAACGGCAAACTCATCGGCGCTGCGCAACGTGTTCCTACCGCTACCGGTTCGACCACTATCCTTATCGCCGTGGTTAAGGGTAAAGATATCACCAAGGAAGGCATCAACGCCGCTATGAAGGCGCAGTCCAACGAATCTTTCGGCTACAACACCGACGAGATCGTTTCTTCCGACGTTGTTGGTATGAGATTCGGTTCGCTCTTCGACGCTACCCAGACGATGGTCAGCAAGATCGACGACGACACCTATCAGGTACAGGTAGTTTCCTGGTACGACAACGAAAATTCGTACACCAGCCAGATGGTAAGAACCATCAAATATTTCTCCGAAATCAAATAATTAAGGATAAATATAATAAGCCCGCCGCCGAAAATTCGGCGGCGGGCTTTTCTTGTTTTTATAATGTGCGTTTTTTACGCGTCAAGATCCATTACGATAACGAATTTATAATCGGGGAAAGCGACCTGTAATTCGCCTTTGATCTTTTCCGTTTCCGCCTGCATATCGGGCGTCGCGAAGTCAAGGATTATATCCACGCTTACGGTTTTCGTGTCGGGATTAAAATTGAAACCGTGAACTTGCAGAACGCTGTCGTGCTTCGCTATCAAACTTATAACGCGCGATTTTATAGTTTTCACTTCGTCGTCTTTGGTGTTAAGTGAATAGATGCCGATACCCGCCATAATAACTTTGTGTTTTTCGTAAACTCTCGCGGCGATGCGGCGCTCCATTTCGTCTATTTCGTCCGCCGTCATATAATCGGGGATTTCCACGTGAATTGACGCCACGAGTTTTTCCGGCCCGTAACTGTGTATAATAAGGTCGTATGCGCCGTGAACGCACTCTTCTTCGCATACGGTTTTCTTTATGGCATCGACAATTTCTCTGTCCGCGCGCTTACCGACGATATCGTTAAAGGTGTCTAAAAGCATAGATACGCCCGCTTTTATAATGAATAAGGCAATGAGTACGCCTACGTACGCTTCGAGACTTACGCCGCCGTACACGAAGATGATCGCGCAAGCAAGTACGGACGTGGATATCACCGCGTCGAACAGTGCGTCCACCCCCGACGCTTTTAACGCCGACGAATTGACTCTTTTACCCACCGCGCGGAAGTAAAGACCGAGTATTATTTTTACCACTACCGCCACGCCGATAATTACGAGCGAAAGGGGGGAGTAATCGGGCGTTTCGGGCGCGATTATCTTCTTGACTGATTCGACGGCGGCGGTTATGCCCGCGTAAATAACGAGCGCGGCGACTATCATCGCACTTAAATATTCCACTCTGCCGTGTCCTAACGGGTGTTTTTTGTCGGGTTTTCTGCCCGCTAAAAAGTTGCCTATCATCGTAATAAACGAAGAGAGCGCGTCGCTTAAATTGTTCAACGCGTCTAAAACTACCGCTATGGAGTTGGAAAGGATCCCGACCGCAGCCTTAAAACCTACCAGCAAAAGGTTGGTGAAAATACCGATTATGCTGGTGCGTTTTATGGCTTTTTCGCGGGCGGAAATATTGTTTTTTGGCATAAGCTTTCCTTAAAGTCGTTATGATAGTAAGTATTTTAGCACTTCGGAGCGATAAAAGCAACTAAAAAACGGATGCGTATTGACAACCGGCGAGTCGTATTGTAAAATAATTATATTAAATCGAGGGGAGAACCGTATTATGGTGATCACGATCGGCAGGGAATTCGGTAGCGGCGGCAGAGAACTCGGCAGGCTTTTAGCAGAAAATCTCGGCATAGATTATTACGATAAAGAGATAATCACGGAGATAGCGAAAAACACCGAACTTTCGGAAAATTACGTCAGGCAGGTGGTAGAAAAAAATCCGCACGATCTTTTTCCCATCACGGTCGCGCATACTTTTTCATATATCGACGTTCAGACTATTCAGCAAAAACAGATGATCTTCGACGAGCAGGAAAAGGTAATAAAGAAAATGGCGGGAACTTCAGACTGCGTTATAGTAGGGCGTTGTGCCGACTATATTTTGCGGGATATTAAACCGTACAGGATATTCGTGTACGCCGATATGGACAGCAAGGTGGAAAGGTGTTTATCGCGCAGCGACGACGCAAAAGGTTTGCCCCGCAAAAAACTTGTTAAAAAAATAAAATCTATTGATAAAAACCGTGCGAGATATTACAATTACTACACGGGCGAAACGTGGGGGAACAAATTGAATTACGATATTTGCGTGAATACGACTAACGTAAATATCGCGGATCTCGTTCCGCACATCGCGAAAATGATAAAAGGTTAAGACTATATAAGTTATAAACTCGAAAGGAGAATTTTATGAAAAGATCGTTGGTTTTGGTATTGTGTATTGTTTGCGCTTTTTGCGCGGTAGGTTTTGCGGCTTGCTCCGGCAACGGCACGGGCGTTAAAAAAGCGACGATAAACGATAACGGCGAATTGATAATAACGCTTACTGACGACGAAGAAATAAACGCGGGTAAGATCGACGCTTACCACGATCAACAAGGATTGGCTTTTTATCCGTTGCCCGACGGCACTTATTGCGTGGAAGCAGGGCAAGCAAAATACGCGGAAGAAATAGCCGTTCCGTCCGTTTTTAACGGGAAAGCGGTAACGGCTATAGGGGACGGCGCGTTTTCCCGTTGCACTAATTTAAAGAATATCGTTATCCCCGATAGCGTTAAGATCGTGGACGAAGGCGCGTTTTATCGTTGCGATAAGTTGACGAGCGTTATTATTCCCGATAGCGTTTTGGAAATAAGGGACGGCGCGTTCGAGTATTGCGTCGGCTTGACAGAAGTGGATCTCGGTAGCGGCGTTAAGTATTTAGGCAACGGCGCGTTTCGTTATTGCTCCGCTTTAACGAGCGTAATTATTCCGAGCGCAGTTACGAGCTTGGGGCTTTCAGTGTTTGTCGGTTGCAGCAGTTTGGAAAACGTCGCTTTTGGTGAAAACAGTCAGTTGACTGAAATTAAGGACGGTGCGTTCTCTTTGTGCGGCAAGTTGACCGGTATTGCCATTCCCGCCTGTGTTACGAGCATAGGCGAAGGCGTTTTCAACAAATGTATCGCTTTACAGAGCATAAGTTTTGACGGCACTGTAGAAAAGTGGAATTCAATAAGTAAAGGCGATAGATGGAGTTTTGGCGTTCCCGCGACGGCTGTACAATGCACCGACGGCACCGCGAAAATTTAAGGCACAACGAGGAGAAATTTTTTATGGCAGAGTGGCTTAACAGTACTTTCGGTAGTTTCGACGGCGGCGTTTTTAACGTCGTGCATAATCTCGCGGTAAAGGCGGGCGGGATTTTAACGCCCCTTTTTAAGGCAGTTTCTTTGATCGGCGAAAAAGGCATTATCTTTTTCGTATTAGCAATTGTTTTTATGCTTTTTGCTAAAACCCGTAAAGGCGGCGTTTGTATGTTCGGCGCGCTTTGTATCGGTGCGATTGTTGCGAGTCTTATTCTTAAAAATCTCGTCGGGCGCATAAGACCGTACGACGCAGGATATTCAGAGTTCTGGAAATTCGTCGGCGGTAAGGAGTCGGACAGCGCTTGTTTTCCGTCGGGGCATACCACGATGATAATGGCGGCTATGGTCGCGCTCTTTATCTGTTTTAACAAAAAATGGAGTTGGGCGGGATTTTTCGGCGTTATACTTATGGGTGTTTCGCGCGTTTATTTAATATCGCATTATTGCTCTGACGTTATCGGCGGGATTATCGTCGGTGCGGTCGCGGCGATCCTTTCGTATTTTATCACAAAATTTATTTTCTTCCTTTTGGAAAAATATAAAGATAAAAAGTTCTGCGGGCGGTGTCTGAATTTCGATCTTTTTTCCGCGCGCAAAAAAAACTGCGAAGAAGAATCGGAAAATAAGGCGGAATAGACGTAAATTCAGCCCGTTGCGGGTGTTTTTTCATTAAATTTACGGTAATGTATTGACTTTTTTCAGTGATTTTGATAAAATAATTTTGTGTAGTAAAAACGAAAACTCGTTTCACAAATTTATTTAAGAGGGGTATTTTATGGAAAAGGAAGCAAAAAACGGCAATTTTATAATGCGATTGCTGGCTTTATTAAAGTCAAGACGTACGAGAAACATTATTTATTTAGCAATAATCTTGTTCTCGGCGTTTGCGATGTTCTTGATTGATAAGTCTAACTTTTTCAGAGATGGAGACGTGGACGGAAAAGATGCGATTATTTCGCCTTTGGCATTTTTAAAAGACAACTTGTTCTCCAAGATTTTGGATTTGTTCGGTATTCAAAGATATAACGTTACCGCAAGTTCCTGGGTTCTGTTCATAATATTAATGATCGTGGCTCTCATGATCCTTATCGGGCACATCATCGCTCCGCGTTACGTTGCGACCAAAGTTGCTGAAAACATCCATTTCTCTTCCGATAGAAAAGCAAAGATCTTTTACACTTGTTTCTATTACGGCGTGCTGTTACTTATTGCCGCCGCAATAATCGCTATCGCTGTGTTCGCCGGTCTCTTTTCGTATTTCGGCAGTAACACGGCAGAAGCGTCGCCGTTTGTCAGCCTTTTGGAAATGATCGGTCTATTCCTTCTGTTTATCATAGTGCTTTTATTATTCGTTATCATCGTGTATTATATTGTGAAACTCATATTGTTAGCAATAGCCGTAATTTTCAGAAAGACTTCCAAAAAAATGTAATTTTGCGATCTGACGTAATGTACGCTTTATAATTGTACAATCTATCGCCCCTTGCTCGTTAACCGTAAGGGGCGATAATATCTTATGTATTTAATTCAGATATGGCTGATAACAAAAAATTACCCGAAGAATTGAACGCTATTCCGGCAAACGAATATAATTCCGACCTGTCTTCCGATAAAGAGTATAACGATATATCGGGAGAGTTTGCTTTTGCCGAAGAACGTCAGGGGTTCGGGCGTGTGGAAAGTAACCCTACGGAAACTTCTTCCGATAAAAAGTCGGCGGTAAAGATCACCGGCACGTCGTCGGGTAGTGGCATCAGCGCGTCGAATACTTCTACGTTGCGCGCCGTGCAATCGTCGGGTACGGTTTCTTCCGTCTTGTATAAAATAGCGTTGGGCTTTGTAGCATTGACCGGCGTTGCGATCATCGGCGCTAATTATATTCCCGCCGCGCGCACCGAAGACGCGAAATTTATCGAGGTTACCGCGCAAGAACGCACGATAGAAATGGAACTTGAAGTTCTTAAATGGAGCGACGACCTTAAAATCAAAATAAGCGGTAAAGATTTTACCGACGAGATCAAGATAGAAAATCGCGAAAAAGATTTTTATCAGTACGACCAGGATTATTATTTATACGAACAGCGCGAAAAAGAACTTCGCGAAGAAATGAGTCGTTATTGGACGCAATATTACGTCGAAAACGGCGAAGACGGCGACGAAATTTTACTCGAAATTATCGGCAATCCGGTTTTTATGAACGAAGTTCTCGATTCAAAAACCGTCGTACTTAAAATCGACGAACCGCAAGATCCCGACGATCCGCCTTACGAGCCTGTCGGAGATGCGAAATTTATATCGGTCGAAACTTACGACAGATACGTTTATATGCAGATCGAAGTTACGGAGTGGAGCGAGTATCTTAAACTCCGCGTTACGTATAACGGCTTGATCGAGTATATAGACATAGTAGATCCGAACGGAGAGTATAACGAACAGATAGTAATTGACGATCAGGAAGGCGATTGGATAACTTACTATGCGGAATACGCCGAAGACGGAGATTATATATCGCTTGAAATTGTCGGCAAAGACGAAGTGCTTTTAGACGTCCGCAGAGTAGCGATCGCAATAGAAGATGAATACAGCGAAAAAGATCAGGAATCGGAAACCGTAAACGATAATACGTATAACGGAAACGGCTGTGCATAAACGGTGATTTATAATAACTTTAAAGATATTGTTTCAAAAGGAGAAAGAAATGAAAGGTAACAAGAAATTGGCGATCACGATCTCAATTTACGTGATACTGTTGGCGTTAATAGCCTTGACGCTCGTATTTCACGATAATATCTATGGGGCAATAGGCGTACCGAGTATATTCGCCGCAAATCCGGCGAGAAGCACGGTTCTTAACACGCTTATAGGACTGATCCCGGCACTAATAACGAGTATTTGCGTTCTGATAGGCGCGTTTTTCATACTTGCCATCGTAAAAAGCATATCGGATTTTTTCATAAAGAAAATTTCCAACAAAGCAAAGACGGTAATAACGCTTATGCGCAGTTTATTCAGATGGATAGTTATAATAGCGGTAATTATAATAATATTACAGGCTTTCGGCGTGGATATGACAACGTTGCTTGCAGGTCTTGGGATCGTTGCGCTTACCATAGGTCTCGGCGCGCAGCAGATAGTCGCCGATATAATCGCAGGATTCTTTATTGTGTTCGAGGCGGAATATAAAGTCGGCGATATTATTACCATCGACGGTTGGCGCGGTACCGTTTCGGATATCGGGATCAGAGTTACCAAAATAATCGACGCGTCAGGCAATATCAAGATCGTAAATAACAGCGATATCAAGACGGTTATCAATCTTACCGCGGAATTGTCCGTTGCGTTTATAACCGTTTCCATCGACTACGAAGAAGATCTGCGCAGGGTAGAACTCGTTTTGCGCGATAATCTCGCAAAAATCAAGGATAACGTAAGCGGCATAATTGACGGTCCTTATTACAAGGGCGTTTCCGCACTCGGGGAATCTTCTGTCGATCTTCTGTTCGCGGCGACCTGTAAAGAAAGCGAGATCTATCAGGTAAAGCGCGATATAAACAGACAGATATTCCTTTTGTTCAATGAACATAAGATCACCATACCGTTCAAACAGGTTACTATTTCCGAACGGCCTTCCGGCGACGCAGAAACCGCCAAGTCTTCCCGCGGGCAGGCAAAGCGCGAAAGAGAAGCGACGGAGTTTATTTCCGAACAGAGCAATTTGTCTAAAAATTTAGATAAAGACAATAACGGATAAAAGCGGCCGAATTCAACGGCGCGCCGTGCGATGGACTATCTCGAAGAAGTGGAGCAAGTAAAAATGAAAGTTATTTTTTTGGATATTGACGGGGTTTTGAATAACGCATCGACTACTGACAGAGTTTTTGGTTGTGTCGGTCTTGACGACGTTTTGCTTAAAAGGCTCAAAAAAATAGTTGCCGCTACGAATGCGGCAATATATCTCGTTTCGTCGTGGAAAGACAGTTGGTTTAAGGATGAAAACAAGAAATGTTTACAGGATATTTTTGCAAATCATCTCGATGCGAAATTTGACGAGTACGGACTTAAAGCCACCGATAAAGTTGAAAACGAAAATATAAGTGCTGACGAACGGGGAAAACTTATAAAAGATTTTTTAGAGCACAACGACGTGCAGGAATTCGTAATATTGGACGACGTGGAATTCGACTATAATGAAGAAGATCTGGAAAAGAATTTTATACAGACTTACAGTAAAGTCGGGCTTACGGAAGAAGACGTTAAACAAGCGATAGAAATTTTAAATAAATAAATTTGCGAGTCGATACAATAACCAATAATATATAAATCGGTAAGTTAATAGGAAGATGCGACGATTTTGTCGCATCTTTGTTGTTATTTTAAAATCGACCGTAAAAATAGTCTATTTTCAACGATCAGTATGATATAATATATGAGATTTTATAAAAGGAATGTATTAATATTATTGGTAAAATATTAAACACGAAAACATCAAAAACATATAGGTGTAAAAATGAAAATTTATATTTTGGAAAAAAGCATATCAAAAGCGCAGATTTTAAAAGATATTTTTGCCGGCGAAGACGTGGAAGTCGTTTGCGACGACTTTTTGAACTTTATGATAACGCATAACGTTGAATGCGTGGTATCTCCCGCGAATGCTTTCGGGCTTATGGACGGCGGGTACGATGCGGCGATAACCGAATATTTCGGCGACCAACTTCAACAAAGAGTGCAAAAATATATTATAGATCACTATTACGGCGAACAGCCTGTAGGGTCAAGTTTTATAATCGACGCGGGCAAGGACGGCAAAAAACTGATACATACGCCCACGATGCGCGTTCCGAGTAAAATACTCGATAATTCCGTCGTGTATCAATGTATGCGAACTACGCTTATGACGGCGATAGAAAACGGTGTAAAAAGTATAGTGATACCGGTATTCGGCGGGCTTACGGGCGAAGTGGACGATATTACCGCCGCAAAACTTTTGTGGCTCGGATATTATCGTATAATGCACCCAAATAAAAAAATAGACTGGGATACAGTTTGGGACTTGGAAGACGTCTGGACGGAAACGGGTTTAAGAGAAGGTTAAACGGTAAAGAAAGTGAAAGAATTGCAAGATCTTAAAAACGTGAAATATATTTCTTTTTAAATCAAACGCCTTAATTATGTTGCATTACTTATTCTATTATTAAAGTAGAAAAAATTTTCTACTTTTTTATTTTTATATGACATACTATTGTCATTTTATTGTGGTATATACGGTTATAAGAGGAGTTTTATGAGTAAAATCAATAATAATAATGCGGAAGGGGTCGGAACGTTTACTTATTTTGATGCAAAAAACAAGAATCTGTCTTCCAAGGAACTTGCAAAAATGATCGCGGAACTTTCACGCGCGCACGAGATCGCAGTGAAAAGAGAAGCGCGGGAATCCGAAATGCGTTCGGAACAGGGAATACAGATGAAGGAAAACAGAGAAGATGCGACCGATAAGATCATACACGACGCGACGACTATGGAATTGCCGATCGACTACGAAAACGCTTTCGGCAAGGACGAGAACGTAAACAACGTTCGCGTGGAAAGTATTTCGGACGGGCTTGTAACTTCGCTTAACAATCTCGGCAGAGTGGATATAGAATACATAGCCTTGATAACGGGCGAATCGCATAAAAAGATAATAGAAACCTTAAAAGGTTCTATATATCAGAATCCCGAAAAGTGGGATGAGTGTTTTTATAAGGGGTGGGAAACCGCCGACGAATATCTTACCGGTAATCTTGTCAAGAAATTCACCGCCGCAAAAAAAGCGGATATGAAGTACAGGGGGGTATTCGCGGATAACGTAAGGGCGATAAGTAAAATTATACCGCCGGCGATCGCTACCGACGATATATTTATTACTTTGGGTTCTCCGTGGGTTCCCGCTGATATAATAGACGATTTTATCGAATACCTGCTCGGAAGATCTTATTGTTCCGGTAAAGATTTTGCGAAAGTAAAACACGACGCGTTGACCGGAACCTGGGATATACCGGAAAAAAGCAGATATAATTACAATCCGAAATCATATAACGCTTACGGTACAAGACGTATGCAGGCGCTTTATATTCTTGAAAAAACGCTTAATATGAAAAACGTCGTCGTAAGCGACGAAAGATCTTGTCTGACAAACAAGTCGGGCGTAAAAAGGGTGGTCAACAAGTCCGAAACGACGCTTGCGCTCGAAAAACAAAAACAGATGATCGACATTTTCAGGAAATGGGTCTGGCAAGACGAAAGAAGAAAGGAAAGACTTACGACTATTTTTGAAGAAAATTTTTCCTGTTATAAGCGCCGCAGATACGACGGATCGTTTTTGAAATTGCCCGATCTCGATAAAAGCGTCGGATTGTATCCTTACCAGAAAGACGCCGTTGCGCGTATCTTGTTTTCGCAGAATACTTTGCTTGCGCACGACGTAGGCTCGGGGAAAACTTATATTATGGTTGCGGCGGGTATGGAATTACGCCGTATGGGCTTGTCGAAGAAAAACTTATACGTCGTACCGAACAATATCGTCGGACAATGGAAAAAGATCTATCTTTCAATGTATCCGAACGCAAAACTTAAAGTCGTCGAGCCGAAAGATTTTCTTCCGAGCAAGAGAGAGAAGGTATTACGGGATATTAAAAACAACGATTACGATGGGGTGATAATGGCTTACAGTTGTTTCGATATGATACCGCTGTCGGTGAATTATTACAGAGAAAAACTCGAAGCGCAAAAAACCGTTTTGGCGGAATACGAAAAGGACGCGAAGAAAAACACTTCGGGGATACAGAAAGAAAAGAAAAAGATCATTGAACAGTTGCAAGACCTGATAAGCAAAGTTATAAAAAGTTCCTGTATCACCTGTTTCGACGAATTGGGCGTAACGCGGTTGTTTATAGACGAAGCGCATAATTATAAAAACGTTCCCATCAAAACGAAAATAGACAGAGTGCTGGGGATTTCGACGGTCGGGAGCAAAAAATGCGCGGAAATGCTCGATAAAGTGCATTTCGTTCAGAAAAACGGCGGAGTCGTTATGGCTACGGGAACGCCGATTACCAATTCCATTACCGACGCTTACGTTATGCAACTGTATTTGCAGAGCGGGGAGTTGGCGCTTCTGGATCTGCAAAGTTTCGACGCGTGGATAGGTATGTTTGCCGAACGCAAGTCGGAGTTCGAGATCGACGTTGACACCAACGGTTACAGGCTTGCGACGAGATTCGCGAAATTTCATAATTTGCCTGAACTCACTTCGCTGTTATCGTCCGTGGCGGACTTTCATAATACTAAAAAGAGCGACGATTTGCCAGCGTTTAACGGCTATCAGGATTGTCTGCTCGGCAAAACGCAGGATTTTAACGATTATCTTAAAACCATTTCCGCAAGGGCGGACGCCGTGAGAAACGGATACGTCAGCAGAACGGAAGACAATATGCTTCTGATAACCACCGACGGCAGAAAAGCGGCGCTCGATTTAAGGCTTGTTGACGACAGCAAGCCCTTTACCGTCAATTCCAAAGTTTACAGGTGCGCGGAGAATGTGTTCAATATTTATCTGAAAGGACAAGCGAACAAACTTACGCAACTCGTTTTTTGCGACACTTCGACGCCGAAAATCGGGTTTAATATTTACGACGAATTGAGCAGTATTCTTATTTCCTTCGGCGTAAATCACGACGAGATTGCTTATATTCACGACGCAACGACGGAAAAAAAGAGGAACGACCTGTTCAGAAAAATGCGCAAAGGCGATATACGTATTTTGATAGGTTCTACCTTTAAGTTGGGGCTTGGCGTGAACGTTCAGGATAAACTCGTTGCGGTGCATCATTTGGATATTCCGTGGCGACCTGCGGATATGGTGCAAAGGGAAGGGCGTATTATAAGACCGGGGAACGGCAACGAAGAAGTTTTTATTTACAGATATATTACCGAAGGCAGTTTCGA
This sequence comes from Clostridia bacterium, assembly GCA_017612915.1. Classification (GTDB taxonomy): domain Bacteria; phylum Bacillota; class Clostridia; order Christensenellales; family Borkfalkiaceae; genus UBA1259. The sequence goes on along the minus strand of JAGAEX010000059.1, from coordinate 8,158 downwards.
CGCGTATTCGTGGCAGTTGTTGGAAACCAAGCAGAACTTCATCTCCGCGCTGCTTTCCGGATCGATGGAAGAAAGGGACGGTTCGGATATACAGGATACCGTTTTGAATTACGCCGAAGTCAAAGCCCTCGCGATAGGTAATCCGCTTATCAAAGAGCGGGTGGAAACGGCTAACGAACTGACAAAACTGAAACAATTACAGGCAAAGACGGTGGAAACGAAGGAAAGTCTTAAAAGAGAACTTTCGCATATACCCGCGGAGATAGCAGAGCAGGAAGACAGGATAAAAAGGTGTTCCGAAGACCTGACCTTTTATAAAGGGGAAAAAGAACGGCTTATTTCCGTGCGCGAAAGGGAAAACGAAGGCAAAGACGAAAAAACCGTGCAAGCAGAAAAATCGGCGAAGAAAAACAAATTCAACGAAACCGTTTACGGCGAAGTGCTTAAAAACGTTTTAAAGACCGACGACAGATATCTGACCGATTATTGCGGATTCAGGATTATTCTGCCGGCGAATATGCTCATCGGAAAGCCCGGCGTGTATCTTGAAAGGAGCGGCAGATATTACGTGGAACTCGGCGACAGCGAAAAAGGCGTAATGGTAAGGCTTTACCACTGTCTTGAAGGACTGGAAGAAAGACTGAACAGGCTTAAAGACAAATTGACCGAGATACGAGAAAATGAAAGTACCATCAGGGCGGAACTTGAAAAAGACGTCGATTATTCCGAAGAGATTTCGGAAGTGAAACATAAACTCGAAGAGATAGATAAAAAATTAGGAGTGAAAAAATGAGTGAAATAAGATTGCATAACGTTCCGACGCTAAACGTCGGGAAAATAGTCGATTTATTGTCGGACGGGTATTCTAATATTATAAACGGCGGATTGCCGATAAGAACTTTTCCGTCCGTAATGCTTTGGGGTGCGCCCGGTGTGGGCAAATCGCAAGCGGTGCGCCAGATCGCGAGAGCGATAGAAGAGAAAACGGGCAAAAAAACGAATATTACCGACGTAAGGCTTTTGCTTTTTAATCCGATAGACTTACGGGGCATACCTACGGCTAACGCGGACAAAACGCTGGCGGTATGGTTAAAACCGCAGATATTTCAGATGGACGAAAGCGATAAAACGATCAATATTCTGTTTCTTGACGAAATTTCCGCCGCTCCGCAGTCCGTGCAGGCGGCGGCGTATCAGATAACGCTTGACAGAGTCGTCGGCGAACATAAACTTCCCGAAAACTGTATTGTTATCGCCGCGGGCAACAGGCTTACCGATAAGTCGGTCGTTTATAAAATGCCGAAAGCGCTTTCAAACAGACTTTTGCATATAGACGTGGAAGTCAATTTCGAGTCGTGGAAAAAATGGGCGATCGAAAGCGGGATAAATAAGCAGGTAATAGGATTTCTGGATTTTAAGCGGGATTACCTTTCGGGATTCGATTCTTCTGACGACGATCTGGCGTTTCCGACGCCGCGTAGTTGGGAGATGGTCAGTAACGTGCTGAATTTCGTGGAAAACGACTTGAATAAAGCCTACTATCTTATCGGCGGGTTGATAGGTACGGGCATCGCGGTAGAGTTGAGAAGTTGGTCGAAAATTTACTCTGAACTGCCGAGTATAGAAGATATTTTCAACGGTAAATCGGTCGCTGTGCCGAAGGGGAACGATATAGTTTACGCTCTTTGTTCGTCTATGGTATCGTACGCGCGGGAACATAAAAACGATTTGGATAAAATAACCAATTCCATTATATTCGCTAACCGCCTGTCGCCCGATTTTTCCGCTATGCTTTTGAGAGATTATATGTACATAGAAAAAGGATACAAAGAAAAGCTTATGAAGATCCCCGAATTTATCGCGTGGCTTTCGTCAAAAGGGAGATTGCTAAATGGAAATATCTGAAAACGATAAAAGGGCGTTTATACAGAAAATACTTTTATCGAGAACGCGGGTTTTATGCACGCACCCGTTTTTCGGATTATTGCTTATGTATATGAAGTTCCGGCTTGACGAAACCCTGGACACCGCGGCGACCGACGGCGAATATATAATTTTCGGCGTGCGGTTTTTAAGCCGATTAAACGACGGCGAACTCGATTTCGTTATGATGCACGAAGTAATGCACGTCGCCCTACGCCATTGTTTCCGAGGAAAAGATCTTTGCCACGACGCTTTCAATATCGCTTGCGATATAGTGGTAAATTCCAATATTCTTGCTGAAAACGGCGGGAACCTTTCGTCTATCAGTTTACGCGAGTGGGGGGTGAGTATGCATATTGCGCCCGATGGCAAAGAAGGCTGCCTGTACACTGCGGAAGAAGTTTACGAAATGCTGCCTAAAAATATCAAAAAAGATAAAAAAGGTAAGCCTGCCGACGAAGGCTTTGCGGAAGGCAGGGCGGAGCGCAAACAGGGTAAAATACGAAACGGTAAGCCGGATCACGGTTTCGACGACCACTCGCGCTGGAAGGACGTTTACGAAGAAGACGACTCGATAAAAGACGTTTGGGTAAAAAGAGTTGAAGACGCTGCAAAAGCGATAGAAGTAAGGGAAGCGTGTCTCGGGCGCGGGCTTTTGCCGTTATTTGCGCGAAGATTACTGAAAGAGTTGCAAGATCCGCAAATTGATTGGCGGACTGTACTTTCGGATTTTATTCAGGAAGAAGTGGTCGATTATTCGTTTACTCCGCCCGACAGAAGGTTTGACGGTTCGGAGTTTTATCTTCCCGATTTTAACGGAACGGATATAAAAACCGAAAAGATCCTGTTTATGATAGATACTTCCGGATCTATGTCGGACGATATGGTAACGGGGGCTTATTCGGAAGTCAAAGGCGCGATAGATCAGTTCGGCGGTAAACTTCAAGGGTGGCTTGGCTTTTTTGACGCGGCAATAATAGAGCCTGTACCCTTTGAAGACGAAGGATCGTTTAAGATGATCAAAGCGGCGGGCGGCGGCGGAACGGATTTTCAGATAATATTCGAGTACGTCCGTAAATATATGGCGGACGATCTTCCTGCAAGCGTAATTATTTTAACCGACGGACAAGCGCCTTTCCCGCAGGAAAAACTGGCTATGGGCATACCCGTTTTATGGGTAATAAACAACGAGTCGGTTTTTCCGCCCTGGGGGAAAATCGCGAGAATAAAGTCTGATGCGACAAAATAGTCGCTTTTAATATTATATAATATCGGTAGAAAATAATTTTTACAGTTTTTTACGAGAGATGATATTGTGAGATTTTATAACGTAGAATTGACTTTGGAATCTTATTGAAGTCGGCAGAGCGGATATAGTAGGGCAGTTCGTCGGTTCTACTGCGCCGTTCGTGAAAAGTTATTTTGAAAAAGCAAACTGTTCGGGATTTTTGACAGCGTAAGATCAGACGAGTCGTTCGGCAACGGCAGATCTGCACGAAACCTTATCGAAAAAGCCAAGATGCGTCAAGTTAACAGGCTTATGAAAAACTATCTGCGATTTGTTTCGGACAAAGAAATTACGACGCTCATCGCGGACGATTTTGAAATGCCGGCAGCCGATAAAACGAAATAAAAACTGGGTTTTACAGAGGGAGTATAACGAAATGTATCTGGAAAGACTCGTGGTCAAGCGCTTTGGCGGCGTTATCTGTTCCGATCTGAAATTCAAAAAGGGCGTCAACTTGATAGATTGTCCGAATAAGCAAGAAATAGCGTTTGCCTGTTGTCTTGCGGTGGGCGGCGGGAATTTCGGTGAGATCGTCGATAAACTAATGACGACCGATTCTGAAATTTCCGCGGAGTTTAACGGCAGCGAAGGGAAATTTATCGCAAAGATCACTAAAAACGGAGATTCTGTTTCGGTGAGCGGAACGGAGAGTTATAAACGGATATTCGCGGACAATACCAAACGGAACGTTTCTTGCTATTTTTTCGTTTCGGACGACTCGAACGCGCACGAAATAAAAAACGCCGCTCGTTTTAACAGGGCGTTTGAATCGTTTAAAGACGAAAACTATTGCCTTTCCGACGATTTTATCAAAGAGTACGGCGTAAGACCTTTCAGGTCTGTGCTTAATATTTATTTACGGTCGATAAAAACCGAACCGCTTAACGAAGACAAAAGCGCTTATTTACAAGTGCAGACCGACGGTAAGTTTACGGCGGTTGACGGCGACGGTAATAAAACGGCCGTAAATAATCGCGATAAGATGGTTTTCGATTATTATTGTTTTTTGAAAGTATGTAAGTTCTGGAAGGAAATTTACAGGACGAAAGATATAAACTATCCTGATTTTCCGCTTTGTATAGCGGATCTTGAAAGCGGTATTGACGGCGAGCGAAAAGATCGTCTGATCAGGATGGCTTTACGGGATTACGGGCAGGTTCTCGTAACGTGATTACGAATTACGCGCCTTTTGATATTCGAGATAGTGCCAGATGTTGCACAAAAGCGAACGCTCGAAGTTCTTTCGTGCCTTGCTCTTTTTCGTTTTGTTGCCTGCGTGCTTATATATCGAAAACACCATTTTTTCTCCGGTGCGGTTAAAGGATAGCGTGTTCCAGTCGGCACACAGCAAATATTTATCGTTATCGAGTTTGGAATTGGTGTTGGTCTTATGCTTTTTGGGCAAATATTCCATCATAAAATTATTTAAGCGTACGGCGTAGTACATTTGCGGCTTGCCGCCTTCGTAGATATTCTGTCCGACGCCGAGAAATATGGTCGTTACGCTGATTTTTTTATCGTTAGGCAAAGATTTGTTTAATTCTTTAACGTTGATGCCCACTCTTTTTGATAATTCCTGGTTTATGCAAGTGCAGTCCCCAAACAAATAAGAATCGGTTATCGGACCTTTGTCGTCCGGGAAATTAAGTTTGGTGGCTATTGCGGAAGTTATGGCTTGTTTGCTTATGGTAGAGTCCCCTTTGCGTTGGGGGAACAAAACGAATTTTTTGCCATTTTCTTCAAAAAAGACCAACGCGTTTATGCCGACGTGATTGGAAAGTTTGCTTTGATTTAACGGGTGTATGTCAGGGCCGTATTCAAAGTATTTGCGTATGGTAAGATCTTTTGAAAGGGGATAATCCACCGCCCGATTCGTAACCAACGAGTGATAATAAGTGGAACGCGACAAATGGAACACGTACTCTCCGTCGTCAATTTTTTCCACGTCGTCAAGCCTGATGGTATCGCTGTTTTCGATGGTGGAAGAAGCGTGCGCCGAGAATAGCGTAAGGTAATTTTGTTCGATAAAACCGTCCAACTCGAAAGACTTGTCCGGATCGTCCTGCACGTGGCACCGACAGCCGTCGTTTACCAATATTTCTTTATAACATATCTCGCATTCGGTACCGTTTAACTTTACCGTTTTAAGGGGTATGTTTTTGTATATTTTTGCCATATCTTTGGTACTCGTAAAGACTTTGAGCCTATCCTCGAATACCCGTGCGAAAACTTTAAGTACGAACAACGCCACGTTTGCCAAAACGTAACCGAAAGAGGCGGATAAAATGGCGGACGTAACGTTTTCTTGGAATCCGTAATGTATCCAAAGCCCTATTCCGACGAATAACGCTATCAAAGTTATCGAAACGATAACGTTGCTTTTGAACGATTTACTCTTGAAAAATGTAATGATTTTAACTATGATTGATTTCATAAGCATCTCTCACTGCGCAAAGGATGGTATGGATCCGCTTGGTTTCGTCGTAATTTGTCTGAAAATTTTTACGCGTAAAAAAATTAAAATAATGTCTTGTTAACCGATCCATAGAGTTGAAACAAAAAGTTTTTTCTCCGTCCGTGATTTTTTGTTCGGAGTGGTTTATTATTATCTGTCGGTTGTCGTATTTAATGTATGAAACTTTGCTGCTGGCGTTTTGCGTCCAATCTATGGTAACGATAACTTTGATCCCGTCGATTTCCAATACTACCCGACTGTAAATAGGTAAGCCTACGTTGTCGGCAAATTTGACATCGTGGTCTTTTATGCAAAAAGAATCGAACGGCAACCAGGTCTTAATAAGGGATAAAGCGTTGACGCCGCTATCGAACCAACAGCCTTCGAGGGCGATGCGATCGTCTTTAACGGACGTGCCGTTATCCGAATACGGGTCGAATATTTTGATCTCTATTTCCGAAATAAGCGAAGGATGGAATCGTTCGTTAAAAAACGCCACTTCTTCGCCGGTTTGCCAATGATATGCGGTACAAAGCAGACGGGCGTTGTTTTTTGCGTCCAGGTACAGTTCGTCGATTTGTCCGATTTCGGTTACCATAGGCTTTTCGACGATTACGTCTATGCCGGCGTCGAATGCTTTTTTGATCCAATAATAGTGGCTTTTCGGGGGGGTGGATATCACGATCAGTTGTGGTTTTGTTTCGTCGATCATTTTTTGCCAGTCGTTATAAAAGGGGATCTCTTTGACCAAATTCCGACTTGGCGGATTTTCGTTCTGATCCAAAAGAGCGACCACGTTGATGGTTTGAGACTGCGTAAGCCCGGTTTGATATTTTGCGAATATGCGACCTAAACCTATTACCGCAGTGCGTTTTGCATTGCTATTGGCGACACAAATCATTATAACCTCGAAAAATAATTATGAAATCATTATATCATACCCGAAATAAAAATACAAAGAAAAGTTGAAAATTTATATTGTTCGACAAAAGGCGTTGATTATTGTCGGCAAATGTGTTACACTAAAAAAGCGAAGTCGTCGCATATAGGGGTTAAATTTGAAAAAAATATACGGTATTTTCAGGGGATTTCCGGGGCTAGGCAGAGTAATGGCGGGGATGTCGTTGCTTTCGCAGTTGCAAAGGGGTCGCAAATGCGATATCCGCGTTTACACTTACGCGCAAGGCAATACCGTACTCGATTATTTCGGGTTCGATCGCCGAATAGATATCGAACCTGCTCCCAATCAGATCACGTCGCTCGGTTTAGATCCTGTATCCGCACCCGCAGCAAGGCTTATAGAAGATATTATAAAGTGGCAACCCGATCTGATCATAATCGACGGCGAACCTTTGGTGCAACAACTTCTCGGCGTTTGTTACGATGAACGGAAAATCGTCGCTTTGCTCAACCCGCGCGATATAGATAACGATTCGTTGCCTTATTCCACTCAACGGTTTTTCATCGAAGCGTTCAGTCGGGCAAACACGGCTATCGTGCACGGTTTCGATTTGAGCAATCGGCAAGAGCGGAAATACGGTCAATGTCGTATCTTTTACACAAATACCATAATCCGTCCGGAAATAATCGCAATGAAACCGATAAAAGGCAAGCGAGTGGTTTCGTGTATTTTAGGCGGCGGCAGTAAATTTGCGGATACCGGATTTATCGACGGCACCGTTAATCTCGGCGTCGCTTTAATAAAGATCGCAGCCGAAACGAAAGATATAAAGTTCCGCTTGTTTTGTAACGATCAGGTCGTACGGGGCAGAATAAAAGAATTTGCCGTAAGCGACAACGTCGAGATATGCGAGACTTTCGGCGAACCCGAACAGGTATATAAGGATGCCGATATAATCGTTTGTCGCGCCGGACGCAATACGATAAGCGAAGTGCTCTATCTTGATTTGCCTTGTATCGTTGTCGCCGTCGGTCGCGATTACCGCGCGAAAGAGCAAATTTCAAATATAGAAAATATTATCAAAGGTTATCCGAACTCGGTCGCATACTGGGACGGCGACGATATCGGTAGTTTGCAGACGAAAATTCACGACGCGTTGCTTGTCGATAAAGCGGAAAACGGTTTTATCCCCGGAAACGAAGACGCGTTGCGGCTTATAAATCAGTTGCTCGGCGAATAGGCGAAAACAGACAAAAAAGGACGAAAAACGGAAATGATAAAAAGGTATTTGCAAAAAGTAAACAATAAATCTTACGTTATAGAGCAGTACGATAAGAGCATAATACAAAACAACCCGTATGCGGCGGTGTGGTTCGTTCCGCCGAAGATTCCGCACAGATCTACTTTTTTCAAGATAACCTATATAGAAGAAGGCGAAGCGAATATAGACTTTTTTGCGCGTTCGGGCGCAGCGATAAAGCAAGTTGCGGTAAAAGCGAAAGATGCGTTTATTATAACGCCCGACGATATACATAATTATCACGTCAATCCGAAAATGAAATACTGTCAGAAGGACGTATATATTTCGGCG
>JAGAEX010000058.1 GCA_017612915.1 Clostridia bacterium | reverse complement strand
GGACAAACGGAGACGGACGAGACCTGCGTAGCAGTTAGCGGAGCAGCACGAGCCCGCTCAAAAAACGTAACAAGAGAATACGAGTTGAGTTGGTTTAGCAATAGTACGGAGGCTTATCGGTCGTCAAATGACGGACAAACGGAGACGGACGAGACCTGCGTAGCAGTTAGCGGAGCAGCACGAGCCCGCTCAAAAAACGTAACAAGAGAATACGAGTTGAGTTGGTTTAGCAATAGTACGGAGGCTTATCGAAGCGGTCATAACGAGGCGGTCTTGAAAACCGTTTGGGTGCAAGCCCACGGGGGTTCGAATCCCTCAGCCTCCGCCAAAGGTATCCAAAATCGAACCTTGATTTGGATACCTTTTTCTTTGTATAGTAAACCACACGTTAAGCGTGTGGTTTACTATACAAACATAACTCCCGACGATTTTCGTCGTCGGGAGTCCGATTATCTGTATAGATATATTTCTATATGTCATTTTGCGGTTTTAGCGTTATTCGCAAATAATACGCCTAATCGTCACACCTTTCGATAGAAATTATAAAATCGTTATTTTTCATAATCTCATCTACTACGTCAGACGGAACTTCGTTGTCGGTGTAGATTGATACGTTGAATATGGTTTTTTCACCGCGCACAACATTTAATTTGTGGAAATGATTTACTCCGAATATCTCTTTTATTCTTCTATTTTCGTCTTTGGTTTGGACAAACGAGATTTTAATCGTGTAAGTGCGTTTTAAATTAAATAATTTGCAATTTATATGTAATATGTATTGAACGCAGATCATTATTATCGTTCCGCCTACCGCTACGAAATAAAGCCCCGCACCGCAAGCCATACCTATACCGGCTGTCGCCCAGACGCCTGCCGCCGTAGTCAATCCGTGTACGGCGTTTTTTCTGTACACGATTATTCCCGCGCCTATAAATCCGATGCCGGAAACGATTTGCGAGGCTACTCTTGATACGTCGGCGCTTGAATTCGAAAAACCGTATTTAGATATTATCATCAATAAACACGCACCGAAACATACGATAGTATGCGTTCTGACGCCCGCTTCTTTTGCACGGGTTTTTCGTTCAAGTCCAATCAGAAATCCTAAAACAACCGATAAAATTATTGCTAACAAATACTTATATTCCACAAAAAACGCGTCAAACATTTTTATTCCACCTTATATAATTTATATTTCATCGTTTTAACTGAAAACGTGATTTAAGCATTGATCTTTATGATTGCAAAACTTTGTGCGTTGAGCAAAATTGTATTGCCCTTTATTTCGGCGTTTTGGGCAAGTAAAACTTCGTTTATTTCGCACTTTCTTTCCACAGGCTTGTTCGACGGATTAAGATACACCCTTATAGTGGTTTTGTCGTCCGAACGTTCGTAAACGGCGGGGTAGCCCGTTTCTAAAAATCGCTGGCTGCATCCGGCGTTAAGACAGGGGTACATCTTTCGTATTTTTATAAGTTTTTTTACGGTGTTCAATACGCTGTTTTCGTCTTTTAACTGACTTTCAACGCTGCAATTTTTGTCTTTATTTGTAGGAAGATAGGTTCCGCGGTGTTGTGAAAAGCCCCTGTTTCTGCCGTTCGTCCATTGCATAGGCGTACGCGTTCCCGTTCTTATGGATCCGCCGTCGCGACTGACGTTGAAATTATGTCTTATGCCAATTTCGTCGCCGTAATAAATAAACGCTATATTTTTATAGGTGAGTAAAAACGCAAAAATGGTTTTCAGCAAGTCGTCGCTTTTAAAAGTACCTATTCTTATTTCGTCGTGGCTACCGGAAGGGGAAGAGATATATCCTTTGCCGTCTATGGTTTTATACAGGTCGTCAACGTAGTCGGCGAAGTTTTTCATCGTGCCTTTGCCGTTTTCGCTGAAATAGTTGTCGCCGAGTTCAAGTTCTGGCACTAAATTCGTGTTTTTCTCGTTTCGCACGAGTTCGTTGTACGCGGGTGTGTCGTGCGTTAAGAAATCGAAATCGAATCCGCATTTCGCAATCGAGTTTTTGGGACAAACCCATTCTGCGATATAAACTTTGTCTTTATATTCTTTACGCAGAGTGCCGAATATCTTGTTCCAGAACCACGCGTTTCCTATATTACCGTTTTCGCTTACGTCATCCCAAACTTCGCCCTTTACCATATGTCCCGCAAGATCGAAACGGAAACCGTCCACGCCCATATCGAGATAAAAACGCATGACGTTCAGCAGTTCTTCGCGCAAAGGCGCAAGACGCTCGTCGTCGTATTTTAATTGCCACGGTTTGTCGGGCGCGTGAAAACCGTAATTCAACGCGGGCTGACTTGCGTAATAATTCATAAGGTATCCGCCGTCGCGGTAATAAAGCCCCTTTATAAGTTTGCCGTTATATTCGTCGAAGTTGCTGTCAGACCAAATATAGTAATCGCTGTATTTATTGCGTTTTTTGCTCGTGCTCTTTATAAACCATTTATGTTTATTCGACGTGTGTCCGAACACCATATCGAGAACGACTTTTATGTTGTTTTCGTGAAAAACTTCTATAAGATTTTTAAGGTCTTCCATAGTGCCGAACCGCTTGTCTATCGCAAGGTAGTCGGAAACGTCGTAGCCCGCGTCTTTAAACGGCGATTTGTACACGGGATTGAGCCATACCGCGTCTATGCCGAGATCTTTAAGATAGCCGACTTTTGCCGTGATCCCTTTAAGATCGCCTATGCCGTCGCCGTTCCCGTCAAAGAAAGACACGGGGTAGATCTGGTAGAAAATTGCTGATTTTATCCAACTTGCGTTTTTCATAATAACTCCTGAAAAAATAATTGTCGATTAGCCGAACGAAATCGAATAATAGATCAATCTTCGCCGAAATCGGGATTTTTAAGCATAGATTTTATATTTTCGGGTAAGGGGGTGTTGCAGATGCAATAATCCAGATCCTTTACAGAACACATATTGTGCTGGCATTTTTTGTTTAGTTTGGTGTTGTCGATAAGTAAAACTTTCACGTCTGCATTTTTCATATATTTTATTCGCAAAAAACTTGCTTCGCTCGAAGAGTCGGACAATATGCCGTCCTGACTCAAAGCGTCGCAGGAAAAGAAAAGTATATCCGCGTTCAGTTTTTCTATCATTTCAAAGGTGTCGGGGCTGCTGCACGCAAGGTTGGAAAAATTAACGTTTCCGCCGAGACAAATGGTTTTTATATCCATTTCCGCAAGAGTGATCGCGGTTTTAAGACTGTTCGTGCAAACGGTTATATCGTGAAAAGTTTTAAGGAAAGGTACTAAATGAAAGGCGGTGCTGGAACCGTCGAGAAATATTACGCTGTTATCCTTTATCAGTTTCATAGCCTTTTTGGCTATAAGCGTTTTGCCGTCGGACATATTGGATATGCGTAGGTAAAGCGGAATCGTTTTATTCTGCGTCATATTGTAGTTTATGATAGCGCCGCCGTGAGTCCTGACTACGTAATTCTTTTTTGCGAGAACCGACAACCTGCGTCTTGCGGTCGGTTCGCTTACGAAAAGCCTTTTGGCGATCTCTTTGACCGAAAGTACGGAGTTTGCCGACGATAATACGTCCAAAAGCTCCTTTTCTTTTTCGTCTAAAAGCATAAAATATCCCCCTGTAATAGTGAGCGTAAACGAAAGAAAAATATAAGCATATTAACCGTAAACGCTCAATTTAACTCTAATTATACTAATTTTTTGAACAAAAAACAATAAAAAACGTAAAAAAAGTAAAAAATTAACTATTTGTTTTTCAAAATGATTAAGACGCGCCGAAAATGTGTTCAATATTTGAGCGTTTTAATCGTTAATCAAGAAAACCGTTGACAATTTTTTTAAGAAGTATAATAATGTTAACATAGACAATTATATATATGGCGAAGTATGTCCAAAAGGAGGTACGTTATAGATGACTTTTGAGAAAAAGAAAAGATATCAAATACCGACTATGTCTTTGCTTGAGTTGCAAGACGTTATCGTTATGTCCGGAGAAACGAATTTCGGCGACGGAGAATGGGGCGCTGACGACCCGGGCGAGTGGTAAGGAGAAGTGATATGAGAAAGAATTCATTGAGATCTGTTTTTATTGCTGTCCTTTTTTCATTATCGATCATAATGTTCGGGATGGTGTTTGGCACTTTTCACACGGTTAAAGCCGAATACGTAGCCGATCTTTTTACAGTCGAAGCGTCGGCGGAAACGAGAACGAGCGAGCCTTACGGATTAAGGTTTACGATCCGTTTAGGCGCTAACGAAAAGGCGTCTATTGCGAGCGGAGAAAAAACGCTCGGCGCGATGATCGTACCTTATTTTTACGTGGAAGATTACGAATCGTATAAAGCGGCTAACCCTTCTTATACGGGCGGATATTACGAATATTTCAGCAACGTAAAGAAGAAGATGATACACTTTACCTACGATAACGACGTTATTTACGCGGATGCGGAACATAATTGTTACAGGGTAAAGATATCCATACTTAACGTTAAATACGAAAACCTGAACTTGGACTTCGTTGCGATAGGGTATTTGAGAACGGGTGAAGGCACTTCTCCAAGCGATTACGAATATACCAAAGTCGGAAGTGCGTATGCCCGCAGTATAGCGTACGTTGCCGGTCAGGCGGTAGGAGATCTCGACGGGGAAGCGAAAACTTCCTTGCAGGAAATAGTTACCCTTGCCGAATTGCAGAAGAAAGGCGTAACTAAGTCGGGTAACACTTATACTTATAACGATACCGATTACACGCTGTCGGAAATTTCCGATGAGATATTTGATTTTATCAAAAACGGTTCGACGAGTTACAGACTTGTAATACCTAACGACGTAACGGGAGCGGCGGCGAACGGCACGCATAAAATATTTACCACCGCACGTCAGGAATTAAAGAACTTGCTTGCCGCCGCGACGGGTATAAATATCCTTGAATGGACGGATGAGCAGGCGACGTCTAACGCAGGCGCTTACAACGGTTCGCAAAAATACATTTCGCTCGGTAAGACCGAAGTTTTGACTGCGGCGGGCGTTACTTACGACGCGCTTGACGAAACCGGTTACGCTTTGAAGATCAAAAACGGTTCGTTGT
>JAGAEX010000057.1 GCA_017612915.1 Clostridia bacterium | reverse complement strand
GTTAAAGGGCTTGTGGAACTGCTTAAAAAAGACGATTTGCCAAAAACAAAGCGCACCGAGTATCTTAAAATAATCGAAGAAGAATTAGACCGCGTTTCCGATATGGCGACGAATATCTTAAACCTTTCAAAGATAGAAAACCAGAATATTTTAACCGAAACGACCGATTTTAACGTGTCGGAACAAATAAGAAACTGCATTTTGCTTTTAGAAAAAAAGTGGGATAAAAAGAATATATCTTTTCAGTTGGATTTTGACGAATTCACCTATCGCGGCAACGAAGATATGCTAAAGCAGGTATGGATAAACCTTTTGGATAACGCGATAAAATTCGCGTTCACGGGCAGCGTTATCGCCGTTGAAATTGCAAATTCCGACGACTTTTTAACGGTTAAAATTACCGATAACGGCGAAACCATCCCCGAAGAAGAGTTTAAAAACATTTTCAATAAGTTTTACCAGAAAAACAAGACGGCGCAGAGAGAAGGCAACGGCATCGGTTTATCGATAGTGTCGCACATAGTAAAACTGCACCAAGGCACGGTGGGCGTGGAAAGCGAAAACAACCTTACCACCTTTACGGTAAACCTGAAAAAATTTTAATCGCATTTGCACTATATAAAAAGGGCGCAGCAAAACTTGCTACGCCCTTTATTATTAGCCTAAAACAGTACCCCCGTTACTTTTCGTCGGGTTCTAAACTTGCCGCTTCGTCAGCAAGTTCGTCTTCTTCAAGTACCCTGCAAAACTCTTCGAACACTTCGTTAAGTAGCCCTTCGTCTTCTATGGGAAGTAAATCCGCCGTCTCTTCGTCGTCGCCCGAGAGTTCGAAAATTATAAGGTCGTCGTCGTCAATACCGTCGATTTTTTCCGCCGGTTCGAACGCCGAATAGTTTTTACCCTTATATTCTATCGTGCCCACGAAATAAAATTTGAGTTTTCTGCCGTCGTCGGCGGTGAGTTCTACGATATCGTCGTTGCAATCGTCGCAGCCGCAATCACAATGTTCGTCGTGAGTATGTTCGTGTTCACACCCGCAATCGCAATGGTGCTTTTTGTTTTCTTTATCCATTATTTTAACTCCTTATTCTTTTTATCGTTTAAAAATCCCTGCAAGATATTAGCCGCGGCAAGGCTATCTACCACCGCTTTCCGTTCTTCACGGGTTTTGCCCTGAAAAATAAGCGTTTCTTCCGCCTCTACCGTCGTACACCGTTCGTCCACAGCATACACCTTTAACCCCGTAGTCTCTTCAAGTTTTTCTATAAAGAACTTCGCCTTTTCGGTCTGAACAGACGGCGTACCGTCGAAATTCACGGGCAATCCGCACACGAACGCCGTCGCGCACTTGTCCTTTGCCAAATCCGCCATATACGCAAGGTCGGTCTTCAAGTTCTTGCGCGAATAGGTCGCAACCGGCAAAGCATAACTGTTGAACGGGTCCGATACCGCCACGCCTATCCGTTTATCGCCGATATCCAGACACAGAAATCTTTCCACGGAAAATATTTTAACATATTCGTTTTTTTTTCGCAAGGCTTTAAATGTAAAAGACGGAAATAAAATCCCGCCTTTTCCATTTTCGTTATTTAGAATTCTTTTTGCTTTTCTTTTTAGTCAGCGATTCGGCTTTTTCCACTACTTGCGCCTGCCCCGCTTTAACCATCTGGCGCGCCTTTACCGAATTAGTCGCAACGACTGCGCCGCCAAGCATACCGAGTGCTACGCCCCATACGAATTTATCGTCCATAATTCCCCCTTTTGCGGGTTAGTATGTGCGAATAAAGTCGAATTATGCGTTTTTTGCCGCCTGTTTTGCGCGATAATCTTCTATGGCTTTCTTTATCGCCTCTTCGGCAAGTACCGAACAGTGAATTTTCTGCGCGGGCAGTCCGCCGAGTTTTTCTATAACTATTTTGTTGGTAAGTTTTAACGCTTCGTCAACCGTCATACCCTTTACCATTTCGGTCGCCGTCGAACTAGTAGCGATTGCCGCCGCGCAGCCGAAAGTCTTGAATTTAGCGTCAACTATCACGTCGTTTTCTATCCTTAACGAAATCTGCATTATATCGCCGCAGGTTTCGTTGCCCACCGTACCTATCCCGTCCGGATTTTCTATTTCACCCACGTTTTTGGGGTTTTTGAATACTTCCATTACCTTTTCGTTATACATTTTTTATTTCTCCTTCCGTTTTGAAAAGCGGCGACATCTCGCGAAGTCTGTTTACCGCCTGTTTTAATACTTCCACCGCGTAATCCACTTCTTCCACCGTGTTATGCTTGCCGAACGAAAACCGTATAGAACCGTGTGCCAGCCCTTCGGGCAGCCCCAAAGCAAGCAAAACGTGCGACGGTTCGAGCGAACCCGAAGAACACGCCGAACCCGACGACACCGCTATTCCCGCAAGGTCAAGCGAGAACAGTATGGATTCCCCTTCGATATACTTAAACGAGAAATCGGCGTTTGCGGGCAGCCTGTCCTTTTTATACGGGCCGTTGAGTTTTACGAACGGCACTTCCGCTATAACCCTGTCTATAAACCTATCGCGAAGAGAACTTACGTACTCGAAATTCTTTTCCCTGTCGCGGTCGGCAATAGCGAACGCTTCCGCAAACCCGACGACGCCCGCCACGTTGGTCGTGCCGCCGCGTTTCATACGTTCCTGATGCCCGCCCGTTATTATGCTGTCGATTAAAAGCCCGTTTCTTATATACAGCGCGCCCACGCCCTTAGGCCCGTAGATTTTATGCGAACTCATACTCATCATATCTACGCCTAACTCTTTTACGTCTATTTTTAATACGCCTGCCGCCTGCACCGCGTCGGTAAAGCACAGCGCGCCGTGAGCGTGCGCGATTTTTGCTATCTCTTTTATCGGTTCTATCGTGCCTACTTCGTTGTTCGCCATCATACAGCCGACGAAGGTGGTATCAGGACGGATTATGGACTTTAAGTGTTCCAAATCCACGAACCCTTCCGCGTCCACTTTCATAAAGTCCACGGTAAAACCTTCCTTTTCGAGCGCTTTTGCCGTGGAAAGCATAGCGGCGTGCTCAATAGGGCTTATTATAAGGTGTTTACCTTTTTTCGCGCAAGCGTGCGCCGCCCCGCGAAGCGCCCAGTTGTCGCTTTCCGTGCCGCCAGAAGTAAAATACAGTTCGTTAGGCTTGCAGTTTATAAAGCCCGCTATTTTATCCCTTGCTTCGTCCACCGCTTTAACCGCTTCCCGCCCGAAAGCGTGCTGGCTGTTAGCGTTGCCGAAAATTTCCGTAAAATAAGGCTTCATTTTATTGAACGCCTCCTCGCAAATGGGCGTAGTCGCCGCGTGGTCGAAATAAATATTACGCATTTAACTCTCCTTGTATATCGCCGTCAAGCATTTGTTTTAAAGTCATACCGTCTAAAACTTCGTTTATCCCGTCGTAAAGCCTTTTCCAGACCGCTTGCGAAGGACAACGGCATTTGCCGCCCTTTGCCACGCATCCGATTATTCTCATATCGTCCTCAAGCGCGCGAACGATTTCCCCGATTTTAATTTCTTCGGGCGGCTTTGCCAGAAAATACCCCCCGCTTGCGCCGCGGTTTGCGGTTATTATCCCGCGCGCGGACAGCATACGCATTATCTTTTCGAGATATTTCCCCGAAACGGAAATTCGGTTTTCCAACGCGCTTGCGGAAACGGTGCTATCCGGATAGTTTTCCGCCAAGATATGACACGCCATAAGCCCGTAGTGCGTTTTTGAAGACAGTTTCATTTTACCCGTCCTTGACTTTTTTAACCGTAATTGCAACCAAATCGGTTGCAATTAAAAGTATAGTACTATTTTAACCTGTCGTCAAGCAAAAAATACGGCATACTGATACATTTTTTTTATTTTTAAAAAATCTCATAAGTCGCTTAACTTATGAGATATAAAACTTTAATTTTTTTTATCGAAATTGAAAAACGTATCACTATATGCACCTGGATTATATATAATAAGCACCGCATCGGGAGCATAGTCCAATATATATTCCTTAACGCTTTTTTCGTGTTGATACCTTAAATCCAATAACCGTGTTTCGGCAAAACAAGTGCTTAGAAAAGCAGATACAGGCAAAGCAAACGAATCTTTCAGAATCAACACTTTTTTATCCGTCGCACTTTTTCGGTTCTCTATTATTACTTCACTTCTGTCGGAAGAAACATATGATCCAAAAATAATTTCCGATTTTTTGCTTTTTAACTTATTTACATCCGATAAAATCACTTCCTCAAACTTACCTTTATATTGAATTCCTCCACCCCTTGAAATATCTAAATTATCAACTTTACAGATTGTTTTGACATAATCGGTTTCAAATTTAGGATAGATTAAATCAAAATCGTCTCGTCCTGCAAAAAGCCCCCCTGTACGCACCCCTAAAGAACCCAAATAAGACGAAGGAATTACATAATTTATATAATTATCAATATTAAAATATAATTCCGGAATTTTATAATCATAATAATTATTCAACGCCTTGCAAATTTCGGAATACGCCCAAAACGCCGTTTTTATATTCCAATGGTGATCCGTTTTAAAAAACAAATCTGCAAAATCAATGTCTTGTTCTTTATAAAGTATTTGGGAATTTAACACCGTTAAATCGGTGTTATCTTTTAATTGAGAATACAGATAATCAACGTTATCCTTGGACGTGTCGGAAATTTTTATCGGTAAACTAATCTCATCCGCATCGTATCTTGCAGGAGCCTGAAAAAACAACAAGTCCACATCGTTTTGTGTCGTAAACATAGATAAATCGCTAACCGCTTCAGCATATTTATTTAAGATATCTTTATTACTATAATAGTCCGCAAAATTCATCGTGATATTTCCCGACGAATATAACTTGCCATCGCTGCCTATCATTATCGTGTTGTTTGGGTTCGAATCCCAGATTATAGATTTGCCCGACATCTTTTGCAATCCACCGTAAATATCAATGTATTGCTTTCTAAAAAAAACGCCTTCCGTATAAGCGGAGTCAATGCTGTCTATAACGTCTTTTACGTATTCAGACGACAATCTAACGTTTAATATTTTATCTTTATTTTCATACAAACTCTCTAACATCGTATGCCAATTAAACAATAAAGAAAATAATAATGTTATAGAAATAAATCCGACAAAAATAATGGATATTATTCTTTCATACACTTTTTTCATAAAGCACCTAAAAATTAAAATATATAAACGGATTATACGTGCCTTTAACGACATAGACAACAGATACTGCCGCTAAAATTATCAACACTATGATTTTTAAACTCAGTTTTAAATACTCGTTTTTGATGACACGTCCGCACCACGTAACTATCGGCATACAAGCCAAAACGCCAAAAACTAAAATGACTGCATTTTCTTTGATATAAATAAGCGTAATATCCCAACCGCCTGAGCCGAAAGAAAACATCGCCTTAAAATATGTAAACGCCGCCGCAATATTATCGGAACGGAATAAAACCCAACCGAACAGGACTAAAATCAATGTATATAAAACGCCGAAAACTTTCGGAACGCTGTTTAATTTTTTGCCGATTAATTTTTCTATTACTATAAAACAGAAATAATATAGCCCCCAAACGATAAAAGTCCAATT
Organism: Clostridia bacterium; assembly: GCA_017612915.1. Taxonomy (GTDB): domain Bacteria; phylum Bacillota; class Clostridia; order Christensenellales; family Borkfalkiaceae; genus UBA1259. Next base: position 4,810 of record JAGAEX010000057.1, on the reverse strand, counting down.
TGCGCCGTGCCACAATCCTGTCAACAGCCACACTATAAATAGGTTCAATATCATTCTCGGTTTTTTTACACGGCTTCCGCCAAGCGGAAAGTAAACGTAATCTCTAAACCAAGTTCCCATAGATATATGCCATCTGCGCCAGAATTCGGAAATCGACCTTGCGGTATATGGATAATTAAAGTTTTCGTTAAACTTAAACCCGAACATTTTGCCAAGCCCTATCGCCATATCTGAATATCCCGAAAAATCAAAAAATATTTGAAGCGCATATGCGATAGCACCAAGCCATGCCATCGAACAGGCAAGCGTAGTTCCGCCAAAGGCGGTATCGGCAATAATAGCAAGAGAATTTGCTAAAATAACTTTTTTACTTAAACCGAAAATAAATCTTGCCGTACCTTCTGAAAAGAGTTCGTAAGATTCTGTTCTATTGTTAATTTGGTCGGCAACCGTTTCGTATCTGACGATAGGCCCTGCAATAAGTTGCGGAAAAAATGAAATATAAAGACCGACATACAAAAGATTTCGCTGTACAAGGTCCTTCCCTCTATAAACGTCGATAAGATATGACATAGCCTGAAAAGTGAAAAACGAGATACCGATAGGCAGGCTAAATCCTTTGATTAAAAGATTTGTATTAAAGATTAAATTGAGATTATCTAAAACAAAAAGCAAATATTTAAAAACAAATAAAATTCCTACATTATAGACAATACCTAGCGTAAGCCATAATTTATTTTTCCCACATGCGGTTTTATTTATCCTAATCGCACAAAACCAATTAACAACAATTGTCGCTAACATTAAAAGAACGAATATCGGTTCTCCCCATGCATAAAAAACTATGCTTACGATAAAAAGAAATATGTTCTGCGGTTTTCGTTTCTTTCTGAAAATAACGAAATAAAATAAAAAAACTATCGGAAGAAAAGCAAACAAAAAAATGCTTGAAGAAAAAACCATCTCGCTCCTTAATAATATGATTGATATGTTTTAAATAAAAAACATGTCGACAAATCTGCGTTTACAGATGTCAACATGTATAAAAATTTTAATCGTCTATGTCTTTTACAAGGTCTAAAACCGCTTTGATTTCTTTTGCCGCCCTGTCCATCTGCGCTTCCGTATGGGTTGCCATATAACTTGTACGGATAAGACTGCTGCCGACGGGAACTGCGGGCGATATGGTAGAATTTACGTACACGCCGCGTTCGAACAGCATTTTGCAGGCGATAAAGGTTCTGCGGTTAAAGTAGGTATAGATAGGAATAATCGGCGTATTGTCGCCGCTATCGCGAAGAGCAACGCCCAAGTCCTTTAATTTATTGCGCATATAACTGCTTATATCCGCAAGACGTTTAACCCGTTCCGGTTCTCTTTTAAGTATCGAAAGCGCCGCCCTTGCCGACGCTACGCTTGCGGGGGTAATGGACGCCGAAAAGATGAACGGGCGGGAATTGTGGCGAACGTATTCGCAAACGTCTTTCCTTGCCGCCATATAGCCGCCGAGACTTGCGAGAGATTTGGAAAAAGTACCCATATAGATATCCACTTCCTTCTCCAAGCCGAAATGTTCCGCCGTGCCCCTGCCGTGCGCGCCCAAAACGCCCAAGCCGTGCGCGTCGTCAACCATAACTCTCGCGCCGTACTTTTTGGCAAGTTTAACAATCTCCGGCAATTTACATATATCGCCGCCCATACTGAACACGCCGTCGGTTACTATCAGTATCCCCGCCGTGTCGGGTACGGTCTGTAATTGCCGTTCTAAATCTTCCATATCCGAGTGATTGTAGCGCAGCATCTTCGCAAAAGAAAGCCTGCAACCGTCGTAAATACTCGCGTGGTTTTCCTTATCGCAGAGAATATAGTCGGTTCTGCCCGCGATTGCGGAAATTATGCCGAGATTGCTCTGAAAACCCGTGGAAAAGGTAACTACGTCTTCTTTACGTAAAAATTCGGCAAGTTCTTTTTCGAGTTCGACGTGGATATCCAAAGTGCCGTTCAAAAACCTGCTGCCCGAACACCCCGAACCGTACTTTTCGATAGCCTTTATTCCCGCTTCCATAACTTCGGGATGAGAAGTAAGCCCCAGATAGTTGTTAGAACCTATCATTATTATGTCTTTACCTTCCATAACGACTTCGGGTGCTTGCTTGGTTTCAAGTTTATGAAAATAGGGGTAAATGCCCGCCGCTTTCATTTGTTTAACGTATTCGTACTTTTCGCATTTGGTAAATAAATCCATAAAGAACCTTAAAACGCTGAAAAATTTTAGTACGCCCGCCGCAAAAAACTTAAACCGTTTCCCGCACACGGATATACGGGAATTATTCTACCACAATTCCATATACTTGTCAATAATTTTAACGCCCTACGCGTTAAAGCGCAGTATACCGTTTTTTTCACGCAAAGCCCTGTACAGTCTTGCGTTTTCGCCCTTTAAAACCGCTATCTCTTTTTTAAGTAATTCGTTCTCTTTTTTAAGCCTTTCCGAAAGTCTATCGGCAAGGGTATCTATCTCTTTTTTAAGCCTTATTATCACGAAATCTTTCGCAGGAATAACCTTATCTTTATTATCGCAACCGTAAGTTTTCATACTCTACTCCTTAAAATCCGTTTTTTAAGGTATTGACATACAGCGGCGATTTTATTCATAAAATAGAAGGAAATGTATTTTTATTTTTTCTGCGACTTTCCCGCGGTGATAAAATTTCAGGGAGTAATCTTCGGAACGGTGAATAAGTCGGTAAAATTCTGCAATTTCGAAAAACCGTATCCATTAACCGAAATCTGCCCGCTTATGGGCAACGGCACGGGGTTTGCCTTCTATTTAGACGACGAGTTTTTAAGCAACCCGCCCGAAAACGCGACTATAACCGACCTTAAAGGCGGGTATTTTATACGCTTAACGAAAACCGAACATAGCGGCGGGTTTTCCGTTATAAACCAAGCGAAATTCCGCGACGCAACGATAACGGTGTTTACCGAAAACGGCTGCAAAGTTTCTTTAGAAACGCAGACGGGCTTTTTTGCCGAAACGCTTGCCTTTACGCCACTATCCGCCGAATTTACGCGCGGTGAAGGGGTAAATTCTAACCTTATTTTCGCCACGCTACCCTGTGCGGACAAAAAAATACTACGGGTTTACGGAATAAAGGAAAACGCGCTTTTGCTTTCGACGGAAACGGACGAATTCAGCATAACCCCAACGGGCTTTACCTGTACGGAAAGACTAAAAGATATTGCAAAGCACGAAATTTTACACGAATATTTCTATTCGCACACCGATTGCGCTATAAAAGAACGCGCAAAAAGCGTTAAGGCAAGCGAGAGTTTCGACAGAGAAAAACTTCCCGAAAGTCTTATACCCTACGCCTTTTGCGAAGAATTTTTATGCGGCGGAGATTTTAATTTCTACCTTTCGGAAAGCGTTAAGGAAAACGCCGATAAACTGGGCGGATTTTTCGGGGAATTCATAGGAATAACCCCACCGCCGGTATTCAGAAACCCAAACGAAATAGGTTTTATATATAAACTTGCAAAGCGCAAGTATTCGGTGGAATATTTTACTTTCGATATTTCAGGCGGCAAAATAATCGGCGTCAAAAACACGTAAAAACGGGGCTTGAATTCAAGCCCCGTCGGTTTTTTATACCCGATTTATTTTACTTTAATCGATTTAACTTTCGCGGTAATTTCGCCGCTTACAGAATTCGGAATCCTTACCGTCCTATAATTATAACAAACGAGTTGGTTTCCTTCCGCTTCGAACACCGTATCCCCGTTATAAGTCTTATTATCAGCGTCGTACCCCGTGTCGGCGTCAGCCCAGTCGGATTTTAATGCCGCGTGGAAAGTAAGATCGCCGTATTCGCCGGTATAATATATAACGTATTCGGTATAGTAGTCGGAATTAGAGAAAATAGTGGTCAGCGCGCTTATCGCTTTGGCGTTCGCCGTATCTTCGGTATCGTACTGTGCGAACACGCAGAAATAACCGTCATAAGAACTTATCGTGGCAGTAGGAATATACCAGGTAGCCCTGCCGCTGTTTCTGGCGTTGCTGCTTGCCCTGTAAGTTTCGGTGTCAGCCTCGTAATAACTGCGCCAGATACCTATCGAACCCTTTGCGCTAACCAGGTTAGAACCCGTAGTACCGTTCGCCTCAAACTCACCATAAATTTCCGACGGGAGTTTGCCGTTTATTAAGTTCTGTTTAAGTTCGCCGTCTTCGAATTTAAGATCTCCGAACATAATCTGCGAAATATAATCGCTTTCTTTATAGAAAATTGCGTTATTATAATAGCCCGCTTTAACGTGTTCTATAACCTTATCGACGGTTTTCGGCGCAAGGTGGCGGTAAAGATCTACGTTCATCTTAACGTCGTTTTCCGCATAGAACGCGCTTTTTTCGTAATTATAAACGCGTAAAGACAGTTCGAGAGTCTCTATGTCTTCGCACGCGGAAAAAGAGAACGCGCACACCGCCATAACCACGAAAGCCATAAAATTGATTGCTATTTTAAAAAGTTTTTTCATAATATCACCGAGTATTTTAATCTATACGGTTTTATTTTACTAATATTTTACGAAAATGTCAATAAAACTGAACTATTTTTGCCATAAAAAGGGTTTTTGCTGTCGAAAAATGAAAATTAAGCGGCGGGGCAATTTGCCCCGCCGCTTAAATTTTCTGATGTCAGCCTTTTTCTTATTCGGCAACAATGGTCGCACCCGCTTCTTTGAAACGAGCGATCATCTTGTCCGCTTCTTCTTTCGTAGCGTTTTCTTTGATTACGCCGAGAGATTC
>JAGAEX010000056.1 GCA_017612915.1 Clostridia bacterium | reverse complement strand
CGCTATGGAAACCTTTTATGGCAAATATCTTACAGTTTAACGACGTAGATAAATTGTTTGAACTCGTTATGGTTTTACTCGGTTTCTATGTGGTGTTTGCATTTCAAAACGTATCCGACGCAATTTTCTACGGCATAGGCAAAACGAGTTATATGCTATTTGAGTCGATAGTAACTAACGCAGTTTATTACGGGATATGCTTTATACTGTACGTAACGGGGATGTGGGAGCCTTCGCTTATAGGTATTGCCCTGATGTTCGGTATCGGAAATGCATTTGACGGTATTGTGTCGCTTTGCGTTTATATCTACTTGCTTAAAAAGAGAAAGATAAATATATTAAATATTGAATAACAAAAAGGCGGTTGAGACAATTTCAACCGCTTTTCTTATTCAGCAAAGTTTATATAAGGTTTCTTTTTTCGAATTGCGTAGTCTAAAGTTTTTCTAGCCCCACCCCAAAAATATTTTACATAAGCAATGAGCAGGTTGCAATTATCAACTATCCACTCGTTGCGCTTTAATATTGCAAATTTCTTTGGCACAGTTTCAAGAGGGGGATATAGGGTGCTATCATATATTTCATTTGCAATTTGTAATTTGCTATACGATGAATCCAGGTGTGGATAAATAAAAACGAGTTCGATATTCGGGAAATCTTTTTTAAGTTTTCGCAAAATCAAAAATCAAACGAGGTCGTTAATTATTTATTTTTACAAATTTCTTACGCATTTGCCGGTAAAAGCGTCCTGAAACATCATAAAGTAGCCGTCGCCTTTTAAGTTGAATATAGATAGCGGCACGAAACAGCAGTATCCTGCGAGTTCTTTGGGCGGGGTATCGCGATAGGGCGACGGCACGCCGTAGCATACGTATTTTGCTTTATCGTTTTCTTTAATTACGCCTACGACGTAATACTTATCGTCGGCGTAATTAATTTTGACGAAACGGCTGCCGCCGATTGCCTTTTCAAGTTCCGTCTCTCTCGGATATCTGTCCAAAAGCCCTTCGAGTTCGTTTTTTACCGTGAGATAGTAGGGCGTGATTTCGCCGCTTCTATCGTGCGTTTCATTTTGAGATAAGTCAAGGTCTTTTTGGCTTTGTTTTTTTTCTTGCGGGCGGAAAATAGCGTCGTCGCCGCCTTCACTTCGTATATACTCACTTGACAGTTCCTTTATTGCGGAAAGTTTTTGCCGCATATCGTTATCGTCGTAATAATTTTCGGTCGCGACCGCTTCGTCGTCGTAGAGTTTAAACATCTCTGGCGAAAGGGGTTGGCTTTCGGTAGGGGTTGGGGTTTCCGTTTTTCGTTCCGCGAGTAAGGCGAACTCTTTTTCGCGTTCTTTAAGTTTTCTTTCGGCTATTATTTCGTTTACCACGCTTGAACCGTATTCCTTGGCGGAAAGCAAAGCGCCGTCGCTTTTACCGTATGCGACGAGTAGCGGAATATCGTTTTCCACCGTCCAAAGCCCCGCGGTAATACCTTGTTCCAAAGAAAAGTCGCTGTTAAAGGGCAGCGTGGAAGATCTGGGGGTTCTGCCCAGATCTTTTTTTACTACCGTTTTGTCGTCGCCGACGATAAACAGGCGGTATTCGCCTTTTTGCAGCGCGTTAAATCCAACGAGAGATAAAAACACCGTTAAAAGCCCGTTTTCCTTTTCCAGCCGACAGATGCCGCAAGCGGGTTTGTCGCCGAAAGAATAGCCTTCGGCCGTTTGTTTTATAACAAGAATTTTTTTTGAAAACACTTTTTTCACCGCCTTAAACCGAAGTTGTTATCGGGTATTATAAATATATACGCTTTTTTTATATTTAAAATTTGTTTTTTTGCCGAAATATTGCATTTTTTATCGAAAAAATCGTGTCGTAAAAGAGAAAAATTATGCTATCGCGGTACGATCAGTTTACATATTGTCATAAAAATGTTATAATACATATGATTATAATGGGGTAAGATGAGAAAATTTTTAAGGAGAAGTGTAAAAAAATTATGACGACGAACAAAAAACTTTTGGATTTCGTTAAAGAAGCGCAGGAACTTTGCGCACCTGATAAGGTCGTCTGGATTGACGGTAGCAAAGCGCAACTAGACGCCTTAAAGCAACAGGCTGTCGAAGAAAAAATCCTTATAAAACTCAATCAGGAAAAATTGCCCGATTGTTATCTTCACCGCACTTCGGTAAACGACGTCGCAAGGGTGGAAGGCAGGACTTTTATCTGTTCTAAAAATAAAGCCGATTCCGCACCTATAAACAACTGGATGGAAACGAACGAGGCGTATAAACTCTTAAAAGGTTTATTTAAGGACGTTATGAAAGGCAGAACGATGTACGTTATTCCGTACTCGATGGGTGCTGTCGGCAGTAAGTTCTCTAAAATCGGTATCGAAATCACCGATTCTATATACGTCGTTCTTAATATGGCCATTATGACGCGTGTGGGGCAAAAGGTTCTGGACGCGCTGGGCGACGGGGACTTTATAAAGGGCTGGCACTCTTACGCCGAACTTTCCGAAGAAAAGAGATATATCTGCCACTTTCCAGAAGACAATACCATTATGTCGATAAATTCCAACTACGGCGGCAACGTGCTTTTGGGTAAAAAGTGCTTTGCGCTCCGTATCGCGTCTTACCTTGGCAAAACCGAAGGCTGGATGGCGGAACATATGCTTATTTTGGGTATCGAAAACCCGAAAGGCGAGATAAAGTACGTGGCGGCGGCTTTCCCGTCGGCTTGCGGCAAGACCAACCTTGCTATGATAATACCGCCTGAAATCTATAAGAAGAAAGGCTATAAATGCTGGTGCGTGGGCGACGATATCGCTTGGATAAGAGT
>JAGAEX010000055.1 GCA_017612915.1 Clostridia bacterium | reverse complement strand
CCTATCAACTTATGTTTTGCGCCGTTGACTTCGGCGTAGAACACGTTTACGCCCGCGTTCTGTATGTCTTCCGCTTTGGCTCTCGAAATTATCTCGCCCGCGGTTGCAAGCACTTCGCCGTCGGGAGAAATAACGTCTTCCGCCGCCTTCAAGCCGACTATACGCACGCCGAGACGCATACGCTTATTGAATTTATATCTTCCCACTCTCGCAAGGTCGTAACGTCTCGCGTCGAAGAAAATGTTTTTAAGATGCTGCTTTATCGCGCTGTCCGTAGGTATCTCCGCGGGGCGCAATCTGCGGTAAAGTTCGGTAAGACCTTCCTTTTCCGTCTTGCTTACGTCTTTCGCGGCGGTGTTTTCTATCATTTCGTCGCCCGCGTAAAGTTCGGAAAGCATTTCGTCCGATCCGAAACCCAAAGCCCTTAAGAGCACGGTGGCGGTTATTTTACGCGTTCTGTCAACGTGTACCCATAAAACGCCCTGCGAATCCTGTTCAAATTCCAGCCACGCGCCGCGCGACGGCTGAACGGTGGTTTCGAAAAGTTTTTTACCCGATTTATCTACCTGCACTTTGTTGGTCAGTCCGGGGGATCTGACGAGTTGGGAAACGATAACTCTTTCCGCGCCGTTGATTATGAACGACCCGTTGTCGGTCATAAGCGGGAAATCGCCCATAAATACGTCCTGATCCATAACTTCTTCGGTAACCTTGTTTACCAACCTTACCTTAACCCTTAAAGGCAACGCGTAAGTCGCGTCTCTGTCTCTGCATTCTTTTTCACTGTACTTAGGAGTACCTTCTAAACTATGGTCTAAAAAGTACAGTTCAAAGTGGTCAGAATAGTCGGTTATCGGCGAGAAGTCTTCCAATACTTCGCTGATACCTTCGCGGATGAAAGCGTCGTAAGAATCTTTCTGGATCTGAACAAGATATGGAAGTTCGATCGCTTCTTTGATCTTACTGAACGTCTTTCTCCTGACCTTTCCGCATTCGATCTCGGGTAATTTACGCGTCATTAAAACACACTCCTTAAAAAATTTCTTTGGTCAAGGCGTTTACAAAACCGAAATTTTGTTGTATAATTACTTTATCTTGACCGTTTTGGCGAATCAATCGTGCTTTTCTGCCGTTTTTCAGCAAAAATCGCACTCAGTTTTTATCGTTTTTCCTCAAAAAAAACAATAAAAGTCGATTCTAACCTATCTTAATGCATTATATTATGTTAACTGAAAAAGTCAAGATTGTCAAGTGATTTGAAAAAGATTTTAAAAAATTTTAAAAAAACACTGTTTTAAGGCGATTTTCAGAGTAAAAAAGTATGAGAATAGATAAATTTCTTAAAGTTTCAAGGTTATTAAAACGCCGAACGGTCGCGGGAGAAGCGGCAAAGGGCGGAAGAGTCAAAATAAACGGCAAAACGGTCAAACCCGCCCACGAAGTCAAGGTCGGCGACGTAGTGGAACTCGGTTTTAACAGCGGCACGATAACTTTGCGCGTTCTCGCCGTCAAAGAAACGGTAAAAAAGGAAGAAACTTCTTCCCTGTACGAAATAATTTCGGAATAAATATAATACGGTATAACGATGAAAGATAAGATAACCGTTATTCTCGCGGCGGGCGGCAGCGGCGAGCGGGCAAAACAGAACAAAAACAAAATTCTTACCGAAATAGACGGAAAGGCGTGCATTAAAAGAACTTTCGACGCTTTTTACGCTACGGGGGTGATAGAAGAATACGTCGTCGCGGCAAAGCCCGAAGATGCGGAAGAAATAAAATCGCTCCTTCCGGATTTCGTTAAAACAGTCAGCGGCGGCATTACGCGTACGGAGTCGGTAAAAAACGCCCTTAAAGCGACGACGGGCGAAATAGTTCTGATACACGACGCGGCGCGCCCCTTCGTAACGGAAAGAATAATAAAAGACTGCATAGAAAGCGCGATAAAATACGGCAGCGGAGTCGCGGCGATCCCTTCGCGCGACACGGTCGTCAAATACGACGGAAAAACGACCGGGTATCTCGGCAAAAGCGGACTGTATCTTATTCAGACGCCGCAATGCTTTAAGACCGCGGATATAAAAGCCGCCTACGAAAAAGCGGGCGATACCGCATTTAACGACGACGGCGAAGTGTATTTAAATAGTTTCGGAGACTTAAAACTCGTCGCGGGCGATAAAAACAATATAAAACTCACCTACCCCGAAGATTTTTGCGTTGTAAAAACCGAAACGCGATTCGGCACGGGATTCGACTGTCATAGGTTAGTAGAAAACAGAAAACTGATTCTGGGCGGCGTGGAAATATCGCACGACAAAGGGCTTTTGGGGCACTCGGACGCGGACGTACTAACCCACGCGATTATGGACGCAATTCTTTCCGCCTGCTCTATGCGCGATATCGGATACTGGTTTCCGGACAACGACGAAAAGTATGAAGGCGCAAACAGTTTAAAACTACTCGCCGAAGTTTTGCGTATGATAAGCGAAAAAGGGTTTAAGGTAACGAGTGTTTCCGCGGTGATAATGGCGGAAAAACCGAAACTTTTAAAGCATATCCCCGCAATAACCGAAAGTCTTGCAAGCGCGCTGAATATAGCGTCCGACAATGTCGGCATTTCCGCTACTACGTTAGAAGGCTTGGGATTCGTCGGCAGAGAAGAAGGCATTTGCGTTCACGCAAACGCGGTGGTGATAAAATAGCAAATACATTATTTAAAATGTTGCGGGCGGTGCGAAAAAGCACCGCCCGCTTTTTTAATTATTTTTATATTATTGTAAAACTGCTTTAATGCGCCTTACGCCCGCCGACGAACTCTCTTCTTTGGTGATTTTAAATACGCCGAGTTCCGCTGTGTTATTTACGTGCGGACCGCCGCATATCTGTTTGTCCACGTCGCCTATCGTATAGATAGAAACTAATTCGTCCTGCGAAGTCGGATTAAACACGCCGTACGCGCCTTCCTCCACCGCCTTTTTATAGGGCAATTCGCTGCGAACGACGTCTATCTTCGCCGCTATCGCGTCGTTGACGAATTTTTCCAGCGCCTTTAATTCTTCGTCGGTCATCTTGTGGTCGCAGTTAAAGTCGAAACGCATACGCTCTTCGTTGATGTTAGAGCCCTTCTGCTCCGTCTTCGTGCCGAACATTTTGCGAAGTCCCGCAAGCATAATGTGCGTCGCGGTATGATAGCGCGTGGTCATTTCCGTTCTTTCCGTTAAGCCGCCCTTTGCAGATCCCGCCTGCGCCTTACTGACTTCCTGATGGACTTTGAACGCTTCGTCAAACCCCTTTTCGTCAACGGTAAAGCCCCGCTCTTCCGCGAGTTCTTTGGTAAGTTCCAAAGGAAACCCGAAAGTATCGTAAAGCCTGAACGCCGCTTTCCCCGAAATCTCCGTTTCGGCGATATACGCCGCGTCTTTTTCCTTCATAAACGCGTTCTTGCGCTCTATACCCGTGATACATTTATCGAATTCTTTTATTCCCGCGGCGAGCGTCGCTTGGAATTTTTTGGTTTCCTTTGCGATCTCGTCAAGGATATACCGTTCTTTTTCGATAAGCAAGGGGTACGCTTCGCCGTAAACTTCTTCAATAAATATCTTGGCAACGCCTATCATTTCCGCGGCGTCGATCTCTAAATCTCTGCAATATCTTATCGCGCGGCGAAGAAGCCTTCTTAAAATATATCCCGCACCCGTGTTGGACGGAAGTATCCCGTTCACGTCGCCTATAAGCATTACCGAAGTACGCGTGTGGTCTGCGATGATACGCATTGCTTTTTTAGCCTTTTCGTCGTTGTCGTAATCTTTACCCGACACCTTTTCGAGATACTTTATAGCACCGCTGAAAAGATCGGTCTTATACCCGTCGTCGTAGCCGTTTAAAAAGAGCAAAAGTCTGTCGAGCCCGAAACCCGTATCGACGTTTTTGTTGGCAAGTTCATCGTAGCCAGTCGCCGTCTTTTTATACTGCATATACACGTCGTTGCCTATTTCGACGTAGCGGTTGCCGGTAAGAAAATCGGAAGAGTCCCCCTTGCCGTCGCGTGGATAAAACCACTCGTTATCAGGACCGCAAGGCGTGCCGACCGTACCTTCTAATTCCCACCAGTTGTCCTTTTTGGGCAGGAAAAAGATATTTTCTTCCTTTATGCCGAGAGATTTTAAGAGTTCCGCCGTCTCCGTATCGCGTTTTGCCGCGCCGTCGCCTTCAAACACCGTGGAGCAGATCTTGTCCTTATCGAACCCGAACTCTTTGGTCAAAAGTTCAAAAGTCCACGCCGTCTTTTCTTTTTTAAAGTAGTCGCCGAGCGACCAGTTCCCCATCATCTCGAAAAATGTAAAGTGAGTAGCGTCGCCGACGGAGTCTATATCGACCGTTCTCACGCAGCCCTGCACGTTGCAAAGACGCGTCTTTCCCGAAGGGTGCGGTTTACCGAGAAGGTAAGGCATTAACGGTTGCATACCCGCAACGTTGAACATAACGCCCGTCGTCCCGTCGCCGATTAAAGACACCGCGCCGATATTCAAGTGTCCTTTCGACTCGTAAAATTTTATCCATTTGTCGCGTAATTGTTTAGAAGTTATCATAATTTCGCCTTTTAATAAGTTTATTTTTTGATTATGGTGTAGCCGTCTTTCGCGTCCTTGATCTCGTAGCCCAAAGCGGATATCTTGTCGCGAAGCTCGTCTGACTTTGCCCAATTCTTTTCTCTTCTGAAATTAAGCCTTTCTTCAGCAATTTCTATTACTTCCCGCGGAATTTCGCTTTCCGCCTTATCTTTAACGGAGTTTATGAATTCGTCCGCGTCCGTCTCGAAAAGTCCCAAAAGCGAATAGGTCTTTATTATCTGGTTCAGGTCGGCGCCGACGGTCATATCGCCTGCCGCGATCTTCGCCTTTGCCGCCTTGAAATATCCGAACAGCGCGGAAAGCGCGAGCGCGGTGTTGAAGTCGTCGTCCATAGCGGCGTTAAACGCGTCGTCTATCTCCTTGTTTTCGCCCGCGAGTTCGATACCTTTTTCTTTTGCAGATTTAATCACCGAATAAAAATCTACCAAATGCTTTTCCGCTTCGGGGAAAAGGGCGGGGGTGATATTTATATCCGCGCGGTAGTTGGTGGAAAGAAGGGCAAACTTGATCGTTTCGGGCGAATAATCGTCCAAAAGATCTTTTAGCAAAAGACTGTTGCCCAAAGACTTACTCATCTTTTGTCCGTTGACCTTTATCAAGCCGTTGTGTATCCAGTATTTAACGAACTGCTTGCCGGTTAAGGCTTCCGACTGAGCTATTTCGTTTTCGTGGTGCGGGAAGATAAGATCCCTGCCGCCGCCGTGTATATCTATCCTTTCGCCGAAAGTCTTGTAGTTCATCGCCGAGCATTCTATATGCCAGCCGGGCCTACCTTTCCCCCACGGCGACTGCCAGAAAGGCTCGCCGGGCTTTGCCGATTTCCAAAGCGCAAAGTCCAAGGGATTTTGTTTCATTTCGTCGTTATCCACCCTGACGCCGTTCATCGCGTCTTCTAAATTTCTGTGCGAAAGATTGCCGTAAGACGGGAACTTCTCCACCGAATAATAAACGTCGCCCTTTTCGGTGGGATAGGCGTAGCCCTTTTCGACAAGTTTGGAAATAAACGCGATAATGTCGTCCATACTGTCCGTCGCTTTAATCCAAACGGAAGGCTCGTCAACTTTAAGGCGTTTCATCTCCGCGTCGATTTTATCTATCATATCGGCGGCGTATTTGTCTGCGGGAATACCCGTTTCGTTGGATTTGGCGATGATCTTATCGTCCACGTCTGTATAATTTCTCGCGTACTTAACGTTATAGCCGCGTTTTTCAAGATACTTTCTTATTATATCGTAAATAAGCGCCTGATAAGCGTGCCCGATATGCGCTTCGCCGGACACCGTTATGCCGCAAGCGTACATATTTACGTTGTTACCGGATATCGGCGTAAATTCTTCCTTTCTGCCCGAAAGGGTGTTGAAAATCCTGATAGCCATTATTTTTCTTCCTTTTCGTCTTTTTTAATCCCTTTAAGTTCGTCTATCTGCTGTTGCAATTCGTAAACCTTGCCTTGAAGATTACAAAGTTCTTCCTGTAAGGGGTCAGTCTTTTCCTGTTCCAGATCGGGCGTCTTTTCACCGTTGATCCTGACGATGTGCGCGGGTACGCCGACCACCGTGGCGTAAGGCGGAACTTCGCGAAGCACGACCGCGTTCGCGCCTATCTTGGCGTATTCGCCGACCGTAAAACCGCCCAACACCCTTGCGCCCGCGGAAATTATCGCGCCGCGCTTTACCGTCGGGTGGCGTTTACCCTTTTCCTTACCCGTGCCGCCGAGCGTCGCGCCCTGATAGATGACGACGCCTTCTTCCACTTCGGCGGTTTCGCCGATAACGACGCCCGAACCGTGGTCTATGAACACGCCGCCCGCGATATTTGCGGCGGGGTGTATCTCTATCCCCGTGCGATGGCGCGCCCATTGACTTATTATACGTGCCAGAAGTTTTAATTTTATTTTATAGAAAAAGTGCGCGACCCTGTGCCAGGAAAGTGCGTGAACGCCGGCATAGGTAAGAAATATTTCAAACTTATTTCTTGCCGCAGGATCGTTCTTTTTGGCGGCGTTTATATCCGCGCGTAATCTTTTGAAAAACATTTTCGTAAAACCTTTGCCCGTATATTGACCGAAAAGTCGGGGGCGGGCGAATACGCCGAACGGCGTATAATTATACATTATTATTCTATCACCAAATTGTCGGTTTTTGCAACCATAAAAACTCAATTAGCCGTAAATTTTATAAAAATTTTACTCTGAACGTAAAAATTTACCCATATAAAAAATTTCCGCGCTCAAAATCGTTGATTTTAGTCGCGGCAGATTGTATAATGGTATTTGGTAAAAATCTGTTTTACGGAGTTAAAAATGCTTGATTTAAAAAGAATTCAGGAAAAAAAGGAACACGTTACCGAACTTTTAGCGAGAAAAGGCTACACTGTGGATTTCGATCCCATACTTAAAGCCGACGAAGAACGCCGCACCGTCATCTCCGAAGTGGAGCGGTATAAGGCGGAGCGAAATAAGGTTTCGGCGGAAATTCCCGCGCTCAAAAAAGCGGGTAAACCCGTGGATGAAATATTCGCCAAAATGCGTACGCTCGGCGAAAAAATAGCGGAACTCGATGAAAAAGCGAAAGAACTTGAAACTAAAGTTTTCGATATGCTCGCCGTTTTGCCGAATATCCCAGACGAAGACCTTTTGCCCGGCGAAAAGGAAAACAACGCGGTCGTAAAAGTTTACGGCAAAATGCCGGAATTTGACTTTAAGGCACAAAACCACGTTGATCTTTGCACCAAGTTAGGGCTTATCGACTACGCACGCGGCACAAAACTTTCGGGCGGCGGGTTCTGGCTCTATCGCGGCGAAGGCGCAAGGCTCGAATGGGCGCTCCTTAACTTCTTTATTTCCGAACACTTAAAAGACGGCTACGAGTTTATCCTGCCCCCCCACCAACTCGGCTACAACTGCGGGTTCGGCGCAGGGCAGTTCCCCAAGTTCTCCGACGAAGTGTACTGGTTAGACGTCGATCCCGACCGCAAAAAGAACAGATTTATGCTCCCGACGGCAGAAACTGCTCTCGTCAACCTTTATTCGGGCGAGATTTTGGACGAATCGAAATTGCCGCTTAAATTCTTTGCATATACCCCCTGCTACCGTAAAGAAGCGGGCTCTTACCGTGCCGAAGAACGCGGTATGGTACGCGGACATCAATTCAACAAGGTGGAAATGGTACAATACACCCGCCCCGACAAGAGCGACGAAGCGTTCGACGAGTTGGTAAATAAAGCCTGCTCTTTAATGGATAAACTCGGCTTGCATTTCAGGCTAAGTAAACTCGCCGCCGGCGACTGCTCGGCGTCTATGGCAAGGACTTACGATATCGAAGTGTATATCCCGTCAATGGGTATCTATAAAGAAGTAAGTTCGGTATCCAACGCGCGCGACTATCAGGCAAGGCGCAACAACACCAAGTTCCGCGACAGCAGTACGGGCAAAACGGCGTACGTACATACCTTAAACGGATCGGGACTCGCAACGAGCCGCGTATTCCCCGCAATTATCGAGCAATACCAGAACGCCGACGGTTCCATTACTATCCCAGAAGTGTTAAGACCGTTTATGGGCGGACAGGAAATAATCAAATAAAGATTTTTAATCGATTTAAAGTTTAAGCCGCCGTGCAAAAATTTCGCACGGCGGCTATTTTTATACCTAAATCATCCAAACTAAATATGTGGAATATTTTAACTATCACGGAACGGCAAAAAAACTAATAAAAGACGGCAAACTTTTAGACTATAAATTCGTTAAGGAATATAACGGCATAAAAGACGCGCTGCTTTTGTTTTTCGACGACAGAAACCACCCAGTAATGCCTATACGTCCCGAACGCTTTCCCGAATACTTTGAACTTTTAGGAATATGCAAAAATTAAACGGCAGAATATTACAAACAACATTCAAATTTGTAAAAAACCGCCGCCGTTTCGGCGAATTTCGTTCCAGCCATTTTGCTCCTTCTATTAAGGGTTTTTACCCGCTACGCTTTGACCGTTTCGCTCGAACACCTAATTACCGAGATAAATTCGTCTTTCGACTCGCTCAGAGCGTCGGTTATTTCAGGATCGAAATGCGAGCCGCTCTCCGCTAAAATCACCACGCTTGTTCGGGGTCGAAAAGACCTGAAAGCACCCTTTTTACAGGTTCAGTCAGGTCTCACTTGGCAGAGAAAGAGGGATTCGCCTCTCTCGAGCCTCCCGCAAAACAGTCCACAGGACTGTTTTCTTGCCTACGGCAAGCACGCTCACTTTGTTCGCTGGCTCCTAATTCGAATCCCTCTTAACTACCCTACAAACAAAAACACCCGACACCTTTTGGTGTCGGGTGTTTTTGGCGGAGAAAGAGGGATTCGAACCCTCGCTACGTTTATCACATACTACTCCCTTAGCAGGGGAGCCCCTTGAGCCACTTGGGTATTTCTCCAACGTTACAAGTTTAATTATTTATTATTCAGTTCTTTAACATCAGGCTCTTTTAAACGCACTTTATATCTGTACCTACGCTATCGTACCATAAAAACGACTTTTTGTCAAAGTGTTTTTTATGTTTTTAGCAATTTTACGATAATTTTTCTTCCGTCGCCGAAAAATCTTCGGCGACGGACTACGTTTTACTTTTTAAGATATAAAAGTCTGCCGCACTGGTCGCACTCTATAACTTCGCCGTTTTTAAGCCTTGCCAAAACAGACTTCGGCAATTCCATATTGCACGCGCCGCACACGTTCCCGCTGACTTCGTACAGTACCGGAAATATCTTATTCGCCCTTTTCGCTTTATACCTTGCCATCAACGAGGGCTCTACGTTCTTTTCAAGCCCCGCAAGTTCCGTTTCTATCGCGGTGCGCTCGTCCTGTTTTGAAGACTTTAACTCGTTGTATATCTTACCGTTTTCGGTGTACTGCGCCTGCGCCGCTTTGATATTGTTTCTTATGCCCGCGTACTCTTTATAAACCGCCTGCATCGCTTCCGCTACCCTACTCGCTTCCTGCGTGAGTCTTTTTACCTTATTATACAACTCGTCCGCTTTTTTGGAAAGATAATTGAGAGCGTTCTCGTCTTCCGCGTGTTCCAACGCGCCGACGAACTCTTCCCTTTGATCGGCAAGCACTTTGCTCTCGTTCTGCAATTTTTCGTAAATATGCGCGAGTTCCGCCGCCTTTACGTCCAAGCCGTTTACAGTTTCGTCCACGCTTTCAAGATATTTTTTCGCCGAAACCGCTTTTTTACGCGCGTCGCTGCTCGCAAGTTCCGTTTCTATCTTGCGAAGCCCTGCATCGACTTCCTGATATTTAAGTAACTGCTCTATCATAACAAATCTCCTTTGATACTTTACAAAAACTTTTCGTCTTCAAAATAAACCGTTTCAACCTTATCGAAGACCTTTTCCTTCACCGCCTCGAAAAATCGTTTGAACCCGTAATTTTCCGACGCGTAGTGAGTTAAAATTATAACCTGTTTGCCGCGTTCTGTCAACTCTTTTAATACGTGATGCGGCATATCCGAAGTAACGATAGTATCCGCCGCACCGCCGCCGCGCGCGTAAGACAGTGCGAATTCCGCACCGCCCCCGCAAAATGACGCGACCACGCCCGTTTTGGCGTTCGGCTTGCCGTACACGAGCGTCTTTTGCGAGCCTAACTCTTTATTTATATGTTTCTTAAACTCCGCGAGCGTTTTATCCACTTTAAATTCCCTGCCGTAGTGAGCGAACTCGTCAAGTCCGTTCAAAAACCTGCACTCCTTGCCGCCGAGCCCCGCATAAAGGCTGTCGTCTATACCGCCCTTCGCGACGTCGAGATTCAAGTGCATAGAAATAACGTTCATACCGTATTTTACGGCGAGCGCTACAGCCGCCGTATCGCCCGTTATATCAAGCGCTTTTACGGGGAGGTAAATCGCAGGATGATGGGTTACCACCGAGTCGCATTTCAAGCGTTTTGCCCTTTCCACCGCAAAAGTAGATAGGTCGAGCGAAAACAATGCTCTATTTACTCTGTCGTGCATTTTGACGAGTATGCCGCTGTTGTCGTAAGCACCTTCCTGCTCTATCTGCATAACGCTGTATTTTATGGGCGCTATTCCGTCTAAAACGCCGAAAAATTCCTGTAAACTATACATGTTTTTTTAACCTTTCTATTTTTTTGAGCATTGAAGCGCGGGTCTTGTACGTCATCGTTTCGCTCTCTAAATATTTAAGCACTTTATCAATCTCGAACCGCATTTTTTCTCTGAAAGCGAGCGGCTTTTCGGTAAGATTGGTCCTGCCGAATTCCGCTTCTTCCCTTGACAGACTGTCCTTGCCTTTTTTAAGCACTATTATATCGTAAAACTGTCCGTCGGATTTCACCGTGAAATCTTTCACGATCTTATAGCCGATACCGACTGCAAAAAAACGCACTTTATCGACGTGTTTCATCGGTTGAAGGACGAGCGTTTCGGGAAGTTTATCCGCGGCTTTTGCCCGTTCGAGAATATCCATAGTGAGCCTGCCGCCTATACCCGCAACGAGCGCGACATCGACTTGCGGAACGTTATCGAACCCGTCGGACACGAAACTTTGCGCCCTGCCGTCATTTATATAATCGCTTAAAAGGTCTTCGGCTTTTTTAAGACTTTTCGCGCTTATATCCGAAACCACCGCCCGCCTGCATTTGCCGCTACGGAGCATCGCGCCCGCTATATAGCCGTGGTCGCACGCAATATCCGCAAAAACTTCGCAAGGCGGTATTTCGTTAAATATATACGAAAGACGTTCGGTCATCAATCGAGAAAATCGCGCAGGCGTTTCGATCTGCTCGGATGGCGGAGTTTACGGAGCGCCTTCGCTTCTATCTGTCTTATTCTTTCACGGGTAACGTTGAATTCTTTGCCTACTTCTTCCAAAGTACGCGGTCTGCCGTCGTCGAGACCGTATCTTAAACGCAAAACCTTTTCTTCACGCGGGGTGAGCGTGTCAAGCACGCCCAGAAGTTGTTCTTTAAGCATAGTGAACGAAACCGCGTCGGTCGGAGCGGCGCTGCCTTCGTCTTCGATAAAGTCTGAAAGGCGGCTGTCGTCTTCTTCGCCGATAGGCGTTTCAAGCGATACGGGATCCTGCGCGATCTTTTGGATCTCGCGCACCCTTTCTTCGCTTACGCCCATTTCAAGCGCGATCTCTTCGGGCGTCGGCTCACGCCCCAATTCCTGCAAAAGTTTACGGGAAACCCTTACGAGTTTGTTTATCGTTTCGACCATATGAACGGGGATACGGATGGTACGCGCCTGATCGGCTATCGCACGGGTTATCGCCTGACGGATCCACCAGGTAGCGTATGTGGAGAACTTGAATCCCTTCTGATAATCGAATTTTTCCACCGCTTTCATAAGCCCCAGGTTGCCTTCCTGGATGAGATCCAAAAACTGCATACCCCTGCCCATATAACGCTTTGCGATAGAAACGACCAGCCTTAAATTGGCTTCGGAAAGAAGACGCTTTGCGTCTTCGTCGCCGTTCATCATCCTTTTGGCGAGTTCGGTCTCTTCTTCGGGCTGCAAAAGCGGAACTTTGCCGATGTCTTTAAGATACATCTTGACGGGATCGTCCATACTGACTTCCTGAAGTATCTTATCGTAGATATCGCCTTCTTTTTCGTACTCGTCAATGATCCTGATGCCGTCTTTTTCCAGCATACGGTAAATCTCTTCAAGTTGATAGGGCGTCGTTTGCTGCCTGTCGAGTTTATCGAAAAGTTGCGACGTTGTCATCGTCCCGCTAGCCTTGTATTCCAGACTTATATCAGAAACCAATTTGAGCAGGTCGTCTGAAAGGGGTGTCTTCTCTTCTTCCAAGATGGCTTTTTCAAGTTTTTCAAGTTCGGTGATACTTAACTCTTGTTCTTCCATTTCAATTTCCTCCCGTGAAAATACCGCGACCGAAATTTTTTCGCGGAAAATTTTTTAATTTAATTCTTTGCGTTTCATAATAACGCGATTTATTTCCTGAATAATGCTCTTTCTGATATCGGCGTCCGTCTCCGATTTGAACCGCGAGTTCAGGATCGCCAATTTTTGATCGAGCGAATATATTTTAAGCGTTTTCAGACAATCGAAATAGTAGGTTTCCGTGTCGAATCTCGCACGCTCGTCCGACGAAAGCCGCGCGATTATATCGAGTTCCGCGTAAGACTCTTCGTCAAAAATACTGTACAGATCGTTAAAGCGCATTACGGTATTTTCGTCTTTGCAATAGACGATATATTCGGCTATCCTTTTATGCTCCGGCAGTAAAAAATCTATCTCGTTAAGGTCGTCGATCTCGGCGTATGGCTTATAAAAAAGCATTGAATAAAGTACGTAACGCCCCGCCGTCGTGGTCTTATCTTCCGTGCCGCCGACTTCCGTAGATTCAGCCGTATGAACTTCGGGCGCGGCGATCTCTGTATTTTCAAGGTCGCGCTTCAACGCTTCGAGCGTTATGCCCGTGTAATCGCGAACGGATTTAAGCAGATCTTCCTGCTCCGCCGCAGATTCGCTTTCCTTTATTACTTTTATGGCGTTGGCGACGAATTTACGCTTACCGTCCGCCGTCTTGATATCGAAAGTGCGTTTTAGAATATTTATTTTAAAGTCAATGAGCGGCATCGCTTCTTTAAGCAGTTTTTCGTACCCTTCTTTGCCCTGCGTCTTTACTACGTCGTCGGGATCCATACCGTCGGGAAGAGCGACGACTTTGACTTCCAGACCTTCGTCGCGAAGGATCTCAAGCCCGCGAACAGCCGCTTTCTGCCCCGCAAAATCGCCGTCGTAACTTATTAGGACCTTGTCCGAATAACGCTTTAATATACGCGCCTGATCTTTGGTGAGCGCAGTCCCCATACTCGCCACCACGTTGTCGAATCCGCCCTGCACGAGCGAAATAACGTCCATATGTCCTTCGACGATGATAACTTCGTTTAGCCCGTGTTCGTTTTTAAATTTTTTAAGGTTATTAAGGTTAAAAAGCGTTTTGCCCTTGGTAAAAACAGGCGTTTCTCTGGTATTGACGTATTTGCCGACGTCCTTTCTGTCGGTGATTATCCGTCCGCAGAACGCCACGACGTTGTTAAAACCGTCGATAACTGGAATAATAAGCCTGCCCGCCAACGCGTCGTAATAGGAAGTCCTCCCATTTCGCTCTGTCTTTCCGACCACGCCGCTTTCAAACATATTTTCGTAAGAATATCCTTTGCCAGACAGGTGTTTCACCAGTCCGTCGTAATCGAGCGACGCGCCTATACCGAACTTGTCCACTATCTCATTCGAAAGTTTTCTCTTTTCGATATACGCTTGGTGTGCGGGGCATTTGCCCGAACGCAGATTCGCGGCGTAAAACCGCGCGGAATCCTTTAAGATGGCGTACAGGATATCGCGTTTTTGTTTTTGCGCTTTTACCGCTTCGTCGTTTACGGAAGATTCGGGGATACGCATATTTACGCGGTCTGCCAGAACTTTCACCGCACCGGCAAAATCCAGCGACTCCATTTCTTTGACGAAACTTATCACGTCGCCCGATTTATGGCAGCCGAAACAGTAATAAAACTGATCGGTGCCGTTCACGCAAAAAGACGCCGTCTTTTCGTGGTGAAAAGGACATTTCCCCCAGAAACTGTTGCCCCTGCGAGTCAAAGGAAGATAACCGCCAATAACTTCCACTATATCGTTTTTGGATTTTAATTCTTCAAGAAATTTAAGATCGAATCCTTTCATCGTTTAAGTAATTTCCCACTTATCCGGAATAAACAACTCGGAAAACACCTTTACGGCGTACCCGTCCGACATACCCGAAAGATAGTCGCATATCACAGTATCTTTATCCGTATTTATCAGTTCTTTTATGTAAAATTCGGGAAGTTTTTCGGTGTGCTCCGTAAAATACGCGTACAGCGCGCCGAGCATCCGCTCCGCCTTGCTCTCCTGCGTTCTGAACGTTATATCGTTATACACACGGTCAAACAAAAAGTTGCGAAGAATATCCATCGCGCCTTCTTCCGCTTCCGCCATTCTGACGAAATCCTTACCGTCGCTTTCGCGGTAGATAGCGAATATCATAGAGTTTATCCGTTCGCTCGAAGTGGTGCCTAAAACATCGACGGCGGCTTTGGGCAAATCGTCAGCCGTTATGAATCCGCCGTGGATAGCGTCGTCTATATCGTGATTTATGTAGGCTATCCTGTCGGCATAGTTCACCGCCATACCCTCGAGCGTCTTGGGCGTACAACCCAATTTGTGATTAAGTATGCCGTCAACAACTTCGCGGGTAAGATTAAGCCCTTTTCCGTCTTCTTCGAGATAATCGACCACCCTTACCGACTGTTTGTTGTGCGAAAAGCCGTTGGGGTTAAGTTTATTTAAGATCCGCTCCCCCGAATGTCCGAAAGGTGTATGCCCGAGATCGTGCCCGAGCGCTATCGCTTCGGTAAGGTCTTCGTTAAGCGAAAGGGCGCGCGAAACAGATCTTGCGATCTGCGCTACCGTAAGAGTATGAGTAAGCCGCGTGCGGTAATGGTCGCCTTCGGGCGAGAAAAACACCTGCGTTTTGTTCTTTAAGCGACGGAAAGATTTACAATGTATTATCCTGTCCCTGTCCCGCTGAAAAGGGGTACGCATGGGACACGGCGGTTCGGGTTTTAACCTGCCTACCGTATCCACGGACTTTACGGCGTAAGGCGATAAAAACATTTCTTCTATTTTAATAGTTTTGTCTTTCATTACCTTTCCCCCCGTCGTTTTACGCTGAAAATTGTTTTTTCATATTATAATACGAAAAATTTTTCCAAAACCCTTTTTTTATTGTAAATATTTTTATTTTCTTTGATTT
>JAGAEX010000054.1 GCA_017612915.1 Clostridia bacterium | reverse complement strand
CGGCACTTACGGAGAAAAGGGCAACGTGACCGTCCCGCTTAAAAAGATGTTAGAAAGCGGCGAAAAGTTCGATATGATAATCACGATAGGGCCTTTGATCATGATGAAATTCGTCGTTTTGACGGCGAAAGAATACGGCGTACCCTGTACGGTATCTATGAATCCCATTATGATAGACGGAACGGGTATGTGCGGCGGCTGTCGGTTGACTTTAACGCATGACGGCAAGCGGGTAACAAAATTCGCCTGTGTGGACGGACCTGATTTTAACGGTTACGAAGTGGATTTCGACGAAGCGATGTCAAGAAACTTTATGTACTCGGACTTTGAAAGAAAGGCTCGCGAAGAGACTTGTAATTTATTCAAAAAGGCGTAAGGGGGCAAAAATGGCTATAATTACGAAAAAACACGAAATGCCGACGCAAGCGCCGAAAGACAGGGCGCATAATTTTAACGAAGTCGCGCTCGGATACTCGGCGGAGGTCGCAAAAGAAGAGGCGGCAAGGTGTTTAAACTGTAAAAACCGTCCCTGCGTAACGGGGTGTCCCGTTAATGTCGAGATTCCCGACTTTATAGCGCTCGTAAAGGTCGGCGACTTTGAAGGCGCGTACAAGGTGATAGCTAAATCGTCTTCTCTTCCGGCGGTGTGCGGCAGGGTCTGCCCGCAGGAAACACAGTGCGAACAAAGGTGTACGCTCGGTATTAAGTTCGAGCCGGTAGGTATAGGCAGGATCGAGCGTTTCGTCGCCGACTATCATAACGAGCATAATAGCGAAAAGGTAGAAAAGCCCGAATTCAACGGTCATAAGGTTGCAATAGTGGGTTCAGGGCCTTCGGGACTTACCTGCGCGGGCGACCTTGCAAAAAAAGGCTATAAAGTCGCCGTGTTCGAAGCACTCCATACGGCGGGCGGCGTTCTCGTTTACGGTATTCCCGAATTCCGACTTCCTAAAAGCATCGTCAAAAAGGAAGTGGACGGATTAAAGGCTTTGGGCGTCGATATCGAAACCAACGTCGTTATCGGCAAAACTCTTACCGTGGACGAACTTTTCGGACTCGGCTACGAAGCGGTGTTTATCGGTTCGGGCGCGGGGCTTCCGAACTTTATGGGTATAAAGGGCGAATCGCTTAAAGGGGTGTATTCCGCCAACGAGTTTTTAACCCGCAGTAATTTGATGAAAGCATACCGTGATGATCCCGACACTCCTATTATGAAAGGCGGAAAAGTCGCCGTCTGCGGCGGCGGTAACGTCGCTATGGACGCGGCAAGAACGGCGCTACGACTCGGCGCGGAAAAAGTTTATATAGTTTACAGGCGTTCTATGGACGAACTTCCCGCAAGGCGCGAAGAAGTGGAACACGCGCAGGAAGAAGGCATAGACTTTAAAGTTTTGTGTAATCCCGTGGAAATTCTGGGCTACCGTAATCCCGAAAATCCGCGCGATATGAAAAACGGGTTCGTAACGGGTATGAAGTGTATAAAAATGCAACTCGGCGAACCGGACGCAAAAGGTCGCCGTCGTCCCCTTCCGATAGAGAATTCGGAATTCACGATGGACGTCGATACGGTGATAATGGCGATAGGAACGTCGCCCAACCCGCTCATTAAAAATACGACCGAAGGGCTTATCGTCAACGATCACGGCGGGATAATTGTCAACGAAGAAGGGCTTACTTCGAGAACGGGCGTTTACGCGGGCGGCGATGCGGTCACGGGCGCCGCTACCGTTATTTCGGCTATGGGCGCGGGCAAGGTCGCGGCGAAAGCCATTGACGAATTTTTGACGAAAGAAAAATAAAAACCGCAGGGGAAAACGATGGATTATCGTATTGAAAAAGATTCTTTCGGGGAAATAAAAGTTCCCGCGGACAAATATTGGGGCGCGCAGACGGAAAGAAGTTTTGAAAACTTCAAGATCGGCGGCGAAATAATGCCGAGAGAGATAACGCACGCGTTCGGGATACTTAAAAAGGCGGCGGCAAACGTCAACAACGCTCTCGGTAAACTATCCGACGAGAAGTGTGCCGCGATAGTAAAAGCGGCGGACGAAGTTTTAAACGGTGAACTCGACGAGCACTTTCCGCTCGTCGTGTGGCAGACGGGTTCAGGCACGCAGTCCAATATGAACGCCAACGAAGTCATTGCAAACCGCGGTAACGAGATAGCGGGCAAAAAACTTCTGCACCCCAACGACGACGTGAATATGTCGCAAAGTTCCAACGACACTTTTCCGACGGCGATGCATATTGCGGCGGTTATCGCGACAGAGAATAAACTTATCCCCGCGATGGACGGGCTTATAGCGACTTTTAACAGGCTGGAAAAAGAAAATAAAGGCGTTATAAAAAGCGGCAGAACGCATTTGCAGGACGCCGTGCCTATCGCTTTCTCGCAGGAGATAAGCGGCTGGAAGGCGATGCTCACCGAAACGAAAGAGATGCTTTCGCTGTCCGTAAAAAAACTTTCTTGCCTTGCTTTGGGCGGCACTGCGGTCGGAACGGGGCTAAACGCTCCCAAAGGCTTTGCGGAAAAAGTCGCGATAGCGGTAAGCGAGATAACGGGCAAAAAGTTTACGACGGAGAAGAATAAATTTCACGCGCTTACAAGTAAAGACGCGTTGGTCTTTTCGCACGGGGCGTTAAAAGCGCTCGCCGCGAATTTAATGAAGATCGCAAACGACGTCAGGTGGCTTGCGTCAGGCCCGCGCACGGGATTAGGGGAAATTACGATCCCAGAAAACGAGCCCGGCTCGTCCATTATGCCCGGCAAGGTCAATCCTACGCAGTGCGAAGCGTTGACGATGGTCGCGGTGCAGGTAATTGCGAACGATACCGCGGTAGGGGTGGCGGCGTCGCAAGGGAACTTTGAACTCAACGTGTTTATGCCCGTTATAATTTATAACTTCTTGCAGTCGGTAAACCTTCTTGCGGACGGAATAAATTCTTTTAACCGTAACTGTGCGTCGGGGATAAAAGCGAATGAAAAAAAGATGCGCGAAAATC
This sequence comes from Clostridia bacterium, assembly GCA_017612915.1. GTDB lineage: Bacteria > Bacillota > Clostridia > Christensenellales > Borkfalkiaceae > UBA1259. The sequence goes on along the minus strand of JAGAEX010000054.1, from coordinate 7,973 downwards.
TTAACGAGTCGCTTATGACGGTTACCGCGTTAAGTCCTTTTATAGGCTACGACAACGCGGCAAAGACCGCGAAATTCGCTTATAAAGAAAATATTTCCTTAAAGGAAGCCTGTGTAAAACTCGGGTTTATGACCGCGGAACAATTTGACGAAGTGTTCCACCCCGAGAAAATGACGGAGATAAATTAAAGATCAAAAAAAGAAACTTGCGCCGAAGCGATATCGCTTCGGCGCAAATACTTTTAAAAATTCAATATTATTTTACGACTTTTATTTTTTTATGCATAAAGTAAATAACGACGGAAATTCCGTAAGAAATAGCGAAAATCGCCGTTATGGTTATAGGCAGCGTCCAGAACCGTTCGTTAAAGGTGAAACTGTAAAAGTCCGGCCAGATATTAAATACCACCATAAGCATATATACGATAGAATACGCGACGGCGGGCAAAACGGCGATATAAGTGTTATTAAAAGAGACGGGCGATTTCTCAAACATAGTAAAGCAGGCGATAGAAAGCGCAGGCAGAAGAAAATGAAAGAAAAAGCCGTTCCCCTTAAAAAGCGTGAAATAACTTTTGCCGTAATACACCATAAGAGGGCTTAAAAACAGCGCGACGGTGAAAAAGGTAAGCGCAACGGTGCAAGTCGCCGTGTATTTTAATATCGTTACCCATTTCGGGAAGGAATATTCGCCGTTTATTACGTTTTTTACGTTAAAACAAAGCGTTATCGCCGACGCTATCGCGGCGAAAACGTTTGATAAAGACGTAAAGTATCGGAAAGAGTATATCCCCGTAAAGTCTGTAAGATAGTGTCCGTTTACTTCTTCGGGGATACGAACGATATCTTGTCTGAAATTGTGCGCCACGGAATACGCCGTAAGTATAAACACGGTTAGATTGATAACGAGTGCGGCGACGTTTAGTTTTCTCTGTTTCATAATGTGTACGATGTCCTATAAAAATTATACCACAAAAAAGGAAAAATAATCGCAAAAGCCTGTAAAAAGTACATTTGCGTCGCCTTCGTAATTGACTTTGAACGAGTTTACTGTTATAATAATAGCGAAAAACGTCCTTTTTTACGGAGAATAATGAACGTTTATACAGCGCACGGAATTTCAGACCTTATAAAAGGCAATCCTTACGTCGGTCGCGGCATAATAATCGGTAAAAGCGAAGACGGCAACAGCGCCGTCGTCGCCTATTTTATTATGGGAAGAAGCGCCAACAGTCGTAACCGCGTTTTTGTAAAAAGGTGCGGCGACGTGTTTACCGAGCCTTTCGACGAGTCAAAAGTCGTCGATCCGAGTCTGATCATTTATCGCGCGGTAACGCAGTCGGATAACCGCCTTATCGTAACGAACGGCGATCATACCGACACGATTTTCGACGGTTTAAAGTCGGGGAAAAGTTTTGCGGAAGCGTTAAAGACGCGAAAGTTCGAGCCCGACGCCCCCAATTTCACGCCGAGAATAAGCGGGATAGTCAATTTCACGAACGGCGACTTTGATTACGAGATGAGTATTTTAAAGTCCGCGGACGAAAAGGGTTCTGCGTGTGATCGGTTTACTTTTTCCTATTCGCCGATAGCGGGCGCGGGGCATTTTATACACACTTATATAACAGACGGCGATCCTTTGCCCACCTTTGTCGGCGAGCCCGAAAGGGTAAAGATACCGAACGATATTAAATCGTTTGCGGAAGAGATCTGGAACGCGTTGGACGGCGAAAATAAAATTTCGCTTTTCGTCAGATTTATCGATTTAAAGACGGGAAAGCAAGACGATATACTTATAAATAAAAACGGAAAATAACGATGAACGAATATTCCTTGAAATACGGTTGTAACCCCAACCAAAAGCCCGCGCGTATTTTTATGGCAAACGGCAAAGATCTCCCCGTTGAAATCCTGAACGGCAGGCCGGGGTATATCAATTTTCTGGACGCTCTTAACGCGTGGCAACTCGTCAAAGAAATAAAGGAAGCGACGGGTAAAGTCGCGGCGACGTCTTTTAAGCACGTTTCGCCGACTTCCGCCGCCGTCGGAAAACCGCTCCCGGAAAAACTGAAAAAAGCCTGTTTTGCAGACGATATCGAAGGGCTTGACGATTCGCCGATAGCGTGCGCTTACGCAAGGGCAAGGGGAACGGACAGGATGTCTTCTTTCGGGGATTTTATCGCGCTGTCCGACGAGTGCGACGAAGTTACGGCAAGAATAATTTCGCGCGAAGTGTCGGACGGTATAATCGCCCCGTCTTACACGAGCGGCGCGCTGGAAATTTTAAAGCAAAAGCGTAAAGGCGTGTACAATATAATAAAAATCGACGAAAATTATACGCCGGAAAAAACGGAGCGCAAGCAGGTCTTCGGCATCACTTTCGAGCAGGGCAGAAACGACTTTAAGATAGACGCAAGCCTGTTGACGAATATCGTTACGGCGAATAAAGACCTCCCGACAGATAAAGCGGAAGATATGGTGATCGCTTTGATCACTCTTAAATACACACAGTCGAACTCCGTGTGTTTCGCGTTTGACGGACAGGCTATCGGCGTGGGCGCGGGGCAGCAGTCGAGAATACATTGTACCCGTTTAGCGGCAAGTAAAGCAGACCTTTGGAACTTACGCCAAAGCGAAAGGGTGCTCGGGCTTAAATTTGCGGAAGATATCGGTCGCCCCGACAAAAACAATATAATAGACCTGTATTTATCGGACGACGATTACCCGGATCTTTTAGAAAATTGGCAAAAATATTTTTCGGAAAAACCCAAACCCTTTACCCGCGAAGAAAAGGCGGCGTACTTAAAGACGGTGAAAGGCGTAACTCTCGCGTCGGACGCCTTCTTTCCCTTTTCGGACAATATCGAGCGGGCAGCAAAGAGCGGCGTAAAGTTCGTCGTCGAGCCGGGCGGCAGCGTTCGGGACGATCTCGTTATAGAAGCCGCGGACAAATACGATATGGTAATGGCGTTTACGGGTATCAGGCTTTTCCATCACTGATAAGCAAAAATTTTTAGGAGACATATATGAAGAACTTTTTTGAAGAACTTGAACAATACGATAAAGAAGTGTACGACGCGTGCGATCTTGAATTAAAGCGCCAACAGCACAATATAGAACTCATCGCGTCGGAGAACATAGTTTCTAAAGCGGTCTTACTCGCCGCGGGTACGGTGCTTACCAACAAGTACGCCGAAGGTTTTCCCGCTAAACGCTATTACGGCGGCTGTCAGTTCGTAGATATCGTCGAAAACATAGCGAGAGAGCGGGCTAAAAAACTGTTCGGCGCGGAGCACGCCAACGTTCAGCCCCACTCGGGCGCAAGCGCAAACCTTGCCGTATTCTTCGCGCTTGTTGAGCCGGGCGACACGGTAATGGGCTTAAATCTTGCTAACGGCGGACATTTATCTCACGGCTCTCCCGTCAATATTTCGGGTAAATATTTCAATATAGTGCCGTACGGCGTGTCGGACGAAACGGAAAAGATAGATTACGACGACGTGTTAAGGATCGCGAAAGAGTGCAAGCCCAAAATGATAATCGCGGGCGCGTCGGCATATTCCCGCGCGATAGACTTTAAGAAAATGCGGGAGATCGCGGACGAAGTGGGCGCTTATCTTATGGTAGATATGGCGCATATCGCGGGACTGGTCGCGGCAGGACTTCACCAAAGCCCCGTGCCGTACGCGCACGTCGTTACGACCACCACGCATAAAACTCTTCGCGGCCCGCGCGGCGGACTTATACTTTGCAAAGAAGAACTCGCCGCAAAAATAGATAAAGCGGTATTCCCCGGAACGCAAGGGGGACCGTTAATGCACATAATCGCCGCAAAAGCGGTCGCGCTCGGCGAAGCGTTAAAACCGGAGTTTAAAGAGTATCAGAAACAAATAGTTAAAAACGCACAGGTGTTAAGTAAGGAACTTATAAAAGAAGGCTTTAAGATAGTTTCGGGCGGTACTGACAATCACCTTATGCTTATAGATTTAAGGCCGTTCGGCATCACGGGCAAGGAAATGGAAAAGCGGCTCGACGAAGTACATATCACCGTCAATAAAAACGCTATCCCGAACGATCCCGAAAAGCCTTTCGTTACGAGCGGTATAAGGGTGGGAACTCCCGCCGTTACTTCGCGCGGATTTAAAGAAGACGAAATGAAAAAGATCGCCGTCTGGATGCGCGAGATAGCTACAGACTTCGATAGCGTTAAGGACAGGATAACGAAGGAAGTCATCGCTCTGTGCGAAAAATTCCCGATCTACGACTAAATAATAAAATAAAATAACTCCCGCGCCAAAGCCTTGACGCGGGAGTTCTGTATATATACCCGTTTAGTTAAAATATCGCCTTTTCGATAACGCCGCCGCCGATACACTTGTCGCCTTGATAAAACACCGCAAATTGCCCTTCGGTTATGGCGCGCTGTTTTTCGTCGAAATTCACTTGTATAAACCCGTCGCATATCTTGACCGTGCAGCCTTGTTCGGGCTGGCGGTAGCGGAATTTCGCCGTACAATGGAACTCTTTTTCTTTCGGGGCAAAGGGTATCCAATTTACAGCGTTCATTATTAAACCTTTGCTGTACAATCTTTCTTCCGAGCCGTGCGCGACGTAAAGAATATTGTTTACAAGGTCCTTTTCGATAACGAACCACCGCCCGCCGTCGTCGCCTTTCTGCCCGCCGATATTAAGTCCGCGGCGCTGACCTAAAGTGTAGTACATAAGCCCCATATGTTCGCCTATCTTTTTACCGTCGGCGGTTATAATGTCGCCTTTTTTCGCGGGCAGGTATTTAGACAAAAAGTTGCGGAAATTTCTTTCGCCGATAAAGCAAATGCCCGTGGAATCCTTTTTAGCGGCGGTCGCTAGCCCGTTTTCCACGGCGATTTTTCGCACTTCCGACTTGTCGAGTTTGCCCAAAGGGAATAAAACGCCGTCTAACTGCTCTTGCGAAAGTTGATTTAAAAAATAGGTCTGGTCTTTACTTTGGTCTTTGGCTTTTAATAAGTAATGCACGCCGTTTTCGTGCAGTATATCGCAGTAATGCCCCGTCGCGATATAATCCGCGCCGAGTTCTTTCGCTTTTTCTTTGAAATCCTTGAATTTGATCTCTCGGTTGCATAAAACGTCGGGGTTCGGTGTTCTTCCCGCAGAGTATTCTTTTAAGAAATAGGAAAACACCCTGTCAAGATACTCCTTGGCAAAGTTTACCGAGTAGTAAGGGATACCGATCTTATTTGCGACGCGGCGAACGTCGGCGAAGTCTTCTTCGCCCGTGCAAGCGCCGCACTCGTCGGTCTCTTCCCAGTTGTTCATATAAAGCCCTATTACGTTAAAGCCATGTTGTTTAAGTAAAAGCGCGGCGACCGAACTGTCCACACCGCCGCTCATACCTACGACGACCGTTTTCATAAATACCTTTCAAAGATTTTATACATAAAATAATAGCACAATTTCGTTTAAAATACAAGTTTACGGGCAATTATACTAAATTACTTGATATTTTTTGCGTTTTTCTATATAATTATATCACTATATCCAGTTTAAGGGGGGAAATATGCCGGAAGGCTCCGTTCCGCTACTTATCGCTTTAATAGTCTTGATCCTTCTGTCGGGCTTTTTTTCCGCGGCGGAAACCGCGTACTCGCTTTCGAGCAGGATAAAACTCCGCGCGTTGGCGTCTAACGGCAATAAACGCGCCGCAAAAACCCTTGATCTTGCGGAAAACAAATTCGATAAATTGCTATCGACGATACTCGTCGGAAACAATATCGTAAACATCACTACGGCGACTGTCGCCGCAGTGTTTTTCACAAAAATTTTAGCGGGAACGAACGCCGATCCGTCGGTCGTATCCACAGCGGTAATAACCGTCGCCGTACTTTTGTTCGGCGAGATAACGCCGAAGTTTTTAGCGTCCGCGCACCCGGAAAAGTTCGCGATGACCTTTTATCCGTTGACCGTTTTCTTTTTCTGGATATTGTACGTGTTTAACGTGATATTCGGCGGCTGGAAATGGCTGGTCGGCAAGATTTTCAGGATAAAGGGCGAAGACAAGATCACCGAAGAAGAGATAATGACCGTCGTCGAAGAAGCGGAAGAAGACGGTACGATAAGAAAGGACGAAACCCGACTTATCCGTTCGGTAATAGAGTTTGACGACGTTGAAGTGGGCGATATTTTGGTTCCAAGAGTCAATATAGCCGCGGTAAGCAAAGACTCGACGATGGAAGACGTCAAAAAAGCCTTCGATAAAGAAGGGTATTCGCGACTTCCGGTATTCAGCGGCACGATAGACTCCATAATCGGAACTATCCACGAAAAGGACTTTTTCGCGGCGTACCTTAAAGGCGTTAAAGATATAAAGCAAATAATGCAACCGGCGGTCTTTACCACCGAGCATATCAAGATATCCAACCTTTTAAAACAGTTGCAGAAGAAAAAGGTGCATATCGCGGTCGTTCTGGACGAGTACGGCGGAACGGCGGGCATAATCACTTTGGAAGACGTTTTAGAAGAACTCGTCGGGGAGATATGGGACGAGCACGACGAAGAGATAAATTACTTTAAAAACGCGAGCGGCTGTACACTCGTTGACGCGGGCGTTCCGCTGTCGGAATTTTTCGAGCATTTCGGGCTGTCGGGCGAAGAAGAAAAATTCGATACGACGACTTTAAGCGGCTGGATAATAGAAAGAATAGGGGAAATCCCTAAAACGGGCTTTAAGTTTGAATATTTAAATCTTGAAACAGAGATAGTAAAAGCGACCGTTAAGCGTGTTTTACAAGTTAAAGTTTTCGTAAAGCAGCCGCAGGAAGAAGAGCAATAAATTTATAAACAAGCGCTGATTTATCGGCGCATAGTAGCACTCGTAGCGCAATCGGATAGAGCGTCGCCCTCCGACGGCGAAGGCTGTGGGTTCGACTCCCGTCGAGTGCACCAAGAAAGAACCGTGATTTGGTAAACAAATCACGGTTCTTTCAACTAAATCCGTCCTTACGGACGGGTGAAATCGCCCTGACGGGCGGTTAAATCCCTTCGTGACTGAAATCCGCCTCGACGGCGGGGGGGGGATTTAATTTCACCGAGGCGAAGACTCGATTTCACCCGAGGGCTTTGCCCGAGGATTTCACCGCGGCAACGCCGCGATTTCACTATAGCGTAATCAATACTGTTCATGTATAATAAGCAACAGCAAGTTTCTTGCAAACATAAACCGTTTATGATATAGTATAATCAATATCAACGAGGTGGTGATTATATGGAAACAAAAGACGTTATTCTGGAGCTCAGAACAAAAACCGGTCTTTCACAGGAGGAGCTTGCGGCAAAGGTATTTGTTACAAGACAAGCTGTTTCACGCTGGGAAACCGGCGAAACGATCCCGAATACGGAAACGCTCAAACTCCTTTCAAAACTGTTTGACGTGTCGATCAATACGCTCCTCGGCTCTCCGAGAGAGTTGGTTTGCAAATGTTGCGGAATGCCTCTTGAAGACGATAATATGAGCCGCGAAACCGATGGCGATTTTAACGAGGAATATTGCAAATGGTGCTATGCCGACGGTGAATACAAACTTGACGCCTGGAAACAATACGGCGCAGTTGGCGGAAAAGAAAAGTTTGAAGAATTTAAAAAGCAGTTGATCCACGAATTCAACACGCTTTTGCAAATGGAAGGGTTGCCCAAGGTTGAGGATTTGAACGTGCTACCGGGCGAATATGTTAATATGGAATACACCCTTCCAAACGGAGAAAAAGTGAAATTCCTTGACGATAACCAGACCTATCTCGGCAGTCAGCTTGAATGCGGATCCGGTGGCAGATGCGTCGGAATCGCCGCGAATATGGACGTTCTTCTCATCTGCACGTATGAGGAAAACGGCGAGAATCCCGAACTTGTGATTTATAAAAAGAGATAATCAAATTCCGATTTGTAGAGGCAAAGGGGTGCATCATTTAGGCGTTTTTACCT
>JAGAEX010000053.1 GCA_017612915.1 Clostridia bacterium | reverse complement strand
CCTGCCAAAACGGCAACCGTCATATTACCCTCAAGCGCATCGTAATAATTTTCGTGTATTCTTAATTCGATATAATTCTGATTTTCGGGGATATACAATATTATCGGCAGTTTGTATTTATCCGCCGCTGTTGACGGGAACTTGGTAAACGTCCAACCCGTTGTGTCGGTCGTCGCGTTGATTTCCGTGATTGTCTTACCGTTTATCGCAATATAATCGGCTATATATTTATAATCGTCGCTGTCTATCGCGTGAAAATCAATTTTAGGCATAGAAACGCCCGCCCCGCAATCCACGTAAACTTTTTTAAGTTCGTTTTCTACGTCGAAATTCCTGATAAAAGTCTGTGCCGTTATATCGAATTCGGTAATTTCCGGACCGTCGGGCATCACTTCCGCGCCGGAAGGAACGCCGGCCGTTTCGATAACTTTGTATTTTGCACTGTCCGCGGAAAGGGTATTGCCTTGTGCTGACATACCGCTTTTAATTTGCACGGTCATCTTTCCGAAAGCCGTTACAATAGCGGAATAAAGGTTTCTGTGCAAAAACAAACGGACGGAATTTTTCGTACTTCTTAAAACGATAGGTCTATGATTATAAAACCCCGTTTCGTTCCACGGAGAAAGATCGGGAAAAGCCCAGTCCGATCTCGCTACGTCGATATAATCACTATTCCATTCGGTTACCGATTTACCGTTTATTTCCACGTAATCTGTAACGTCGGCGACGTTAAAATTATCCAAATCGTTTTTGGTAAGCGTACACGAAACGTCGATCTGGAATAAATATAACTCGCTATTATATACGCTGCTATACGAAAAACCGGTTACGGTAAAATCAGCCGCGTGAGCGGTATAAAAACCACCCGTAAGTCCGAATAACGCAGCACTTAGAACCAGTATAAAAGATAAGAAAGCAATAAACAAGTTACTTCTTTTAATAACCATATAACCCCCCGAATAATTATGCTTTAACGCCGCTTATCGCAACGCCTTCAATAAGAGACTTCTGGAAGATCCCGAAGACTACCATAGACGGTATGCACATCATAACGCCGATCGCCATCTGACGGTTGATCCAGAACACGTATCCGTCGTCGTTATAATACCCCGCCGTAAGTTTATAAAGTCCGAGCGCCAAAGTCCATTTTTCTTCGCTGTCCGCTAAAAACGTCAGCGCGGAAGAATAATCGTTCCACACGCCCAAGAAAGTATTGACACAAACCAAAGTCGCGATGGGCAAACAGTTGGGCAACACTATCCTGAAAAGACAGACAAGTTCGTTTGCTCCGTCTATCCTCGCGCTCTCCAACACAGAATTAGGAATACCCTTGATAAATTGAATTATCAAAAGGATATTCATAGCGCCGCCGCCGAAATACGCGGGAACGATGAGCGGTTTTAACGTACCGCTGGTCCAACCTATGTCCGAATAGATCATATATAACGGAATACGCATAGTAATACTCGGAAGCATCGTGGACGCCATCGTCACTGCGAAAATTATGGATTTGAATTTAAAATGCACCTTTGCAAACCCGTAAGCGCATAAAAACGCCGAGACCACCGTTCCGATAATACTTAATACAGCAACCGTCATGGTATTGAAAAACTGTCCCAAAAGGTTGGGCATTATCTCTTTATTATAATAGTTTTCCCAACTCGGACTCGACGGCAATAATGTGGGATATCTCCACACGTCGATATCGGGCATAAGGCTTCTTAAAACCATTACGCAGAACGGGAATAAGAATATCAAGATCAATATAACGGCAAAAACGTACCAAAGTGCAGAAGATTTCTTACGCATAGTCCTCACCGTAAATAACCCATTTTTTACACATAAACACAAGCCCGGACAGGAACGCTATCATAGCAAACAATACCCATGAAAGAGCGCACGCGTATTTCATATTTATATCCGCACCTATACTGCCGAACGCCAGATGATAAATATACACTACAAGGAAGTATATCGAATCGTTCGTGGAGTCGTAGAACATATACGCAAGGTCGAAGACCTGCAAAGTTCCGATTATACTCGTTATAAGAACGTAAAATATCGTAGGTCCGCACAGCGGAAGAGTTATTCTAAATAACGATTGCACACGGCTCGCGCCTTCGATATCCGCCGCTTCGTATACGGTCTTTGGAATGTTTTTAAGTTGCGATATCCAAAGAATCATAGAACTTCCGATACCGAACATACCTACGAATAAGAAAGAGACCAAAGCCGTTTCGTTGCTGAAAAACGCGACTTTTTCCATGCCGAGTCCGGCGAGAATAAGGTTCAGATACCCGTTCCCCGTATTCATTATGTTTTTCCATAAAACGCCGCTGACGACGGTAGGAATAATTACGGGAACGTAGCATAAAACTCTTATGAATTTTACCCCCGTTCTGTCTTTGAACAGAAAAAGCGCAAGAGAAAACGATAAAGTCATTCTTATCGGAATATCCAAAGCGGTAAACAAAAGCGTCTGCAACAGAGAATTTACGAATATCGAGTCCCCGCCGCTGAATATTTTAACGTAATTATCGAAACTGAATTCCGTCGCTCCGTTGTAAAAATCCGTCCATACCTGAAAACTGTTTATCAAAGACGTTCCCATAGGGATAAAGGTAAATATCGCAAGCCCCAAAATTACGGGCAATACGAACAATATCCCAAGATAGTCTTTTCTTAAACGATACGACAACTTCATTTTTTATCCCCTGAAAAACGTTATGCGGTAAAGCCGCTTACTTTTTGCTGAAATTGCTCCAAAATCGATTTAATACTCGCCTTCCCGCCGCTATAACTGCCTTCCTGCAAAACTTTACCTATGACTTTGCTCCAGTTATCAAGGATGATCCCCTGCGCGTCGGGGGCAAAATCACGGTATACGTTTACGTCAAAGTCTTTTTCGGGATAGGAAACGAACGCCGCGTGATTAAGATCCGCGCTTCTGTACGCCGTCCAACTCTCGTCTTCGGCAAGCGATTTGAGAACGGGTATGATGCTACCCATTTTAGCGCCTAACCTCTGTCCTTCTGCGGAAACGATGAACTTCAAGAAATCGAAAGCGTAATCTTCGTTAGAAAGTTTTTTGGTGTTGAGCGCGGAAGTGCTGACTCTTTCTTTCGCCATTTTGGAAATAGCATAGCCGCTGCAACCTATACCGACCTGATCAAGTGGCAAAGGTAAAAAGTCTATGTCTATACCGCTGTCGTTGGTAGGTATAGTAGGAACGCCGGGTCTGACGTCTATCTTCATCGCCGCCATAACAGAGTCGAAAGTCTTTTCCGCCTTTTCCGTCCAAGACGCTATATATTTCTTATGAATAAGGTCGTATATCGAAAGATAAGCGTCAAGCATATTGTCGCTTATGAAATTAACCGATTTCGTAGTGCCGTTGGTTTCGACGAGCGCGCCGCCGAAATGGTTTATCCACGACAAATAAGAAGCGTTGAAAGTCATACTCGCGTCTAACGGAATACAATCTTTACCCGCGCCGAGTTCGGGATTGGTGTTCGCGTCCATCGCGGCTCTTAACCTTGCGCAAACCGAAAGGAATTTATCGTAATTCCATTCGTTCTTTAAATTGTTTATTTCGTCGTCACTGAAACCGCAAGCCTTGAATACGACCTTATTTATAATGAGAACGCACTTGTTATAATCTCTCGGAATAAAATAAATACCCGTGTCGTTAGTGGTCTTATGAGTGATCTGGATCATTGAGTCGTAAAAATCGCTTAGATCTATGCCGTCAGCACCGTTGATCCTGTCTTTTAAATTGATGAACATGCCTTTTCCCGAATAAACGACATGCTGTTCACCTGTCGTCCAGATGATATCCGGCATAGTATCCGTCTTTTTCTCGTATGTTTGAAGCGATGTAGAATAATCCTTTATGGTCGTTATATTTATCTGTATTTCGGGATTTTTTTCTTCGTAAACCTTTTTCCATTCTCTCATGAGCCTGTTTTCGGACGAAGTGCCTTCTATAGCGACTTTAAGCACTATCTTACCGTTGCCGTCGTCGCCGCCACCGCAACCCGCGCACGCAAAGCAACCGAACGAAAAGATAAGGGCAAGTAATAAAACAAGTATTTTTTTCATATTATTTCACCTCCACTTTTTTAGCAGAAAAATCTGTTTCTACAGTAACCGTATTATTTGCGAAAACGTAGTAAGAACTATCGACCTTTTCCCCGTCGATATAAACGGCAGGATCTTTACCGTTAAAGGCAAAATTCAATTTTATCTTTTGATTTAAGGTATTGCCCCTTACGCTTTCTATAAGAACGTAATTTTTACCTATCTGAAGATCGTACCTTATATTGCGGAACATAAGATTTTCCATTCTCCAGAACTTTAATCCGTTAGGAAGAGAGGGCGTTACGGATAATAGTCCGTCGCTAGTGCCTTCTAATCCGAAAAACGCGAACGGAACTATCGCGTAAATTATGGCGTTTTCCAAAAACTCGCTGTCAAGACCGAGACTTCCCGTCACACCGCTACCTTGCAAAAATATACCTAACTCATCGTAATAATTGCGGTAAAATTCGCTCGGTATGTCGGACATTTCTTTTAAGTTGTAGTTATAGACTTCGAGATACCACTCTTTTATAGCCGATAAACGTTTGAACGCGTCTTCCGTGCCGTTTGTAATAAAGCGTGCCATCATATCGTAATAACTCGTAAACAGTATAGCACCGCCGTCCTGACAACTTTCGCCGTAAAAATAATCCGCTTCGGGCGCATGCCCCGAAGTATATTGTTCGTAATTTTTCACCGTGGTAACTCTCGGCGCGAAAACATAATCGTAAATACCCGCGTTGTCGGGATCTTCCATATCCCCCTTATAACCGCGCGCATTATCGCTTCCCACTATTCTGTCGCCGTTTATCCACGCGCAAACGCTTTTCGCCTGTTCCGTCGTCGCCATGTTCGCAGCGACAACCATATCGTTAAATATGGTCGAGCCGTAATCAACGACGTCTCCGTGCATATTGAAACCTTCTATGAAACGACCTTTCGCCGTGTCATAGAAACCGGTTTTCGCACTTTTATCGACGGGTGCTTGGACTTTGGATTTAACGCTTTGCATGAGCGCCGCTATTCTGTCAGTCGTAAGGCTGAAAGAAACTTCCCTTTCGTCGAATAATTTAATAGTCGGCCACTCTTCGCTGATATTCTCGGCTTTAAGCGCGTTTTCAAGGAATAATGCGTCTTCGAGAGTCTGATAATAAAGGACTTGTGCGTACAGCGATTTCGGAGAAAGGGATAAAACGTCCCAATAACTCGAAGCGATGGTGTTTTTAACGCCGTCGGAAATGATGCCGCCGTTATGTCCCACAAATTTGGAAAGATCGACCAGTCCGCTCTCGCCGCCGAGATTGTAGATCAAGAACAAAAGCGCTTTTCTGTAATTGGAAATATTATCTTTTAACACGTTCACGTCACCGATAAATTCGTAATACTGTTTAAGCGTGGAAACGTAATCGAAAAGATTATCTATCTGCCTGGAATCGTAATTTCCCCTGACAAAATTCAAGCCGAAATCGCCGGAAAAATTCTTACCTTCTTTCGCTTTTACGGTAATGCTTATATCGGTAACTATCTTATTGTTGTTAACGCCCCAGTTTTCGTTCAAATACATGGGCATATATACGTGATTTACGTAAAGGTTAGAAATATCGCGCGATTGTGCGGTAAGTTCCGAAACTTTAACGGTCGTTTCAATGCCGTCGTCGGTTTTGAACGTAACGTAAATATCGTCTATACTGCTATCCGTACCCCTTAACGTCCAACGAAGATCGAATTCAAAAAACGGATTAAGCCCCGTGGGAAGGTTTACGCTAGACGAATAATAAGTTATGTACGACGCGTTTTTAATTTTGCATAAAAACTG
>JAGAEX010000052.1 GCA_017612915.1 Clostridia bacterium | reverse complement strand
TTTGATATCGAAAGCGGAGATTATATCGCTATCGTCGGAGAAAACGGCGCGGGCAAATCGACGCTTATGAAAACCCTTTTAGGACTTTTACCGCCCGTATCGGGGGAAATAGTATTCGGCGAAGGGCTTAAAAAGAACGAAATAGGATATCTGCCCCAACAGACCGTCGTGCAAAAGGATTTTCCCGCTTCCGTATGGGAAGTCGTTATATCCGGTTGTCTTTCCAAAACCGGGCTACGCCCGTTTTATAATAAAGAAGAAAAGAAGGCGGCGCTTGAAAATATTGAGAAAATGGGGCTTACCGATTTAAAAACGCGTTCTTATCGCGAACTTTCGGGCGGGCAGCAACAACGAGTATTGCTTGCCCGCGCGTTGTGCGCTACAAAAAAGATATTGCTTTTGGACGAGCCGGTTTCCGGTCTCGATCCGATAGTAACCGCCGAAATGTACGAATTGATCGAAAAACTCAATAAAGACGGAACGACGATAATTATGATATCGCACGATATCCGTTCCGCGCTCGATTACGCGAATAAAATATTGCACGTGGGTAAGGAACTGTTTTTCGGGAATAAAAAGGACTATCTTTTAAGCGCGATAGGTAAAAGATTTGCCGTGGAGGAGGAAAACAATGGCTGAATTTTTCTATAGGCTCGGCAGATATTTGCAAATGGCGATCGTGCAAAACGCTTTGATCGTCGGCGTGCTTATTGCCTTATGTTCTTCTTTGCTCGGCGTGACTTTGGTGCTTAAACGGTTTTCGTTTATCGGCGACGGGCTGTCGCACGTCGCGTTCTGGGCGATGGCTATTGCGGCGGTAGCGGGGCTTACTAACAATATCTTAATAGTAATGCCTATCACGGTTATCTGCGCAGTGCTTTTATTAAAATCAAGCAGAAACGCTAAAATCAAAGGGGACGCTTCGCTTGCTATGATATCGGTAGCGACTCTCGCTATCGGTTATCTTTTGTGGTCTGTATTCCCGACTTCTTCCAACGTGTCTGCCGACGTGTGTAAAGTTCTTTTCGGTTCGGAAAAAATATTGACGCTCGATCAGACGGACGTTATCGTTTGTATAGTTTTATCGATCGTGGTCGTATTGACTTTTATAATCTTTTATAATAAAATTTTCGCTATTACTTTTGACGAAAATTTCGCGCTCGCGACGGGAACGAAGGCAAACGTCTATAACATCGTTCTGGCGATAATAATAGCGCTCGTTATCGTACTTGCAATGAATCTTGTCGGTTCGCTTTTGATCTCGGCGCTCATAATTTTTCCGGCGCTGTCGGCGATGAGAACATTTAAAACTTTCAAGTCGGTAACTATCTGTTCCTGTATAGTTTCGGTGTCTTGCGCGTTGTTGGGGATCTTTGCTTCGATTATTCTGGGAACGCCGACAGGACCTACCATTGTCGTAGCGGATATCGTTGTATTTTTCGCGTTTTATCTTATAGGTATTTTTTCGAAAGGGAGAAAAGTTGCGTAAATGAAGATCATCGGAAAATTTTTCGTTTTATTTATAGTGTCTGCGCTTACGTTTTGTTGTTTCTTTTCCGCTTGCGCCGTAAACGGCGATATTATAGAAGAAGATTTCTTTATGTCCATGACGAATATCCAACAGTATCCGAAAAACTATTCGGATATAGATATAAGATACGACTGCTTTACGTATAAACTTACCGATATAAACGGACAAGATCATTTATGCGGGGTAAGGCAGTGTTCTTCGGGTTTCGGTTGCACTTGCGGGAACGATACTATAATAGGATTTTTACTCGAATACGACGGTGAAATTCCCGAACCGAGAAATCAAAGCGAAAAAAGCGTCGAAAAAACCTGGGTGCATATAGAAGGAAGACTTAAAGACACCGAATTGCGTGAAATACAAATTTACGCATACACGGATGGCAAGATCGATTATCAGAAAAAACCTGAAACGGTAAAGTTTTTAGTACTTACCGTTTCTGAAATAAATTTGATAAACGATTATCAGAATTTAAAATATTACGTAACGAAATAGGAGATAAAAAATGGCAAGTAAAAGAGCACAGGCAGAAAAGGCACAAGCAGACAAAGAAAGAAGATACGCACAGTCCGTAAGCGCGTTAAGGAATTTTCCGCTTATCGCGATAGGCGTTTCAGTCGTATGCTTAATGTTGCTATTCTTGAATTTTGCTAATATTTACAATACAAATATGAATAGCGGCAAGGGCGGCAACGAAATCTTTTATACCGGATATCAGTTGTTTTTTGCCGCGATAAGCGGGTCTTTCGATTCGCCTAACGAGAAATTGTTCGGTCATATATCCGTATATAATTACCATACGCCTGCCGAAACGCAGTTGTCGGGTATTCTGGTGTTAATTTCCGTAATATTCGTCGTGGCGATAATCGGCTTGTCGCTTTGGTCTTTTTTGGGTAAAAAGCCGATATTCAACGTCGTTTCAGCCGCGTTGTTTTCGGCAATCTTCATTATGTTTACAGTGTGTTTTATAGTTATTAAGACTTCGCCTATAATGATAAAATATCAATGCAACCTTAAAGTTTGTTCGTTGCACTCTTTGGCAATCATCCCTGCGATAGTGGCTTTAATCGGGGCGGCGGTTTCTTGTTTTGCATCTGTAAAATATTTTATAGCGCGGAAGATTTTGAAAGCATAAACTAAACTTAAACAAAATTTAAGCGGCGGGCAAAATTTGTCCGCCGCTTTTTCGTCTTTATTGATACCGCCAAAACTCGGTGATTATACTATTATCATCTGATTTTCGTTGGTGTTTTCGTTCGTTGCGAGATTATATATATCGTTTGCGAGAGCGTCGAGTTCAAAACTTTTCTCCGCCGTTTTTTTCAGCGCCGCAATATCGCTCTTTCTCGTTATGATCGGTATTTTGCTAGTTTCGGCAAGCACCGAAATAATGTCTTTACTTTCGCCGTTTACGGCAAGCACTTTGGCGTAAAGCCGCGACCTTAAACACTCTTCCGTAAAACTTTTCGTTATTCCCAAAAGATTTGCGATGAATATTCGCCTGATACGCGTCGCCGTATAGCGTTTCGTGGCGATTTTTTCTATCAGAGCGTCGATGTTTTTATTGTCTTTAAGTAGCGCTTTTATCCTGTTTTCAAGCCCTTCGGTACAATCCGATATACTTGCAAGTTGTTCTTTCGTCGCGGTAATAAGCGCCGCCGTCGTTATCTTGTCGAAGGCAAAGGGGTAGGGCTTTAAGTCTTCGTACACGAAAGCGGGCAGATTTTTTTTGAGTTTTTTGATATTTCCTTCCTTTAATTTTGCCCGTATGCTGGTCGCGCTCGTTATCCCTTTTTTAAGTATAAGGCTGTTGTGGTCGCCTTCGCGAAGCATAGGATAAGTCTGTATCCCGCTGTTTCTTTTAAGTATCGCCTTCGTGTATTCGAGCCCCAGAATATTGTTGGGAAGCGAGATGAGTTCTTCGGGAAATTCTTCGCCTTTAAGTTCTTTTACGGTCAAAAACTTGGCTTTTGCAAGCGAAACGCCTTCTTCCAAGTGCGTTTTCAGTACCCTTTTAAACTCTTTCGTTTCGTCCAGCATATCGTTTGCGAGCGCAAAGTATTGTTCTTTTTCTCCGCTTTCCACCCCAAAGCACAGCCCGTCTATCGCGCCTAAATCGTCTAAAAGATTGACTGCGCCGGTCGCAAAAGTTTCGGCGTTTGCGGTCGCAAAAACGGTCGGGAGTTCTATCACCAAATCCGCGCCCGCTTTTATCGCCTGTTTTGCCCGCGTAAACTTATTTAAAACGGCGGGTTCGCCGCGCTGGGTAAAATTCCCGCTCATCAAAATGACGACGCGATCTGCTTGGAGTTCCTTTCTCATATATCGGATATGTTTTAAGTGCCCTAAATGAAAAGGGTTGTATTCTGCGACGGAAGCGCAAATTTTCATAAATATATCTCCCAAACAATTTACATTTTTCGGTAAAAGTTGTACAATGTAGAAGGCGTATGAATATCCTGTAATTTTTATTTTACAGTATTTTCGCGAAAAATACAATCGAATTTTAAAAGGAGTGTTTTATTATGGCTGATATTCTTTCCGATATCAAGGCAAGGGCTAAACTCAAAAACAAAAATATCGTTCTGACCGAAGGCGAAGACAAAAGGGTGGTAGAAGCCGCCGTTAAGGTAGTTAAAGAAGGCTTTGCGAAAATTACCCTTCTCGGCAACGAGACGGAGATAAAAAAGGCTAACGTTGGCGTTGACCTTACGGGCGTAAACGTTGTCGATCCCGTAACTTTTGCTAAAACCGACGAGTACGCCGCTATGCTTTATAAAGCAAGGGAAGGCAAGATCAATAAAAAGACAAATCTTCCCGAATACGCGGACGTAGCAGCCGCTAAAGCCGCGATTTTAAAAGATTACGCCATGTACGGCGCGCTTATGCTTAAAGCGGGTGACGTGGACGGTATGGTTTCCGGCGCTTGCCACTCCACAGCGAACACTTTGCGCCCCGGTCTTCAAGTTATAAAGACCGCGCCCGGCATCAACACGGTGTCGAGTTCGTTTATAATGATAGCCCCCGCGCCGCATAAATACAATCCCGACGGAGTCGCCGTGTTTGCCGACTGCGCTATAAACATCGAACCGGACGCTGATCAGATCGCGGATATCGCTATTTCTTCCGCTGAAACGGCGAAGAATATCGCGGGTATTGAGCCACGCGTCGCTATGCTTTCTTTCTCGACAAAGGGCAGCGGCAACGATGACAAATACTTTAAGTCCGTACCCAAGATGCAGGAAGCGACGCGTATCGCGAAGGAAAACGCGCCCGACCTTATATTAGACGGCGAATTCCAGTTCGACGCGGCTACCGCTCCCGAAGTAGGCAAGTTAAAAGCGCCCGACTCCAAAGTAGCGGGTAACGCCAACGTATTTATTTTCCCGAATATCAACGCGGGCAATATCGGATATAAGATCGCGCAGCGTTTTGGCGGATATATGGCATTAGGTCCTATCTGTCAGGGCTTTGCTAAGCCTATAAACGATCTCTCCCGCGGGTGCAACGCCGACGACGTCGTGGCTGTTGTGGCTATTACCGCGCTTCAAGCGGAGTAATTAAGATAAAAATAATAAGGAATATATATTTATGAAAATTTTAGTAATCAACGCAGGCAGTTCTTCACTCAAATATCAGCTTATAGATATGGAAAACGAGAGCGTCGTTTTAAAAGGTCTTTGCGAAAGGATAACTTTTAGCGGCAGTCAACTTTCCCAAAAGACGGCAGACGGCAGGGAAACTTTAATCAAACAAGATATGCCCACCCATAAAGAAGCGATGGAACTCGTCTTAAAAGCGATGCTCGATCCCGTGAACGGCGGAATAAAGAGCGTGGACGAGA
>JAGAEX010000051.1 GCA_017612915.1 Clostridia bacterium | reverse complement strand
TTTATCGTTTATTATTTTTTATTTTGCAAAAGCGTTTATTCCAACCGCCGCGCCCGCAGGTGCTTCTACGGTCAGGTTTTTACAGTTCGCAAACGCGTAAACGCCGATGGTCTTTATTGCCGCGGAGAACTTAAATTCTTCAAGCAAAGAACCGAAGAACGCGTAATCGCCGATCTCTTCTACCTGCGTGCCGGAAATATCGAACGAGCGAAGGTTTGTACCCTTGAACGCGCTCGCCTTTATAGCCGTTAAAGCGGAATCGGCGTCGATACTGAAATTTCTTAAACTTTCAGCGCCGTCGAAAGCGTTTTCGTAAATAACGGTAACGCTTGCGGGGATATTCAACTTGCGAAGACCTTTCGTATTCTTGAACGCCGCAACGCCTATCGCCTTGACAGAGCCTTTTAAGGTTATAGCTGTAACGCCGCTTACCCCGTAGAATCCGTACATCGGGATATTTATTTCGTCAGACGCGTCTATCGTTACTTCACGAAGTGTAGCGGGGATATAGAAGGTCGCCTTCATAGAATCGGTATCGCCGTAAGCCTGATTTATCTCCGAACCGTAATCCGATTCTTCTTCACCGAATATATACCCGAAAAGACGTTCGCTATCCTTGGCTTTAAGCGCGTCGCCCAAAGCGGGTTCGCTCTCGTTATAATAGGCGTCGGAAATCGCATTCATACCGACGAACGGCAATGTTATCTTTTCAAGCGCGCGCATATTCTTGAACGCGCCCTTATCTATCGTCAAAGTGCCGTTTTCCGTTTCGTCTTTCACGATTATTTCGGTAAGCGTGTCGTTGCCGTCGAACGAACCCGTTCTGATCCTGCCGACGACAATGTCTTCGCCGTATTTTTCATGTACAGCCCGGATAATATCAAGCGAAGTTACGCCGTCTTCCGCAACGTAACCGGTGACGGTATAGAAATCGTCGCCCGACAGTTTTTTGGCGCTAACGCCCTTTTCCGTCGTCTTACCGTTAGCGGTATCGCACGCGACGAGCGAAAACGCCGTCGCCAAAGCCAAAAGCGATATTATTAAAAGTTTTACAACCTTTTTCATACTGACTCCGTTTTTACAAGTAGATTATACTTAATAAGTTTATCATTTATACGGAGTTTTGTCAATAAATAATCTT
Source organism: Clostridia bacterium (assembly GCA_017612915.1). GTDB lineage: Bacteria > Bacillota > Clostridia > Christensenellales > Borkfalkiaceae > UBA1259. The sequence continues at coordinate 9,156 of JAGAEX010000051.1, read as the reverse complement.
ATTTGATTTCCGTTTTGCGACTATTTTTTCTTAAAAAATCCATTTTTCCGCCGCTTGATCGTTTTCCCCGACAGGCGTGCGCGCTAAATAATCGCTTTACCGTTTAAAAAGCTCTCGAAAAATCCGTTGGAATTTGCGCCTGCGCGCTCGAATGCCCCTATAAGGCTTTCGGGCGTCGCTATCTTAAACGCGTTTTCGTCGTAAAACCGCTTTAACCCTGCAAAAAACAAGTCGTCTCCCACCGTTTGCCTTAAATAATCGAACATTATGCACGCCTTAACGTACGCAAGATTCACGTACTCGTATTCGCTCGAATATTCGGGTACGCTTCGCGTCATAGTAGTATCAAGGTTTCCAACGACCTTTGCGTACACCGAACAGAACAATTTGTAAGTCTGCTCGGCGGATTTAATAAGACTATCGCGTGTAAAGCCGTATTCGGGGTGCGCCTCGTAAAACAAGACCACCGAATACTCTGCAAGTCCCTCGTCGATAAACGGGTGCGTTATCTCGTTGTTACCGACGACCGTCTGCCACCACTGGTGCGCCGTTTCGTGGATTATCACTTCTTTATACGCCGCACTTTCCAGATCCGCGCATATATACGAGAGCGCGGTAAATTCCATACCCCCTTGCACGAAAGGCGTCTGCACGACGGAATAAGATTTGTACGGATATCTTCCCCACTCGTCGCCGAAAAATTCAAGAGCGCTGCACGCCGTCGCCAGCGATTCTTCCGCGCTCGCGTCGTCGTAATAATAGTACAAGATCTCGCTGCCGTCGATCTCGTCGCTTATTACTTTGAATTTTTCCGACAACACGAACGCAAACGACCGCGCCGAATTTATTGTATAACGGGAAGTGAGTTTACCGTTTGATTCCGTTTCCGAAACAAGTTCGCCGCTCGCCGCAACGACAAGATCTTTATCGCGCGTAAAAGTTACCCGATAATCCGCCGTATCGCTGAAAAACGGATCGCCGTTCGCGTAATAGTTGCACTCGTAAAAGGCGCCGTTTTCCACGCCGCAAAGCACGGGATAAAAATTCGCGAGATTCACCGTGTCGTCGTTTATACCCGTTCGCGCGACCACTTTTGCGAGTTTGGTCTTAAAGCCTATCTCCACCGTTACCCTTTCGTTCGGAAACAATTCTTTTTTAAGCGGCACAACGAGAATATTCGCGTCTTCTCCGCCCACGGAATATTCCGCCTGCTCGCCGCCGACCATAACGTCCGTTATCTCCGTACCGCCGTAGTTTTCCCCCCACTTATAAGCCTGATAACGGTATTGCTCGCTTATAGGCGCATATTTCGCGCCGTGTCTGAACGCGTTTGCGAACAGATTGAATTTCAGTTCGTTAAACGCGTTATCGGTGTCGTTAAAAAAGTCCACCGTTTCTTTGCCGCACACACTTTCGCCGTCGAACTCGCAGTCTATCCGGTAAAGTGTACTTTTCCCGTTGCCACACCCAAACGAAGTCGGAAATACCGCCACGATGAACAATGCAAGTGCTGACGCTACAAAAGTTCTTCTTAACATAAAAAACCCCGAATAAAGTATTTTTTAATACTCTATTCGGGCGGTAAAAATTATATACCTTATTTTTCTTCCAAAGAAAGATATTTGGCGGGATTTATCGTTTCGCCGTTTTCCACGACTGAAAAATGCAGGTGCGCGCCCGTCGCCGACTCTTGGCGGTTGCTGGTGGAAACTTCACCGATCTTCGCGCCCTGCTTGACCGTCTGTCCAACGAACACACCGTTGCCGTCCGCAAGCGAATTATACACCGTGTAAAGTCCGTCGCCGTGGTCGATAGTTATAGTAGTTCCGGTCAAAAGCGTCGTTTCCACGTCGGATATCACCCCGTCGTACGCCGCATACACGCCCGAACCTTCTTCGGCATAAAAATCTATCGCTTTATGCGCCTGAAATCTTTTAAGCGTGGAATTATACGCGAGCGTCTCGGTGTAGTCTTCCAGCGCCGTCAATCTTTCGACGGGAACGATGAAGGAAATAACGTTGCTTACGGGTGTTTCCGTTACTTCCGGTTCTTCGGTAACGCTCGTCGGCGTTTCGGTGTCTGTGGGATCGGTATTGCCTGTTTTATCCGATTCGGTCTTTCCGTTTGTCTTCATACTTTCGATCGCCGCTTCCTGCAAACGAAGTTCTTCCGCGCGATTCACCATTGCGATCGTTATCGAAAGTCCTATCGCCAAAACACAAAGCGCCAACACGATATACGCTGCGTTCTTTCTGAAAAAACTGATTACTGTCCTTTGCTGTTTCATTTTTGATCCTCCGATTTTTTATGGTACGATTATTGCCGCATAAAAAAAATATATACTCAAAAATAGTTATTTTTGTTTTAAAATCCGCCGTAAATTATCGGCGTTCCGACCTTTGCGTAAGACTCGCACGTAAAATAATGGATATTCACCGCTCTGCCGCCTATATAAATTTTGTATCTGATACGCGGTGAGTAAGCGTAACGGCTTTCCCCCGCCGCGGTGGTTTCGATGAAAATATGCGTCGCGTTAAAATCCCGTAACAACTGCTCGTAAGACGCGTTTACGAAACAACTTTCACCCTTTACGTTTAAATATTCGTAATAATCCTTGTCCGTCGCGTAAACCGTACCTTCGCCGAAAGAGCCTGCTTTTAAGTACAATTCGTATTCAGTCGCGTAGCCGCGAAAAACAGGCGATCTTTCCGCGTAAAGTGCATAAAAACAAAAGACGAACAGAACAATAGATAAAAAAAAGGCAATTCCTTTTAACATAATTTAAAATAAAAACGTCCCGTTATAAACTAACGGGATTATTGACGTCTTTTAAGTTTTTTATACCGATTAAAGCGTTGCGTTCAGAAACTTTCGGTAAAACCGCTTTCGCGCAATATCGACATAAAATTGAGAGTGTTCGGGATATCGCCGCAATATTTTAACGCCGTTACAAAGGGCGAAAAGTCCAGGTCAGTCTTGCCGCCGAGCGCAATATACTTCTGCTCTACACCGTTAAAACCGCTTAAAAGCGCCGCAAGGCGGTCGCCTACGTCATCTTTTAACACAGTCATATCTTTACCCTTTAACGCCTTTACCTGCTCCAAATAGCCGGAAAGCAACGACGTTTCGCTTATCTCCGCAAGCCTTGACAATTCTCCGGCGCGTTTTATATGGTCGGGAAGTTCAAAAGGCATCTCCTTTTCCGATGCGCAAAGCGCGTAAAGGTTTATCAGTTTTTTAACGAGCGCGAAAGTCAAACCTTCCGTGCCGAACGCCCTGTTAAATCCGACAAGGCGTTTAAAAGCGTATTCGGCGGAATTAAAAACCAACTCGCCGCCGGTGGCGAAATTTGCAAGTTCAATTTTAAGTCCCGAAAGAAGTAACGTTTCAGGATCGCAGGAAGCGTCAGCGTCAACAATGGCGTCCGAAATGACTTTGATTGCATAATCTGATTCTATGCCAACCAAAACAGCCGATTTTGCGAGTTCGTCTATAAGCGCGACGCGCTTTGCGTAAATCTCTGAATATTGCTCGGCTTTATCGCCCTTCTGTAAAACGTCGTCGGAAACGACCACGTGATAATCGCAATCGACCTGAAAAAAGTCCGTCTGCGGAACTTTACCGCCCCAAATAAACGGCACTTTGGTACAAAGCGCGCCGTCGGTGTTAATGGAGTCCAAAGTAAAAATAACGGGCGCGCGGAACAAAGTCGCGATATACGCGGCAATATCTTTAAGTTCGCGTTCAAAAATAAGCACGGCGCGCACGTCGTCAGGCACACAGATAACGTCGAACACGCTTGAAAGATTAAGCGAAGTGTTTTCCGGCAAAATAAAACTAATCGGTTTAACGCCTGCCCTTTTAAGCGATTCTACTATACTTGTTCCGAAATCGTAAAAAGCGTTCTTGGTAAAAATCGCGGCGACCTTACCGTAAGGCGCTATCTCGCACGCAACCTGAACCACGCCGCAAGCATAAAAGCGCACGCGGGAATTTATGCCGAGATCATCGGCGGTTTTATTCAGTTCGGATACAAAATTATCTGTCATAACAGTAAATATCGTATCAAATTGTAAGTTTTATGTCAAGCAAAGAGGCAAATTTAAGTCTTATACCGCCATTTTCGGCAAAATCAGCGCTAAAAAAAGCCAAAAACACGAAAAAGATAAAGAAAATCAGGAGAAATTTTAAAAAACTATTGAAATTTTTTTTATATATGGTATAATAAATTTGTTCATAAGATAAAGGAGGTAAAATATGAATAAGAACGAATTAGTCAGAGCAATAGCAAACAAAGCCGGTATTACGTTGAAAGACGCAGGTGTCACGCTTGACAGCGTGGTAGCCGCTATCACCGACGGCCTTAAAAAAGGCGAAAAGATCCAGATCTCCGGTTTCGGTACTTTTGAAGTAAAAGCTAAACCCGCAAGAGAAGGTATCAACCCCAAGACGGGCGCTAAAATTAAGATCGCCGCATCTAAAGTTCCTGCTTTCAAATTCGGCAAAGCGTACAAAGATTCTTTTTAATTAACCAAAACAAAAATATTCCGACCGTTATTCGGTCGGGATATTTTTTTTGCAGTTTTTTCGGTTCGCAATTACAAGAAAACAAAAGAACAAAAAAGAAGTCGGGATAATTCCCGACTTCTTTTTACCGAATTAAATTCGGAGTTTTGCTTTTAGATTAGTGGTTACCGGTTAAATCTTCAATGTAATCTTTAACTTTAGGAAGATTAGCAATAATCCCATCGACAGTCGCTTCATTATCACTACAAAACTCTGGAACTGAAATCATTGTACCACAGTATTCACAAACGTAGCCGAGATACCAGATACCATCATCATACCACTTAATTACTTTTTCAGCTTCATAGATAGAAGCAACAACGTGATCAGCGAGCATCGGGATAGTTATTTCATCAAAATCAGGTTCATCAGAATCAGGATGAAGGTCAACAATTTTATTCTCAAAGTAGTAGATAACAATTGCTTTACCGTCTTTACCGCAGGTCGGCCAAACGATACTATTCAATATTTGATTTTCATACCAATCAGCAACTAATTCAGCATCGCATCTGGAGCAAACGGACTTGCAATCAGCAATATAAGCATCCAAGATTACATATTCACCATCTTCGTAAGCAACAGTTATGAAACTCTGTCCGTCAATCGTCCATGCACCGTAATCGTGTCCTAAAGCATCGGTTTCATCGGTTACTATCCATTCTTCACAGGAAGTACAATATCTTTCAGTCCAGCCACCATCAAGACATTTAGGTGCATGAACTATAGTCTGGTTAGCAGCAGTACCGAAGGTATGTTCACCGGAGAGCTGGAAGACAACTTTTTCACCACAGGTTTCGCAGGTGAATACCGCTAAAGCGTAGTTGCTGCAGGTAGCGGGTTCGCCTTCGTTCCAACGAAGCGTGCCTTTATTGTCGTCGCCTTTGCCATCTTCAAAGAAGAAGTCAAACTTATCCTGATATTCATACTTGTTATCTTCAGGTACAGCGAGGTTAAACGCAACTACTTTTACATCCTGACCGTTATATACGCCGATCTTGTGGGCGCCTTCGTTTTCAGCAAACGTATAAGCGTTAGGTTTGAACGTCAATTCATTATAATAACCTTCTTCAGCGGCTTCAACAACGTATTTATAAACGTTGCCGTTTTCATCTTTAAAGAAGTTATAAGTCCAAGTCGTTACGGTTACGCAACCCTGATCCGATACGGTAATAGTTTCATCAGCATACAAAGTGATTTCTTCGTCGCATTCGGTACAATTAAAGATAACTTCCGCGCCGTCGGTAGGATCAGCGGTAAACGCATCCCAACTTTCAGCATCAACTACAAAATTATGTCCGACAGCGTCATAGGTTTCCTGTAATACGTATTGCTGACAATCAGCACAATATACGTACTTCTCACCGCGTTCGGTACAGAAGGGACCTTCTAATACAACGTTGTTCTGATCGAGACCTAAGTGTTCACCGGAGAGAGATATAACGATCTGTTCGTCACAAACTTTACAGGTGAATACTGCAAGCGCATAAGACGAGCAGTTAGCGGGTTCGCCTTCGTTCCAAGCAACTACGCCGTCAGCAAAGAACTGTTTCAACTGACCGTTGTATTCATAGTTCGGACCCTGTTGCGCAAGATTATATGCAGCATATTTCATATACTGTTCGGTAGCCGTATTCTTCTTGACGGTGTGATATAACACTCCGTCAGCAGATTCGACTTTCCATTCAATAAACTTGGTTTCGTTATCGATAACGGGAACTTCCGCTCTGTAAACGTCATAAGCTTTGCTCTTGCAATCTTCAGCCGGTTTCTGATCAACGAGTTCAGGTTCTACGTAGATAACGTCAGAACATTTAGCACATCTGAAGCCCTGGAAACCGTTAGTCTGATTGATCAAACCGGAAACGTATCTGTAATCGTGGCCGGTCGCTTCAACTTCGTTATAAACCCAACGATAATCGCAATCAGCGCATTCTTTATAAGAATATCCGTCTTCCGTACAAGTTGCGGGAACAACTACTTCCGCACCGAACGTGTGTTCACCGGAGAGAGAGATAACGATCACTTCGCCGCAAACGGTACAAGTAAATACCGCAGGAACGTGAGAAGAGCAGTTAGCCGCTTCACCTTCACTCCAACGAATGAGACCGGATTCGAAGAGCGGTTTAAGATCTTCGGTAAACTCGATATTTACAGGTTCGGCGATGCTGTACGCACGGAACAAAACTCCGTCAACAACGGTATGTAAACCGGTATTGATTTCTTCTTCGTAGTCAAGTTTGATCGGCTTTTCTTCGCCTTCTAAAACGTACGAATAAACGTTATAGGAATAACCGTCGTTTCTGCAATCAGCGCCAACGTAAACCTTTTCTTGCCAATAAGCATTGACTACGATTTCTTTACCGCATCTCTGGCAGGTAAAGAACAATTTGTAATAAGCGTCTTCGCCTTCACCAAACTTATCGCCGACTACGGGTTCACCATAGAGATGGCCGCGAGCCGCTTCTTTTTCGGTTACGATAACGCCGTCTTCGTCATAGAGCAATGCTGCGTGGCAGATCGGGCAGATGTAGTAAACTTTGTGTTGGTCTTCACAGATATTTACTGTGGGATCGACAAGAGGGATCGGTTCAAAATCTTCAGGATCAGCGTGACCGGAAGCGAATTTTTCACCGCAGAGCGCACAAGTCGCTTCGAAGCAGTTTTCATAAACGCCCGAATAACCTTCAGCAATAGTCAACGTGCCGTATTCGTATTCGGTTACGAGTTTGTACGCGAACGTACCGGTATCATATCTCGAATAAGAAATGGTGTTGTTATTAACCGTAAGCTCAATTTCGCCTTCAACGATTTCAGGTTCGATCACCCATTTACCGTGAACTTCCGGATCTTTTTCGATTTCAACGAACTGAACGTAGCCGCATTCAGAGCAAGCCATGATGGCAAAGCCTTCTTCGCAGCAGCTTGCGGGTTTAATAACCGTAAGATCACCGAAATCGTGATCGCAATCAGCATCGCCGATGGTAACAACGCTACCGTCAGCATATATGATCTCGGTCTGTCCGTTGTCAAGTTCGTTAACGTCAACAACGCCATCAACACCATATTCTATTTGAGTACCGTTGGTATAAGTAACAACGATCTGGTTGCCGTTAAACGTGATATCTTCAACAACCTTCGGTAAAACGATAGGATAAGACGCGCCGTTGAAATCGATCGTGATTTCCGTATCTCCTTCTTCGGTTATAGCGGTATCAAAGCCAAAGCCTATCGCAGGTAACGTAGCGGTCTCGCCGTCCATATAAGTAACAACGATTTCGCCTTCTACTACAGCAACGTCTTTAACGCCGGCAAGCGTAATGTCATCCGTCGTATCATCCGAATATGTAATAGATAACGTATCACCTTCAAGAGCAACGTCTTTAACTACTTTATCCAACGTAACAGAACTCGTCGTTCCGTTATCAAAGGTAAGCTTAAGAGTCGTACTGCCGTCTTCGTTCACTTCTGAACTGATAGAAGCAACGTCCAAAGGTAAATCCTTGGAATCGCCGTTCAGATAGGTGAAAACGAGTTTGCCGTCATCAACCTTAGCGTCTTTAACGCCGCTAAGCGTGATGTCAGACGTGGTACCATCGGTAAGTTCGATAGTCAAAACGTTGCCGTTCTGCTTCAACGATTTAACAGTAGGATCACCGCATCCGACGAGACCGACCGCCATCGTAAGAGCGAGACACACTACCATAACTAAACCGATGATTTTTGCTAACAAAGTTTTGTTTTGCATAGTTTTTCTCCTTTCTTAGATTTTTGATGAATTTTCTAAGGTATATTTACATTATAATAAACAGTTCAATATTACCAGAACTGATTGATCCGATAAACGCATCATAAGATCATTTTACCCTTTGCCCGCTTATTATCAGACGATTTCCCCTGCTACGACAAGGGCGCCGAATTAAAAAGATAGGCAAAGACACAACGAAAAATCAACATTTGCTAATCTCTCATTGTGCATAAATAATAACACATCCGATTTGGCTTGTCAACTAAAATTCTAAAAAATAACGTAAATTCCACAAAATTTTTATAATTTTTGTGAATAATCCCGCTTAAAAGGTTCATAACTTATAGTTTATACACTATTTTGACCGAGTTATCAACATTTTTCGGCGGTTTTGCGCCATTTTTATAAACACGCTATCAACAGGTTATCAACATTTTCGACAACGCTGTTGATCGCGTATCGTTTATAAATCGAAAAACCAATCTAAATACGAATATTCCGTTCGGTATTATTAAATTGCGTTTTGTTTTTGCCCGTCGCTTATTTGACTATTTTAGCAACGACGCCGGAACCTACCGTTCTGCCGCCTTCACGGATAGCGAAACGTAAACCTTCTTCCATAGCGATAGGAGTTATAAGTTTAACGCTTATCGTTACGTGGTCGCCAGGCATAACCATTTCTACGCCCGCGGGAAGTTCGATAGAACCGGTAACGTCGGTCGTTCTGAAATAGAACTGAGGACGATAGTTGTTGAAGAACGGAGTATGACGGCCGCCTTCTTCCTGCTTTAACACGTAAACCTGACCTTCAAATTCGGTGTGGGGTTTAACTGAACCGGGTTTAG
>JAGAEX010000050.1 GCA_017612915.1 Clostridia bacterium | reverse complement strand
TTTACGGCGTCCTTATCGTCGGCAAAAGTATCGACGACGAGTTTAATAAGTTCTAACATAAGTCGCTACCCCTATATCCTTATTTCTTGGATTTACGGACTTTCGTTTTGGATGGTGAAAGTTTAGCGGGCTTTTCGATAACGCCTTCGTTTATGAGAAGGTTTTTAACGGTAGCCGTCGGCTGAACGCCTTTCTTTAACCAGTCGAGCGCCTTTTCTTTATCGATAACTACTTCTGCGGGAGTTGCTATCGGATTGTAGTGTCCGACTTTGTCCACGTAAGCGCCGTCACGCGCGTTTCTGCTGTCCGTGATAACGATACGGTAGAAGGGGGATTTTTTGTCGCCCATTCTTGTCAATCTCATTTTTACTGCCATTTTTATATTCTCCTTTTCGCGTTAAAATTTAAACGCTTTATTATTTTTCATCTGTTTCATCATTTGCTTGGTCTGCTCGAATTGGTTAAGCACCCTGTTTACTTCCTGAACGCTCGTTCCGCTGCCCTTTGCTATACGCTGTTTGCGTGAAGAATTGATGATATTGGGATTAAGCCGCTCTTTTTTGGTCATAGATTGTATGACTGCTTTCATCTTGACCATCTTGCTCTCGTCCACGCTGTCGGCGTTGATTTTCATTTTGCCGCCGCCGAAACTCGGCATCATCGCAAGAATATCTTTTATTCCGCCCATTTTTTTCATCGTCTCGAACTGCGTCAAAAAATCTTCCAGAGTAAAGGAACTCTCCCTTAACTTCTTCTCCATTTTTTTGGCGTCTTCTTCGGTGATCGCTTCCTGCGCCTTTTCGATAAGCGTCAAAACGTCGCCCATACCGAGAATACGGCTCGCCATACGGTCGGGATAGAACGGCTCTAAATCGCCGAGTTTTTCGCCCACCGAACAGAACTTTATCGGCTTACCCGTAACCGCTTTAACGGAAAGCGTAGCGCCGCCACGAGTATCGCCGTCGAGTTTAGTCAGCACTAAACCCGTAACTTCCAGACGGCGGTTGAATTCGTTTGCGACTTCCACCGCGACTTGACCGGTCATCGCATCGATCACCAAAAGTATCTCCGACGGTTTAACTTCCGCCTTGATATTTTCAAGTTCGCGCATAAGAAGGTCGTCTATCTGCAATCTGCCCGCGGTATCTATTATAACCGTATCAAATCCGTAAGATTTAGCATACGAAACGGCTTCTTTCGCTATTTTTACGGGATCTCCCTGCCCCTTTTCAAAGACGGTGCAACCGGCCTTTTCTCCAACCACTTTCAGTTGATTTATCGCCGCGGGGCGGTACACGTCGCACGCCGCAAGCAGCGGCTTTTTGCCCTGTTTTTTAAGAAGAAGACCGAGTTTTCCGACGAGCGTCGTTTTGCCAGCGCCCTGAAGTCCCGCCATCATTATAACGGTCGGCGGATTGTCTGAAACCGCAAGTTTAGCGTTGGTGCTGCCCATTAACGCGATAAGTTCTTCGTTGACGATTTTAACCACTTGCTCGGTAGGACTTAAACTTTTAAGTATCTCCTGTCCGACGGCGCGCTCCGACACTTTATTCACGAAATCTTTGACGACGGAAATATTAACGTCTGCTTCTAAAAGCGCGACGCGCACTTCACGCATAGCCGTCTTTATTTCAAGTTCGGTAAGCCTGCCCTTTTTGGTCAGTTTACTGAAAATATGATTAAGTTTTTCAGATAGTCCCGAAAATAATCCCATTATCTACCTATAATTCTTTTCAACGCTTCTTTGCCTGCGGGCGAAAGCCGTTCGGAAAATTCGTCCAGATCGTCGTAAAGCGCTTTAAGTTTTAACGCCTTTTCGTACTCTAAAAGTTTTTCCTTTACCTTTTTTATGCCGTCGAAAGCGCTTTGCCTGCTTGCGCCCGTTTCCATCGCTATCTCCGCAAAAGAAAGGTCAAGACAGTAACGCATATTAAAAAGTTCCCTTTGATTATCCGTCAGAAGATCTTTATAAATATCGAACAATTGTACGAAAAGTATATCGTTTTCCATATCCGCCCTATCTTGTGTAAACCTTTTTAACTTTACACCTTGATATTTTACAGCGAAATCATTCGCCTGTCAAGCGTTTTTACCTAACATTTAAAAATCAACGGGGCGCTTAAAATTTAAGCGCCCCGAAAAATAATATTTATGGATTATTTTTTCAAAATATAAGTCATAGACACAGTAGAAGTAATTTGAGCTTCCATCGTAAGAGTATTGCCCGATATTGTCGCTTCCTGTCGTTCTCCGCCAATCTCCAAATCATATTTACCGTTGTCGTTTTTCGTCCACGTGCCGTTAATATTCTTTCCGCCGTTTATAGTAACCGTTAATTCGCCGCCTTCTTTGATCTCTACGACAAACGAATCGGCAGTAAGCGCGACGCCGTCAAACGATTCGCCGGCTTTATACGTTTTACCTTCGTACGTCAAAGAATAAAACTTATAAGTTCCTTCCGCCTTAGTAAGTCCCAACTTGTCGGACAATGTGTCTAAAATGTCGCAACCGGCAAAAAGCGAGCAACTTAATACCATTACAACGGTTGCCATAATCACAAAAAACTTTTTCATATTAAATCTCCTAGTTTTTTTATATAGTTTACAACATTTTTCCCGTTATGTCAATATTTATTCTATAAAAGCGCATCGATAAATTCTTTCGCGTCGAAATCTTCTATATCGTCTATCTTTTCGCCCGTACCGACAAAACATACCGGCACTTCCAATTCGTACGAAAGCGAAATTATAAACCCGCCCTTTGCCGTGCCGTCGATCTTCGTAAGAATT
>JAGAEX010000049.1 GCA_017612915.1 Clostridia bacterium | reverse complement strand
ATTTTACGTCGGAAAATTCCAGATCTTCGACCGGCGCTCCGGTTATTATCATACCGTCGAAATTCCTGTTCTTAACCTCGCTGAACGTTTTATAAAACTTAACGAGATGTTCCGCGGGCTTGTTCTTACCGACGTACGTTTCGGTTGAAACGAGCGTTATATTTATCTGTAACGGCGAATTGGAAAGTAGCCGCATAAGTTGCGTTTCGGTAACGATTTTCGTAGGCATCAGATTTACTATGGCGATTTCCAGCGGACGTATATCCTGCGTTACAGCACGTTTATCGTTCATTACGAATATATTTTCCGCTTGCAAAATTTTAGAAGCGGGTATATCTTTCGGCACAATGATCGGCATTTTTATCCCCTGTGTTTTTTTATATTTTTTCGAGCGCTTGTGCTAAATCATCAATTAGATCCTGCGCGTTTTCTATCCCGCACGAATACCTTATAAGCGTCGGCGTGATCCCTGCCGCCACGAGTTGTTCGTCGGTAAGTTGACGGTGCGTTGCACTTGCGGGGTGCAAACAGCAAGTCCGCGCGTCCGCAACGTGCGTTTCGATAGCCGCAACCTTAAGGTTTTTCATAAGTTTTTCGGCGTCCTTTCTCGTGCCTTTAACCGCAAAACTCAAAACACCGCAAGAGCCGTTAGGCAAATACTTTTGACCAAGCGCGTAATACTTATCGCCTTTAAGCCCGCAATATCTTACCCATTCTACCTTCGGGTGATCGTTTAAGAAAGTTGCGACCTTTAAACCGTTTTCGGCATGGCGCGCTACCCTGACGTGAAGACTTTCAAGCCCGAGATTGACGTAATAAGCGTTCTGCGGCGATTGAATAGCACCGAAATCACGCATAAGTTGTGCAGTCGCCTTGGTGATGAACGCACCTTCTAAACCGAATTTTTCGGTATAAATTACGCCGTGATAACTGTCGTCGGGTGTAGTAAGTCCGGGGAATTTATCTTTATGCGCGTTCCAATCGAACTTTCCGCCGTCGATTATCGCGCCGCCGACGCCGGAGCCGTGTCCGTCTATGTATTTTGTCGTCGAGTGTGTAACGATATCCGCGCCCCACTCTATCGGACGGCAATTTATCGGAGTGGCAAACGTGTTGTCAACTATAAGCGGAACGCCGTGCTTATGTGCAACTTTGGCAAAAAGTTCTATATCCAACACCGAACAAGCGGGATTTGCGATCGTTTCACCGAAAACCGCTTTGGTGTTAGACTTAAACGCTTTATCGAGTTCTTCTTCCGTTGAGTCGGGAGAAACGAAAGTAAAATCTATCCCCATTTTGCGCATAGTAACGTTGAAGAGATTGAAAGTCCCACCGTAAATAGCTGAACAGGCTACGATATGATCGCCGCAATTAGCAAGATTAAAAGTAGCGAAAAAATTTGCCGCTTGTCCGGAAGAAGTAAGCATACCTGCTGTACCGCCTTCAAGTTCGGCGAGTTTTTTTGCGACGTAATCGTTGGTCGGGTTTTGAAGACGGGTATAAAAATATCCGCTTGCTTCCAAGTCGAACAACTTTCCCATATCTTCACTCGTGTCGTATTTAAAAGTCGTACTTTGTATGATCGGTATTTGACGCGGCTCGCCGTTCTTCGGCGTGTAACCACCTTGTACGCAAATTGTCTCAATACTCTTTTTGTCTGACATAATCTCTCCTTTAATCATTAGATTTTAAGTATCTTTTTTGCTCTTTAAGTATATCTTTTTCTTTTAAAACTTTTTTCTTATCGTAAATATGCTTACCTTGACAAAGACCTATCTCCATTTTTACGAGCGCCGCCTTAAAATAGAGTTTAAGCGGTACGACAGTAAGCCCCTTTTCGGCAACTTTAGACGACAACTTTACGATTTCGTTTTTATGCATCAACAATTTCCTGTCCCTTACAGCATCCCTATGATTGAATACTCCGGATTTATCGTAAACCGCAATATGCATATTTTTAACAAAAATTTCCCCACCGTAAAACACGCAGAAACTATCTTTAAGATTACAATTTCCGCCACGCACGGATTTTATTTCGCCACCGTCCAGCACAATACCCGCTTCAAACCTGTCGAGTATATAATATTCGTGATTAGCCACCCTGTTAGTGGCAATGATTTTACCGTCCATTTAGATTATTTTACTACATTTAATAAGGTTTTGCAAGCATATTTACAACAGTGATCGATTGACAATAAAATAAGGCGGCTCAAAAAGAACCGCCTTAAAACCTGCTTGACAATTAGGCAAAAAACGCGATGATCGCAAAAGTTATTGCCAATATCGTGAAAATTATACCGCTGATAACGGTGTAAATTTTCATTTTATGTTCAAAGGTCTTACTCTTGTTCTTTCCGTAAAACGTCTCCGTCGTACCACCGAGAGCGGAAATACCCTGCGAATTGCCGGGTTGAAACATAACCACCAAAATGATAAACAGCGCGCAAAGCGCCATAATTACCAATAAAACGTACTTGATCCAGTTGTGCCACGCCGTCCAGAACGGACCGCTTGCCATAAGTAAACTAAAAATATCCATATCCTCTCCTAAAAAGCATATCTGACTTTATTTTATGTGTCAAACCGTCGTTACCAATAAAAACAAGATTATTTTAACATAAACCGTTGATTTTTACAACTGTTTTTAATAAACTTTTTATTTTTCTATCAAACTTTCGCCACTCATCTCTTCGGGCTTTTTAATTTTCATCATTGAAAGCAACGTCGGCGCAATATCGCAAAGTTTACCGCCGTTTTTCAAAGTTTTACCCTTAAACTCTTCTCCGACAACAATGAACGGTACGATATTGGTGGTATGCGCGGTAAACGGTTTACCTTCTTCGTCCAGCATTTTATCGGCGTTGCCGTGGTCTGCGGTAATTATCGCCGCGCCGTCCATATCGAGTATTTTATCAACCACTTCTTTAACACAGGTGTCGACCGTCTTTACGGCGTTTACAGCCGCATCGAATACGCCCGTATGCCCAACCATATCGCAGTTAGCGAAATTGAGAATCATTACATCGTATTTGCCGGTAGATAGTTCCGTTATCACCCTGTCTTTTACTTCAAACGCGCTCATTTCCGGCTTTAAATCATAAGTCGCAACCTTCGGCGACGGAATAACTATTCGCGTTTCGCCATCGACAGGCGCTTCCAATTTCGCATTAAAAAAGAAAGTTACGTGCGCATACTTTTCCGTTTCCGCTATATGCAGTTGCGTTTTACCGAGCGAAGAGAGATACTGCGGGAGCGTATTCGTAATCTCGTCAGGCGGGAAAGCCACGAACACGCCTTTAAAACTCGCGTCGTACACCGCAAATCCCGTATAAACGGGCGCAAGGTAACCCGTTTTTCTCTCAAAATACATTTGCTTGCCCTTTTCTTCATCAAAGTACGGCGTAAACTCTTCCTGTGAAAACGCACGTGTGATCTGGCGCGCTCTGTCCGGGCGGAAATTAAAGAATATAACGGAATCACCCTTTTCGATAAGCGCGACCGGCTTGCCGTCCTTAACAATATTCGTCGGAAGTATAAACTCATCGGTAACCCCCTTCTCATAACTATCTTTAACCGCTTGCACGGCGTCGTCGTTTATTTCGCCCGTACCGAGCGTCAGCATATCGTAGGCTTTAAGCGTTCTGTCCCAATTATTATCGCGGTCCATAGCATAATATCTTCCGCAAACGGACGCTATCTTACCGTACGCCAATCTATCCATTTCCGCCTGCAAGTCGGCAACAAACCCCGCACCCGATTTAGGATCGGTATCGCGCCCGTCCAAGAAACAATGAACGTAAGTATTCTTCACACCGCGCTCTTTCGCCATTTTAAGAAGCGCATAAACGTGCGTTATATGCGAATGAACACCGCCCGTCGACAAAAGCCCGTATAAATGCAGTTTTTTGCCGTTCTTTACTGCGTTATCCATAGCCTTGACAAGTGCGGCGTTAGTAAAGAAATCGCCGTCCGAAATAGCCTTCGTTATCTTGGTAAGGTCTTGATAAACTATCCTGCCCGCACCGATATTCAAATGTCCGACTTCGGAATTACCCATTTGTCCGTCGGGGAGCCCGACATCCATACCGCTCGCACCGATAAAGGTCGAAGGATACTCCTTAAATAGTTTTTTAACATTAGGTATTCCCGCCGCTTCTATCGCGTTGCCATACTTATCGGGATTGTACCCGAAACCGTCCATTATTATTATAGCATAAGGTTTTTTAGACATATTCTCACCTTTGAAAAAAAGGCACTTTCGGCTTTACGCCCGTGCCTTTTTCGGTTTTAATTATTTAATTAGTCTTTGTAGTTCACGATAGCCGCAAAGTCCTGCGCTTTTAACGCCGCGCCGCCTATAAGACCGCCGTCAATATTTCTCATAGCCATAAGTTCTTTGGCGTTCGTCGGTTTCATACTGCCGCCGTATTGAATACGAAGATTTTTAGCGGTATCAGCGCCCCATGTTTTTTTAACAAGACTTCTGATATAGCCGATGGTTTTATTCGCGTCTTCAGCCGTTGCGGTCTTACCCGTTCCGATAGCCCAAACAGGTTCGTAAGCGATAACGATATCCGAAAAATCGGTAATATCCTTAAACCCGTCCAAAACCTGTTTTTTAAGAACTCGTTTAGTCTTGTTCTTTTCTCTTTCGGCAAGCGTTTCACCTACGCAAACAATCGGCTTCAGGCCGTTTTTAAGCGCCTGTTTTAAACGCATATTTACCGTTTCGTCCGTTTCGCCGAAGTAAGTTCTTCTTTCGCTATGTCCGATAATAACGTACTCAACGCCCTTTTCTTTCAGCATTGCCGCGGAAATTTCACCGGTAAAGGCGCCGTTATCCGCCCAAGCCACGTTTTGCGCGCCAAGTTTGATCTTACTGCCTTCGATCGCGTGTTTTGCCACCCAAAGGTCTGTAAACGGAACGCAAACCACAACTTCGGGTTTGGATTTAGCGACGAGCGGTTTAAGTTCGTTAATAAGCGCTTCCGCTTCCGCCGCGGTCTTATTCATTTTCCAGTTGCCTGCAATAATAGGTTTTCTCATTGTATATCTCCGTAGTATATTTTAATATTTTCAGTCTTTATCGTTCAAGCACTCGATCCCCGGAAGTTTCTTGCCTTCAAAGAGTTCAAGAGATGCACCGCCGCCTGTCGAAATATGCGTCATCTTATCGGCAAATCCCAAGTTCTTGACAGCCGCCGCAGAGTCGCCGCCGCCGATGATCGTCGTGGCGGTCGTATCAGCAAGCGCCTTTGCAACCGCTATAGTACCGCTTGCGAAGCAGGGATTTTCCGAAACGCCCATAGGTCCGTTCCAGATAACCGTCTTTGCGTTTTTAACCGCTTCCGCATAGAGAGCACGCGTTTTAGGTCCGATATCGAGCGCTTCTTTGTCGGCGGGTATTTTATCAATGTCGCAGATCGTCGCATCAACTTTCGCATCGATGGGATCGGGGAATTTTTCGGTAACGACGACGTCTATCGGCAGATAGAGTTGTTTACCAAGCGTTTTAGCCTTTTCCATCATTTCGTTGCAGTATCCGATCTGTTCGTCATCTACGAGCGAATTGCCGACGGAGTATCCTTTCGCCTTAATAAACGTGTACGCCATACCGCCGCCGATTATAAGCGTGTCGCATTTGTTGAGAAGATTGTCAATAACTTTAAGTTTATCGGAAATCTTCGCACCGCCTAAAATAGCTACGAACGGTCTGACCGGATTTTCAAGCGCGTTAGCCATTACCGAAAGCTCTTTTTCGATAAGAAAACCGCAAACGGCAGTCTTAACAAGACCGTATTCGACGATAGCCGCCGTGGTAGCGTGCGAACGGTGCGCAGTTCCGAACGCGTCGTTGACGTAAATATCGCAGAAAGCCGCAAGTTTTTTACAGAGTTCTTCGTCTCTCTTTTCTTCGCCAGCCTCGAAACGGGTATTTTCCAAAAGCACAATATCGCCGTCTTTCATATTGGCGACGGCAGCCTTTGCCGATTCGCCCACAACGTCTTCAGCAAACACGACTTTCTTGCCGAGTTTTTCCGAAAGTCTTACGGCGACCGGACGAAGGGTTAATTTCTCTTTATCTTTAAGCGCTTTTTTAAGATATTCGGCAGTCGCCGCCGCTCTCTCTTCTTCCGGGAGTGCCTCTACCGCTTTTTTCTCTTTCTTGTTGAGCCCGAAACCTTCGGTAAAGATATTGTGCGGCTTGCCCATGTGCGAACAAAGTATGACTTTCGCGCCCTTATCCGCCAAGTATTTGATGGTGGGAATCGCGCCGTCTATACGGTTTTCATCGGTGATAACGCCGTCTTTCATCGGAACGTTAAAATCTACCCTTACAAGGCATCTTTTTCCGCTAACTTCTACGTCTTTTATAGATTTTTTATTCATAGGATATCCACTCCTTATTTGATTTCCGATTTATTATATAATTTAAAGAACAGTCTTGTCAAACGGATTAAAGGTCTAACCTTTCGTTTTACTTATGTTTTACTTGTGCCTGTACTGTTTTATACTGAACGCCATATTGGTTATATGATCACCGACGCGCTCCAAGTGCGAAACCGTCTGCAAGTAGATAGACCCTATCTGCGCCGAGCAAACACCCTGCTTTAAGCGTTCAACGTGCTTTAATTCAAGCGCCGCCGCATAATCGTCTATCTTCTGCTCGAGTTCGTCAACATTTGAAAGCAGGAAGGAATCGCGCGTGTCGAAAACTTCCACCGAAACCTTAAACAACTCGTTGATAAGATCGGTCATCGTTTTAAGTTCGGATTTAGCGTCTTCCGACAATACACCGTTTTCTTCCTTAAGCGCCGCAGAGTATTCCATAATATTTTCCGCGTAATCGCCCACTCTTTCAAGGTCGATAACGACGTGATAGTATGAACCGACTTTTTTCTCGTCGAGATCGGTAAGGTTTTTGCCCGAAAGTTGTGTTAAAAACGCCGTTATGTTTTTATTGAGATAGTTAAGTAATTTTTCGTTTTGCTTGACTTTCTCGACGTTCCCCTCGTCGCCGGTTATCAGCATTTCGACGCACATATTGATATTCTCTTTGGCAACGTTAGCCATACGAATAATTTCGTACTTGGTATAACTGACGGCAATAGGCGGTGTTTCCAGAAGCCTGCCGTCGATATAGGTAAAGGAAAATTTTTGTTCTTCTGAATTTTTGCCCGTAGGTATTATTTTCGTCGCTATGACGACCAAAAGATCGGTAAACGGTATGAGTATTAAAGTCGTTATTAGATTGAAAAGTGTATGAAAGTTTGCGATCTGACGTTCCATAGACGCACCGGAAATCGTTTCCATAAACGCACCGAACTCTCTGCCCCAAACCCACAGCGGCACGATACAAATAAGGCAACCGAACAGATTGAACAAAAGATGTATTACCGCCGTCCTTTTCGCGCTCGTCGTAGTGCCGACGGAAGAAATAAGCGCCGTAACGCAAGTACCGATATTTGAACCGAGAATTATAAATATCGCAGTTTCGAGTTTTAACGCGCCGCCGATAGCGATCAAAATACCTGTAACCGCAGCAGAACTCTGGATAAGCGCGGTAAGAACCACACCGATAAGAACGAGCAATAGCGGGAAATGGTCGGCTTGGAAAATATTAACGAAAAACGGTCTTAACTCCTTACCGTCGTAGATCACGGCATTTACGGAAAGACTCATTATTTTAAGTCCCAAAAATATAAAGCCGAGACCTAAAAGGATATACCCCGTTTTACTTACTTTATCGTTCTTAAAGAAGAACGCCATCGCCGTGCCGACAGCGGCAACGATAGCCGCGATAGCCGCGATATCAAACCCTTGCGTACCGGAAAGCGAAAGTATCTGCGCCGTGATGGTTGTACCGATATTAGCGCCCATAATAACCGCAGCAGCCTGCGTAAGAGTTATTAGTCCGACGTTCACGAAACCTACGAGCATAACGGTGGTTGCGGCCGAACTGTTGATGATAGCGGTAGTTGCCGCACCGATACCGACACCCACAAGCCTGTTGTTGGTGATTCTTCCGAGCAAAAGTTTCATCTTATTGCCCGCGACCCGCTCCAAATTCGCGCCCATAGTCCGCATACCGAACATCATGACCGCGATACCGCCGAGCATAAAAAACAAGTTTGTATAGATGGAATTGCCCATTAGTTCCTTCCTTTACGAAATTTTTCTTACGCAACGTTTAGCATTAAAACTTAAAATCATTATAATAATACAGGATTTTTAAGAAAAATGTCAAACGATTTAACGCCGTTTAGCGTTTTGGTATCTCACCTTCCGTTTTAAGCCCCGCGTAATCAAGTTGCCGAAGGGCTTCATAAACGCCCACGCACACGGAATTAGACAGATTAAGCGAACGAGTTTCTTCACGCATCGGCAGTCTGACACACTCGCCGTAATGAGCCTTTAAAAGATCTTCCGGAAGCCCTTTCGTTTCCTTACCGAACACCAGAAAATCGCCGTCTTTGTACTTAACCGCAGAGTGGATATTTCTGGCTTTCGTGGAGAAAAACCAAAAGTTTTCGCCGTTATAGAACTTGTCCATAACTTCTTCTATACTGTCGTAATAATAAATATCGACAAGTCCCCAATAGTCGAGCCCCGCTCTTTTAAGATACTTGTCCGACACTTCAAACCCGAGCGGGCGAACCATATGTAATTTACAACCGGTTACTGCCGCCGTCCGCGCGATATTGCCTGCGTTTTGCGGAATTTCAGGCTCGACCAAAACTATATTGAGCGCCATAATATCTCCTTTAATAACCTGAATTAAAATCGCGATAAAGCCCGCGTTGCCTTAAATTTATAAGATGAAAGTCCTTTTCTATCTTAATTTTTGTTTTTATAATCTTTCCCCCGCCCGAAAGCAGAATATTGCCGCGAATATCGGATATCGCTGCGTAATTTTTAGCGCATAGCGCCATACTTACACCGTTCGCGAACGCACACGCCCGAAGCATTATTTGCGGCATGGAATTTTCCATTTTTTTAAAAACGCACACGATCACTTCCGCGTCGCATAGCGCGAGTACTCTCGCCGATTCGGGGAAGAACAGATCTTCCGCAATGATTATACCTATCTTACCGACGCTCGTGTCGTACACCCTGAAATTTCCGCCCGCAACGAATTCACTTTCGTCAAGAGAGTGAGCCATATCGCTCACACCGAGAATTTTACCGTTATCGGCAATAACGGCGGAGTGCCGGAACACCCCGTAGGTATCGGTATCGCAACCGCTTATAACGACTGACGACAATTCGCGCGAAAGACGCGCTATATCCTGAAAATATTCCGTTTCGCCACCGAGTTCTTTTTTATAACTGACCAGCCCCAGCCCGTTGAAACCGAAAACAAGAATATCGCTTTTTATCGCGGCGGACATTTCTTCCTGCCAAATCTTATCGACCGAATCAGCCGTGATAAAACAAATTTCCATAAAAACGCCGCTCCCCAAAAGATTTTTAATATTATTTTATTTCGGGGAAGGCTTTTTTGTTAAAGATATTTATTAAGTAATTCTTCGGTTTTGACCGCACTCTCCGACAGCATAAGTTCCGCCCGCTTTTGCTTGGCGTTTTCCACCGACTTAAAGTAATAAGTAACGAACTTGCGAAACTCTATCGCGGCGCGTGCGTCGCCTGAAATTTCCGCTTCTTTTCTTAAATGGGCGATCGCAAAATCTTTTACGGTCTTTATATTCCCCGAAATTTTATCACCAGAAATTTCCGAAAAAATAAAGGGATCAGCTATCGCGCCGCGCGCTATCATAACCCCGTCCGCACCAGTTCTTTCAACCATATCGTCAGCGTCCCTTACGTTAAATATCCCGCCGTTTGCGATCACAGGTATATGCACCGACCTTTTCGCACGGTAAATGGCGTTATAGTCAGGTTCGCCCGAATAATAGTTTTCACGAACCCTGCCGTGAATAGTTATAAGCGACGCACCGGCGCCTTCCGCCATTTTCGCAAATTCAGCCGCGATATCGTCCCCCGTTTTTATGCCCGTACGTATTTTTACGGTAATTATTTTACCGCTTTTAACGCACTCTTTTATTATGCTTTCAGCAAGTTTTATATCGGCAAGAAGGGCGCTCCCTTCGCCGTTTTTAACTATCTTCGGCACGGGACAACCCATATTTATATCGACAATCTTATAATCTTTAAGATATTCGCTCTCTACTGCCCAGCGCATAAAATAGGGCTCGCTCCCGAATATCTGCGCCGCGGTTTTTTCGTGATCGTCGGTTCGAAGTATCGCGTAATTATTTTTCGCCCCGAAATAAAGACCTTTCGCGCTCGTAAGTTCGGTAAAAGAAAGTCCTGCGCCAAGCGGCAAGATCACGCTGCGAAAAGCATAATCGGTAAAGCCTGCCATCGGCGCCAAAAAGAGATTGTTAATTATCTGCGTATCGCCCAATCTTAACGTGTGAACTTCCATACCCCTTCCTTTTCCTTCTCACAGAGAAAACCATTGATAAGTTTACCAAATTTGCGACGAAATAGCAAGCGATTGCGCCTACCCCCGCGCCGTAAACGCCGATTCGTGGGTCGGAAAGAGTAAAAATCTCGATAACCGTTTTGATCGCAACGCCAAACATCATACCTACGATAGGTTTAACAGGGCTGTCTTTTCCGATAAGCACCCCGTTTACCGTCTGTAAAATGGATAAAAGCGCCACGCAAGGCGAACAAAGCCTTAAAAGATTTACGGACACCGCCTTTTCCGTTTCACCGAGATACCCGAACAAAACGCGTATTATAAGCGGCGCAAACAAAGCGCAGAAAATGGTGCAAGGCACCGAAACCGCCGCGGTCAGCAGGATCGCTTTTAAAGCGTTCTTGTTTTTATCTTCCGGTTTTACAGAAGAGATCACAGGGATAACGACCGCGGATATACCGTAACACACGGCGACGGGAAGCCCGACGACCGTTGCCGCTACTCCCGAAAACAATCCGTACAAAGCCGTAGGATTTTCTACGCGCCCCGACATTAAATTTACAATCAGAAAACTGTCTATAACCTTTGAAAGCGGGATCGTTACACCCGTTAAAGTTATAGGCACGGCATAAAAAAATATTTTTTTAAGCGACAAGGTAAAAGTTTTTTTATCGAGCGCAACGGATAAATAGCCGCGCTTTTTCTTATGCATAACATACACTATCACCATAAAAACAAGAGAAACGAATTCGGACAAAGTGATGGCAAAGGTCGCCCCCGCCACCGCTTTTTTGATATCCGACATAAAAAAACTTGCAACCGAAAGCCCCGCGGCAAGTTTCACGAATTGCTCCGTTATCTGCGAAACGGCGGTATAAGACATAATGACAAAACCCTGAAAATATCCGCGAAAACAGCAGATCAAACAGACAAAAAACACCGCCGGAGAAAGAAAGACGTACGCAAGGCTTGCGTCCGCATTTCCCTGTGCTACCGCAATATTATCAGAAAAAACGGCGGTGATAGCCGCAAACAGCGCGCCGAGCAGTGAAAAAAACAAAAGAGAGGTTTTAAGTATTTTACGCGCATACTCTTCTTTATCCACGCCGTTATAAGACGAAATGATCTTTGCAACGGCGTTAGGCACGCTCGCACCCGAAAAATCAAGAAGGAGAGTGTAAACGGGAAAGACCATCTGATAAAGCCCAAGTCCCGTGCCGCCGATAATTTTCGTCAGCGGTATCCTGTATATCGCGCCCAACAGTTTTGAAACTACCGCCGCCATACCGAGAATAAGCGCGCCGGAAAGTATTTTCTTGTCGTTTTTATCCATTTTCCCCTTTAAGCGCGCAAAAAACCGCCCCGAAACGCGTTTAACGCCTTTCAGGGCGGTTACCCTTTCGATCTGTTAAACCCGCGCGCTATCCCGTAGTATGCGAAATGCGGCGGTTTTTATGCCCTACGCCTTATAAAAGCGACTTAAACGCTTCATCCGGATCGCCGGTATAAAGATATTTGAGCGGAATATCGAACGCCGTTTTAACGCCCGTTTCGCCCTTTTGAGCAAGCCTGAATATCGCACGAGCAAACGCTATAAGCACGCTGCCCGTAAATTCGGGATTGGAATCGAGTTTAAGCGAGAGTTGCAATAATTCGGAGTTTTCTTCCGTCGTATTTCCCGAACGTATAACAAAACCGCCGTGAGCGAGTTTAGAGTGCTTTTCTTTAAGTTCTTCTTCGCTTATAAAATGCACAGTCGTATCGTAATCGGCAAAATAGTTGGGCATCTCTTTTATCTCTTTTTCTATCCTTGCTTTGTCTGCGCCGACTTCCGCCACAACGAAGCACTCTCTAGCGTGTTTATCACGCACTGAAAGTTCGGGATTCGATCCGCTTAACACCTTTTCGAGAGCGGACTCTTTCGGCACGGTGTACTGGATGGCGTTTCTAACCCCTTTAATTCTTCTTATAGCGTCGCTATGTCCTTGCGACACTCCTTTGCCCCAAAACGTATAATCTTTTCCATCCGGCAAAACCGCGCCGAAAAGCAATCGGGCCATAGAAAACACACCGGGATCCCAACCTATACTTATTGCGCCTAAAGTTCCGTTTTCTTTGGCTATTTTATCAAGTTTAGCAAAATATTCGGGAATTTTGGCGTGAGTATCGAAAGAATCGACCGTATTGAAATCTTTAATATAATTCGCCGTCGTTGCCGGAAGATCGGTCGCGCTTCCGCCGCAAAGCACCAAAACGTCGATCTCGCTCTTGAATTTCGCAAGATCTTCTACGGAATACACCTTATATCCCGTTATCGGCTTAACCGTTTCGGGAGCGCGGCGGGTAAACACGCCCACGCACTCTATATCTTTTGCTTTTTCCGCCGCAAGGCAAACGCCACGCCCCAAGTTGCCGTATCCGACGATACCGATTCTTATCATTTTATTTCCGCCTTTGATTTTTTTTCGATTATATTGTACCCCTTAACGAAAATTAAATCAAGACAATTTACACAACCTTTTTTTATATATGCTATTTGTTTTTTTTATTTTTTTCGGTTTATATACAAAATCGGGCAAAATTATCGTCCGCCCAGACCTTATAATTTTTTAAACAAAAGGAGACCGTATGAAAAAAACTTTTCGCTCTTTCGATTACCTGTCGATCATAAGATACGTCTGCGCCTTCGCCCTGTTTACGCTGTTCAATAAACTCGAAACGACAGTTTACCCATACTCCGCCGCAGTTTTTATCGCGGCAACTTTTACGGGCGGCTCGTATATCGTTTTGCCCGTGTTGTATATTTGCTCCTTTTTGGTGTGCGGCGCGAACGGACTTCTGGCGCAAGCGGCAATAACCGCCTTTTACTGCACGATACTCAATCTCCTTTATTCCCGCTTTAAAACCACTAAAAAACTCGGCTTCGTTGCGCTTTGTTGCACTTCGCTGACAGGCTTCGTCTTTTTGGGCGACACTTCCGCCTATATTTTACTTGAAAAGCGGATACTCGTTTGCGCGATCGCGTCGGGACTTGCCTTCTTCTGCTCCATCGCAAACAAAGCCGTCTCCGAAAAAGGACTTAAATACAAGACTTCTTACGAAGAAACGGTGTCAATATTTGCCGCCGTCGTTGCAATAGGTATCGGCACGTGCAATCTCGTTTCTCCGGTCTTATGGAAAGGGATCACCGTTTTGATAATACTGTTTTGCTGTTTTCTTTTGCGATTCGGTACGGGAACGGTGATATCGGCGGTCTTGGGTATAAGCCTTGCCGTTTATTATCACGATATAAATTGCGTCGCAGCGTCTCTTTGTCTCGGACTTGCGGCCGATATAACCTGTAATTTTTCCCGCTATCTCGCCGCGGCAAGCATCTGCGCGACTGATTTTTTCATCTATTCATTATTTAACGCCTATCAGACCTATTCCGTCGCAGATTATTTACCGATCGCCATCGGCGCGCTCGCCTTTATCGCTATACCGCCGAAACCGTTAAAAGCGCTGAAAGAAAAACTTTATTCCTTCCGCGAAAGACAACTCGTCAGGCAAACGATAAACCGCAATCGACTTATGCTGTCAAACCGCCTTTACGAACTTGCGGGCGTATTTACGGAAATGTCGTCGGCGTTCAGCGCCTTTAAAAAGACCGCCGCAAGCGAAGATAAAGCTAAAACCGCAATGGAACGCGAAATATCTGCTTCAGTTTGTAAAAATTGCAAATTTTACGACCGTTGCCGAAAAAACGACAAGGAATTCAAAAACGGCATAAAAATTATGATAGATATAGGATTTGCGAAAGGCAAACTTTCACTTATCGATCTGCCCAAGGAACTTTCGGAGAACTGTATTCATCCAAACGATATTATTTTCGGACTCAATAAAATGCTTGCCGAATACCGCGCCTACACCCTTAACGCGCAAAATCTTGCAAACGGCAGAGAACTTATCGCCGAAGAAGTTTCGGGCGTGTCGGAAATGCTTAAAGGACTTGCGTTAGAATCGGGCGCGCTACTTAAATATCAAAGCCGAACGGAGCGTCGTTTAAGCGAAAATCTGTTAAAACGCGGCCTTTTCGCGTCTGAAGTGCTGATTTACGGCGAAAATGAGCGGATCACGGTTTCTATGATTATTACGATGAAAGAATTTCCCCTGCCCGCCATTTTATCGGTATTGAACAAAACGCTCGAACTCAATATGACTCTTGCGGAAAAAAGCAACATTACGACCGATAAGACTTATCTCGTCTTTAAGCGCGCGGCGGAATACGACGCCGTCTTCGGAATAGCGACCGCCGCCAAAAACGGCTCTACCGTCAGCGGCGACACCCACTCCGTAATAAGAATAAGCGATGAAAAATTTCTGGTCGCACTTTCAGACGGTATGGGCAGCGGCAAGGACGCGGAAACCGTTTCTTCCGTGTCGCTCTCGCTCATCGAAAGTTTTTATAAAGCGGGTATGCATAGCGAACTGATCTTAAACACGGTAAATAAACTTTTATCTGTCAATACGGAAGACAAATTCACCGCGCTTGATATAGCCGTTATAAACTTAAACAGCCGCACCGCGGACTTTATAAAATACGGCTCTCCGTACGGCTTTATTATAAGCGACGGCAGAGTGCGAATAGTTGAAGCGAACACGTTGCCTCTCGGAATATTGAACGACTTAAAACCTTCGGTTTGCACTACGACGATAGAAAACGGCGATATGATTTTGCTTATGACCGACGGAGTTTCCGACGCGTTCGGATCTTCCGGCGACATAATCGACTATATAAGGCTCGTACCCGCCCTTAACCCGCAATCGCTCGCCGACGACATTCTGAATAAAGCCCTTGCATTAAACAGCGGCGAAAAAAAGGACGACTTGACCGTCCTTTGCGTAAGAATATTCAAAAAAACGCAGCCCGCGTAAAAACGAACTTACAATCGCTTTATCTGATCTTTGCGTTTCTGTCCCAGAACACGCCGTCCTTAAACCCCTGTATGGAATCGTCTTCTTCCGCTTTTTCCAAACGATATTCCGCCCAAGCGCAATACGTCGGATTTTGTTCTATGCCTATAAACCTACGCCCGAGTTTTTTGGCGACGACGGCCGTAGTGCCGCTGCCTGCGAACGGATCTAAAACCAAATCGCCCGTATCGGAACTCGCAAGTATCAGTTTTGCAATAAGTTTTTCCGGCTTTTGCGTTGGATGCGCGGTATTTTCAGCCATAGACCAATACGGTACTGAAATATCGTCCCAAAAATTAGACGGGCAAGTGTCGCGAAATTTGCCGTCCTTCGTTTCCGTCCAATCTTTAGGCTCGCCGTTTTCTTTATACGGTGCAAGCACTTTACGCCTTATTTTTACAGCGTCCAAATTAAATTTATAGTCGCTACCGACAGTCGCGAAGAATATATCTTCCATAGAATTTTTCCAGTTGCGTTTAGCGCCCCTGCCCTTTTCGCGTTCCCAAGTAATACGGTTACGGAGAGTGAAATACTTTTTCATGACCGTGCCGATAACGAGCGAACTTTCCCAATCGCAACAAACGTAAACGCTTGCCGTTTTCTTTAATTTCGGCAAAACGGCGTTCATCCACTTTTCTGTGTAGTCCGCGTACTCTTTACAGCCTAATTTGTTAAACCGTGAGCCGCCGAAATCCTTAAAAAGGTTGTAAGGCGGATCAACTATCAAAAGATCGACGGACGCGTCTTTAACTCCGTTTAACGCGGAAAAAAAGTCGCCGAGAATGATAACGTTCTCTTCGCCGTTAAAATCACTTGCCGATACGCATTTATTCAGATATTCCGCTCCGTCTTCCGCGGAAAAATCTATGGTCTTGTTCCTTTTGGATCTCATATCAGCCTTTGCGGTAAAGTTGCATCCACACGTCGATCTTGGAAATAAGATCATCATTGTTCTTGGTCTTTTTCATCATTTCAATAAGACTATCCGTCGCGTCGCCCCTTTCGGCAAGGATCTTACGAAGTTTCGCAACCGTAGAAAGTTCTTTATCAGACAGCAAAAGTTCTTCCTTTCTCGTACCCGATTTATACAGATCGATAGCGGGAAACACTCGCTTTTCCGACAGTTCGCGAGACAAATGAATCTCCATATTGCCCGTTCCCTTAAATTCTTCGTAAATAACGTCGTCCATACGACTTCCCGTGTCGATCAAAGCCGTTGATAAAATGGTAAGACTTCCGCCGTCTTCGATATTTCGCGCCGCGCCGAAAAACCTTTTTGGCCCATAAAGCGCAGTTGGATCGAGTCCGCCCGACAAGGTTTTGCCCGACGACTCTATCGTATTATTATACGCGCGCGCAAGGCGAGTAATGGAATCCATCAAAATTACCACGTTCTGCCCTACTTCCACCAGCCTTTTTGCGCGGTTGATAACGAGTTCCGCCGCTCTTACGTGATGCTCTGCGTTTTCGTCGAAGGTGGAAAAAACCACTTCGCCCTTAACGCTGCGCTTTATATCGGTAACTTCTTCGGGACGCTCGTCGATCAATAAAACGATGAGTTTAACTTCTTTATAATTGTCCTCTATCGCCTGCGCTATTTTTTTAAGAAGGGTAGTCTTTCCCGTCTTCGGCGGGGCTACGATGAGTCCCCTTTGCCCCATGCCGAGCGGGGCGAAAAGGTCTATACAACGGATGGCGACGTCGTCGGAATTCGTGCCGTTTTCGAGTTTTAAACGCTGTGTGGGATAGTACGGAATAAGATCGTCGAAGTTGGTGCGTTTTAAAAACAACGCCGGATCGAGATCGTTGATAGCAAGCACTTGTTTAAGCGCGGCGGCTTCCGTTTCTTTCGGCGGAGTGCAGATCGCTTTTACCCTATCGCCCCGTCTTAAATTGTATTTCTTGATATTGACAGTGGAAACGTAAGCGTCCTCGCGTGAATTTTCGTAGTTATTTACGCGCAAAAACCCGTAGCCGTTCATATGGACTTCCAGAACGCCTTCTACTGTCATCGCGTCCTGTCTTGCGGAATCGTGAAGTTCCACTTTGGGGTTCGCAATCTCGTAAGGATATTCGTTGGTTTCTTCCGTTTCCAAAAAAGCAGAAAGATCGACCTTCGTCTTTTGCGGCGCTCCGAGCCCGCTCGGAAGCGCAGGTTTTAATTCACCGCTCTGAATAGCCGTTATCTCGCTTATCAAAACGTCCTTATTTTTGCCTGCCGGCGCTTTTACGCCTATAACCCTGCCGATTTCCCTTAACACGAAAAGATTTACCTTTTCGAGATCGGCTTTGGTAAAAGTTTTGAATTTCATAAAAATACTCCTTGTAATAAAATGAGTTACAATTTATTTAAGTGCGGTCTTCACGGCTTTTGCCGCCGCGATACCGCTCGTAAACGCGAACGTCAGGTTATACCCTCCGCACTCGCCGTCAACGTCAAGCATTTCGCCGACTATATACAAACCCTTTTGAAGTTTGCTCTCAAACGTTTCGGGGTTTATATCATCGGTTTTGATACCACCTTTCGTCGTCTGCGCATAATCGAAACCGAGTGTTCCTACAACTTTAAGTTTAAAGCATTTGATCGCTTTTGCCGTTTTAATGACATCGTTGCCGCAAAGCGCGAAAATCTTTTCCCCGAGTTTTTTATGGACTATCCCGTTAAGCAACTCTTTTTGCGGAATAAACCCCTGCTCCTTACGTCGTTTCAGAATATTCACGAGTACGGCTTCCGAAATGCTCGGCACGAAATCTATATTAAGCGTGGGATCTTCGAGAATCTGGACCTTATCCGACACCTTAAATACCACGTTTCCGGACACACCGAAATCGGTAAACAACAAGTCTCCCGTCGCCGTTTTTACCGGTTTTTCTCCATCAGTAAGCGTCAGCGCGACGTTGTGTTTTATTCCCTTTAAGCCTTTAATGGATTCTTTCTCCGTTTTGAGTTGCACAAGAGACGGGTAGAGCGACGTGAGTTTATGCCCGAAAGCAGTAGCGAGAGCATAGGAAGTACCGTCCGTTCCGAACTGCTTCGCGGCTTTCCCGCCCACTGCAAGCACGACTTTTTCAGCCGTCAGCATTTCGCCCCTTTCGGATATAATGTTAAACCCTATTGAATCGGCTTTGACTCCGACCGCCTTAAAATCGGTGATCACATTGCAATTTTTGCTTAAAAGGTACTGTCTTATTATATCGAGAACGGAATTCGCCTGACGGGAAACGGGATAGATCCTGCCCGTCTCGTCCGCTTCCGTGATAATGCCGAGATTTTTCAGATATAAAACAGGTTTTATGCGCTTAAAGTTTTCAATAAAAGATAAAATAAACGACTGACTGCCGGAATAATTATCGATTGAAATTTTCACATTTGAAAGATTGCCCTGACCATTGCCCGTCGCGACGAGTTTTTTCCCCACTCGATCCGTGCGCTCCAAAATAACGACGTCTTTACCCGAAAGCGCGTTGTCGCCGCTTAAAAGTTCGACAGCCGAAAGAAGTCCCGACGCGCCGCCGCCAAGAACAGCAACTTTAAATAGTTTATTCAATTATATACTCTCCGTATGAAATATAAACGAAAATAAAAGGATAACAAACGAAAATCAAGGGATCAAATCTAAAATCTGTTGGGGATAATCTGCAAAAATTTTTCCGCCGACGGCTTTAAGTTGCTCTTTCGACCTGTTGCCCCAAAGAGCGGCTATACACGTAATCCCCGCGTTAATCGCTGCCATAACGTCAGTTTCGCCGTCGCCTACGAGATAGGCGTCTTTCGGATCGACGCCGAGCGTTTTAAGTTCGTAAAGAGCGCCCGCAGGATCTGGCTTACATTTGATCTTTTCGCTTTGACCGCCTACGAAATCGAAGTGAAATTCTTTAAGATATTTTTCGTAAACTTTATCGGTTGACGGTTGGGGTTTATTGGAAAGCACGGCGAGTTTATAGCCGCGTTTTTTTAGTTCTTTTAATACGACGTCCATACCGTCGAAAAGTTTGGTTTTCGGACTGCCTGACGCGTTGTAAATACGGTTATATTCTTCAAGACATTTAACGAACTCGTCGTCGGAAAGTTTTTCCGGCAGAGCGTCGGCGATAAGTTTTTTCGCACCACTGCCGATTATGGATCTTACCTTTTCTCTCGCAATAGCGGGATAGCCGAAAACTTTCAGCATCTCGTTTATGCTGTCGGTCAGATCGTCAAGTGTGTCGAGAAGTGTTCCGTCAAGATCAAAAATTACCGCTTTCATTTACATTTCCTCTATATAGTCTATACCGAGAAGGGTCAGCGCGTTGATCAAAACGGTCTTTACGGCGCTCGTTATCGCCAGTCTGAAATTACGCGTATTTTCATCTTCGCACGCAATCTTACACTCGATATAAAATTTACTGAAAGCCTGCGCAAGATCTATCGCGTAGCGCGTTATAAAAGACGGTTCGTACTTTTCTGCCGCCGATTTAACAACGTCGGGAAAACGCCCGAGTTCGGATAAAACGCTATATTCCGCGTCGCACATTTCGGGAACGGAAAACGCATTTGGCTCGCCCGTCTTTTTAAGCACGCTGAAACACCGCGTTATCGTGTACTGCACGTACGGACAGGTCTCCCCTTCAAATGATAAAACTCTGTCGTACGAAAATACGATATCTTTTATTTTATTGTTGGAAAGCGCGCCGAAAATAACCGCGCCCGTACCTACCGCACGCGCTACCTTGTCTTTATCGTTCAGCGTAGGATTTTTTTCTTCGATAACAGTTTTAGCCTTTTCGACCGTCTTATTGATAACATCTTCTAAAAGGACGACTTTGCCTTCGCGTGTACTCATCGCACCGCTCTCCAAACTCACCATCCCGTAAGCGACGTGAATAAGGTCTTTTGCCCACGACTTGCCCATAAGTTCAATGACCTTAAAGAACTGCTTAAAGTGCAGGTTTTGCTGGTAAGCGACGACGTAAAGACATTTGTCGAAATCGTAAGTGTTCTTGCGGTAGATCGCGGCGGCTATATCGCGCGTCGCGTAAAGCGAACTTCCGTCCGATTTCAATATAAGACAGGGCGGCATACCGTATTCTTCAAGATCGACTATTGACGCACCGTCGGAAATTTTTAAAAGGTTCTTTTCTTTAAGTTCGTCAACGACCGCCGCCATTTTATCGTTATAAAAACTCTCGCCCGCATAGGAATCGAAAGTTACGTTGAGCAAATTGTAGATCTTATCCACTTCTTCAAGCGTGATCTTCTTAAACAGCCCGAAAAGTTCGTTGCTATCCTTATCCCCCTGCTCGATCAGGTGGAAATAATGCCGCGCCTCGTCGTCCAAAGCGGGGTTTATTTTCGCTTCTTCGTGGAACTTGACGTAAATACGCGTAAGTTCTTTAAGGCGCCCTTCTATCACCTGTTCGCGACTGCTCCAAAGTTTATAAGCAACGATAAGTTTTCCGAACTGCGTACCGTAATCGCCCAAATGATTGATACCGACGACTTTGTAGCCCAAAAAACGGAATATCTTGCACAGCGCACTGCCTATTACCGTAGTCGATAAATGCCCGATATGGAAAGGCTTTGCTATATTTATCGACGAGTAATCAATACATACGGTCTTGCCCGTGCCGATATCGCTCGCGCCGAATTTGTCGCCGCTCTTCGCTATATCCGACAAAAGCCCCGCGGCATAACCTTTACGGTCAATCTTAAAGTTAAGGTAACCGTTCACTGCGCTGACGTCGGTTATAACGTAGTCCGTAACGAATTGCGCTTTTAAACTTTCCGCAATTTTCACGGGCGAGTTGCGCAATAATTTAGCAAGGAAAAAGCACGGCAACGCGTAGTCGCCGAGCGTGGTATCTGGCGGTATCTCTACGTATCCCGCGACGGTGTTTACGTCAACCCCTTCAATATTAAGTTTTTCCGCGATATAGTGCTTGAAATCCATTTTTTCTCCGTTTCAATAATATTTTAACACAAAAGACCGACAAAAAGCAAATCAAAAACTTGTTTTTTTGACGGAATTGAATTATAATTGAATCATCAAACTAAAATAAATGCTTTTTCGGAGATAAAATTATGAAATTAGGCGTAGTAGGACTTCCCAACGTCGGCAAATCGACTTTATTCAACGCGATAACCAAAGCGGGCGCAGAGTGTGCGAATTACCCATTTTGCACGATAGAACCTAACGTCGGCATCGTAGCCGTTCCCGACGAAAGGCTCGAAGTCCTCGGCAAAATGTACAACACCAAAAAAATAACCCCCGCGGTCATCGAATTCGTCGATATCGCAGGGTTAGTCAAAGGCGCGAGTAAGGGCGAAGGCCTCGGAAATAAGTTCTTGGCTAATATCCGCGAAACAGACGCCATCGTCCACGTTGTCAGGTGCTTTGAAGACGAAAACGTTACACACGTCGATAATACAGTCGATCCTCTGCGCGATATCGAAACGATAAATCTGGAACTCATTTTCGCCGACATCGAGTCGGTGAGTAAAAAACTTGATAAAGCGAACTCGCTTATAAAAACGGGCGATAAAAAGTATAAAATAGAAGCGGAGTTTTTGCAAAGGCTTTACGACCACTTAAACGCCTTAAAACCCGCGCGCACACTCCCCTGCACCGATGAAGAAAAAGAATATATGAACGGCTTATTTTTGATAACGAATAAGCCCGTAATATATACCGCGAATATCAGCGAAAAAGATATGGGCAAACGCGTGGAAGATATCCCCCTTGCTAAACAAGTTATCGACTTCGCCAAAACCGAAAAGGCGGAGTCTTTGGTCATCTGCGCGAAGACTGAAGAAGAACTGTCGGAACTTCCCGATGACGAAAAACGCGCGTTTTTAGAAGAGTTAGGCGAAACGGAAAGCGGACTCGACCGCTTGGTAAAAACTTCTTATAGACTGCTTGGTCTTATAAGTTATCTTACGGCGGGCGAAAAGGAAGTCCGCGCTTGGACAATAGAGAACGGTACGAAAGCGCCGCAAGCTGCAGGTAAGATCCACAGCGACTTTGAAAAAGGTTTTATTCGCGCTGAGATCGTGGACTACGACGTTCTTGTCGAACTCGGTTCTTTTAACGCAGCGAAAGAAAAAGGAAAAGTCCGTTCGGAAGGAAAAGATTACGTCATCAAAGACGGCGACGTGGTATTATTCAGGTTTAACGTGTAAACTTTTTAATAATTTATGTTAACGCGGCGCGGAAAAATTCCCGCGCCGCGCTTTTTATTTATAGTTGTTTTATCTTTACGATATTTTATTGCCGCACTCGGGGCAGAATTTCGCAGTCGCCGAAACTTCCGCACCGCACTCCGGACAGAACTTTTTAGCAGGGATCTTTTCGCCGCACTCCGGACAAAATTTAGCGGTAGCAGAGATATCCGCGCCGCACTTGGGACACTTCTTTTTGCCTACCGCATCGTTATTTTGAGCGGGTTGCGACTGTTGCTGCGGTTGATTAGCGGAATTAAACGCACCCATAAAAGCCGCGCCGAGTCCCGCACCTGCGCCGAGACCAAGTCCAGCACCCATAAACGTACCGCCTGCACCGGGGTTTTTAGCCGCGTCTTTCATCGCTTCCGCCGCCGCGATCTTCATCATAACGTCGGTCTTATCGCCCAAAACGCCGAGTTTACTGCGCTCGTCGATAGCCTTTTCCACTTCTTCGGGAACAGACATATTTTCGATGAGCAGCGTTACGAGTTTTAAGCCGATTACGTTAAATTTGCTTTGGATATTTGCGGTAACGATCTCGTTAAGTTCGTTGGTATTTCCCGCAAGGTCCAATACCGACACTTTGCTCTCACCGATAACGTCGGTAAGTGCCGAAACAACCATAGAGCGCAACCAATCGGTTATATCCTGCGTAGTAAACGACGGAAGCGTTCCGAAAAGTTCTCTCAAAAACACCGCCGCGTCGTCAACCTTAAAGGAATACGAACCGAATCCCTGAACCCTGACGACGCCGAATTCCGGATCGCGCATAATTATCGGATTAGCCGTACCCCACTTGTTGCCCGTAAACTGACGGGTATTAACGAAATATATCTGCAATTCGATAGGTGTTTGAAAACCGTATTTCCAGCCTGCAAGTTTAGATAAAAGCGGGAAAATATTAGTATTTAAATCGTAAGTACCGGGCATAAACACGTCTGCAAGTTGACCTTTATGTACGAATATCGCACATTGACCTTCTTTAACGATGATTTTGCTCTTTTGCCCGACCTCTTTGCCGTTTTTCGGCAACGGATACTTATAAACGATTAAATTTTTCGAGTCGTCAGACCACTCAATCAGTTTTAGCGGAAAAACCATAATTACACTCCTTAAGACATATCTTTTTTAAGTATAACATATTTTTTTATTATTTACAATTATTTATGTCAAATTGTATTTGCTTTTTCAATAAAAATATGATATGATTATTTTTGCTTGCAGGTGTAGTTCATCGGTAGAATGAGAGCTTCCCAAGCTTTAGAGGAGGGTTCGATTCCCTTCACCTGCTCCATTTTTATGGTCTTTGACCACTTTGACGGGTAGTTTGACAGTGTTTTATGTCAAACTACCCGTTGTTTTTGGGGTGGTTTGCCCACTTTCGCATCAAAAATTTTTAGTTGTTTTTGACTTTGTGGGGACTAAACCGTTTCGTTATCTATTCCGCACTCTCTTGCCCTTGTGGTACTCTAATTACGGAAACACTGACTTTATTGCTTTTAAGCGTAAATTTCTTTATCTTCTCGCCCGTATTTAATTGTCCGAATATTTCTTCTTTTTTCGACTTTAAATCCTTTCAAAAGTTTATTCTATATAATCTCTATACCGTTCATTTTGCAGTATTCTTTTATAAGTTTTACGTTGTCGCCGTAAGAAATTATATAATGCTGGCCTAATACCTTATTAGCAAAATCTTCCGTGTCTTTAAGTTCTACTTTAAGCCCCGGAAGTTGCGGCGCGGGTTTATCCCATCCGCACTCTTCCCAAGTTTCTGGCGTTTTGCCGTTACCTTTAACTATGTGCATCGTAAACTTTCCGTTATAGCAGGATAGCCTGCACATAGTAAGTTCGCCCTGCTTTGCCTTCGATACGTTAAGTAAGCCTTGCGACAGTTCGCCGAACGCCGCGGGAAGTATGGTCGTTTCGCCGTCCACTATCTCTTTGGGAATATAATCGGGAACGCCCGCTAACACCCCGTCGTTAAAGAACTCGTAAAACTCTAAATACGCGCCTATTTGACCCGTAAGTCCGTTCACTATCACTTGCGTTATATTACCCATACAATCGTTTTCTGGAATAGTGCATATCCCGTCTTCGGCAAGTAAAGTAAATATCGGTGCGGGCGGAAATCCCAAAAGTTTTTTGAATCCGTCCACGTCTTTAAGCGACACTGCGGTATATTTCCTTTCGTCTATAATTTGCTTGATCGCAAGATAATATTTTGCCGCACT
>JAGAEX010000004.1 GCA_017612915.1 Clostridia bacterium | reverse complement strand
TCGATAAATTCTTTCGCGTCGAAATCTTCTATATCGTCTATCTTTTCGCCCGTACCGACAAAACATACCGGCACTTCCAATTCGTACGAAAGCGAAATTATAAACCCGCCCTTTGCCGTGCCGTCGATCTTCGTAAGAATTATGCCGTCGATACCCACCGCTTGGTTAAATACTTCCACTTGATTATATGCGTTTTGCCCCGTAGTCGCGTCGAGTACGATAAGTTTTATTATTTTCGCGTCCGCATATTCGCGTTTAAGCACCCTGTCCATCTTTTTAAGTTCTTCCATAAGGTTGGCTTTAACGTGCAATCTGCCCGCTGTATCTATAATAAGAACGTCAGTTTTTCGTGCTTTCGCGCTCGAAACGGCGTCGAACACGACGGCAGACGCGTCAGCGCCTTCGTCGCTCCTTACTATCCTTACCTTCGCCCTGTCAGCCCAGACCGAAAGTTGATCCGCCGCGGCGGCGCGGAAAGTATCTGCCGCCGCGATCACGACCGATTTACCTTCCTTTACGAATTTGTTGGCAAGTTTGCCTATCGTGGTCGTTTTGCCTACCCCGTTAACGCCCACCACCATTATCGCGACGGGCGGCGTAAACTCTATCGGATCGGCGTAGTTTAAAGTGTCGAAAAGTTCGGTTTTTAAAAGGCTTATTACGTAGTCCTTATCTTTGCACTTTTCTTTTATGGCGGTATCGCGAATTTCGTCAACTATTTCCATAGCGGTCTTGACCGAAACGTCCGAAGAGATCAGAATTTCTTCGAGTTCTTCGTAAAACTCTTCGCCTATCTTATCTTTGACGAAAAGCCCGTTCAGTTTTTGTGCCAAGCCGTCTTTGGTCTTTGAAAGCGCCGCTTTTAGTTTGCCGAATAATCCCATATTTATACTAAAACCTTATTTTACTCGAATTTTGCGCCGCTTTCGATCTTTTCTACGTCGGCAAGTTTAACGGATACCATTTTTGAAACGCCCTTTTCCTGCATCGTAACGCCGAACAGTGCGTCTGCAAGTTCCATCGTCGGTTTTCTGTGCGTGATAACGATAAATTGCGTTTCTTCCGAGAACTTTTTGAGATACCGTGCGAACCTATCGACGTTGGCTTCGTCGAGCGCCGCCTCTATTTCGTCAAGCACGCAGAAAGGCATCGGCCGAAGTCTTAGAATAGCGAACAGTATCGCGATTGCCGTAAGTGCCTTTTCGCCGCCGGATAAAAGGGACAGTTTTTGCAATTTCTTTCCCGGCGGTTCCGCGATTATTTCCACGCCCGCTTCCAACCGGTCGTCCACTTCGGAATAATCCATCTCGAGCATCGCTCTGCCCCCGCCGAAAAGTTCCTTAAATATCTTCTGGAAATTCTCGTTTATCTTATCGAAACCCGCGTCGAACTGCGTAAGCATTTCAGCCTTTATCTTGTCGATCGCTTCTTTAAGATCGCTTTCCGCCTTTTCGAGATCTTCTTTTTGGGTGGTCATTTCGTCGTAACGCTCTTTAAGCATCTTGCTGTCTTCTATCGCGGTGGCGTTTATCGCGCCGAGCGACGCGCGTTTTCTGCGAATACGATTTATTTCCTTTTCGCCTTCTGTGTAATCGTATCCTTCCTGCCTGAATTCAAGCGCCGAGTCGTAGTCCAACTGATAATCTTCGGCAATACTCTGCCCCATATATTCAAGGTCGGAATCTATCTTTGCGAGAGCGATCTCTTCGGCGTGCTTTTTCTCCGAAAGATCGGCGATCTCTGCCGAGAGCGTTTCACGCGCAAACGCGTTTTTGTTCATCTTGTCGCGAAGTCCGCTCTTGTACTCTTCTATACTCTCTATCTCTTGACGAAGGGCGTTGACCTTTTCCTGCTCTTCCTTCGTGAGCGCGACTTTTTCTTCTTCGCGTTTCAACTCTTCGATTATACCTTTCGCGCCTTCTATACTTTCCGAGAGCGAAACGATGGACGCGTCGGCATCGGTCTTCGCCGCTTTGAGTCTTTCCATCTCTTGTAAAGTCGCGGCTAAAAACGCCTTCTTTTCGCTTATCTTTACCTGAATTTCCGTACTCTTGATGCTTATTTCATCATGTTCGCGGCGAAGTGCGTCGTATTCGGCCTGATGTTTGTTAGCGCTCTCTAACGCCGCCGATTTCTCCTGCTCGGACTTCGCACCGCCGCTCGATAAAACCGCAAAATTTTTCTCTATCTCGTCAAGCCTTGCCTTGACTTCGCCCGTAAGATCGGTAACGCTCTCTATCTCGCGGTCGAGATCGGATAAACTCTTCTCGAACGACGATTGTTTTTCGCGCTCAACCATAAGTTCCTGACGAGCGCCGTTGTACGCGTCGTTTAATATTTCAAGTTCGGAGAAATGCTTGTCCCTATCCCCTTCTATTTTGATTTTTTCCGCCCTTAAAGCGTCCATTTTCGCACGGCTCGCTTTAAGTTGTTCGGCGTTTTCTTCTATCTTCCTGTCAGACGAAAGCACGCCCGACGCGTCCGCTCTTCTCGAACCGCCGGTCATCGCGCCCTGCGTCGATAAAACGTCGCCGTCAAGGGTAACTATCTTAAACGCAAAGCGATATTTATTAGCGATCGCGGTCGCGTTCGCAAGCGTATCTACCACGAGCGTATTACCCAAAAGGTTAGATATAACGTTCGTAAACTGCTTGTCGTAAGCCACTATTTCGTCGGCTATACCGAGCGCGCCCGTTTCTCTCATCGCCCTGTCCGTTTCGTCCATCTTAACTCTCGGTTTAACGGACGAAACGGGTAAGAAAGTAACCCTGCCGAGTTTATTCGCCTTTAAGTATTCTATCAAAAATTTCGCGTCGTCGGTATTTGCGGTAACGACGTTTTGCGCGCCCATACCGAGCGCCGTTTCCAACGCGACGTCGAATTTTTTATCAGACTTTATGAGTTCCGCGACCACACCTTTAATACGACTTCTTACCGCGGGATCTTTCTTGGCTTCGCCCATCAAAAGTTTTACGGCGGGCGCGTAGCCTTCATATTTTTCCTTCATATCGCGATAGAAGTTGTCGCGGGTAACGAGCGTGGAAATAAGCGAATTGAGCCTGTAAATATCGTTGTCGCGACTTGCCGATTCTTCGTTTGCCCGTCTTACTTCGTCTTCTTTTTCGGCGATACGGTTCTTGTAATCGAAAACAGAACGGTCGAGTTCGTCTATCTTTCTGTCTGCGGTCTCCTTTTCGGCAAATACCTTTTCGCGCTTGTCGTTAAGTTCCGCCGCTCTTGCGTTAAGTTCGTCGAGTTTATCGCTTAAATTCGCCCGCTCTATGCTCGCCGTGCCTTTATTGACCTTAAAGTCAGACAGCGATTCTATAGAACGGATGATCTTTTCCTGATTGACTTTTTCGAGTTCTTCGCCGAGCGCGAGTTTTTCCGACAAACTTAAAAGCTTTTTGCTTAAAGTTTCGGCGCTCGCCGCAAGGTCTTTAAGTTCCGCGTCGGCGTTCTTATATTCTTCGTCGGCCTTCTTAAACGCGTCGTCGCAATCGGCTATCCACGTACGGTTTTCTTTTATTTCGTTTTCCGAACGCTCAATCTGCCCGTTAAGGTAAGATATCCTTTGCTCGAACAGTTGCTTCGCGCCCGAAGACTTTTCCATACCTACACGGCGGTCTGCGAGTTCGTCGTTAAGGTTACGCAGCTTAAGATCCGCGCCGTCGATCTCCGCAAGTATCTTTTCGTTTTCAGACTGCGCCGCGTCAAGGTCGCGCTTTTTAACGTCGGTTTCTTCGTTGATGCCGTTTATCCTGTCGTTTATCCTGCCTTTCGCGGTGGCAACGCCGTCAACTTTCGCTATGTAAGTATTAAGTTCGTGGAATTTCAGTTCTTCGGAAAGTTCGTTGAACTCTCTCGCCTTTTCCGCCTGTTTTTCCAACGGTTCCAAGCGGTTTTCGATCTCCGAAAGAATATCGACGTATCTGACGATATTTTCGCGCGTGCGCTCTAACTTTCTTTCGGATTCAACTTTTCTCGACTTGAACTTGGCGATCCCCGTCGCTTCCTCGAAAATGGTTCTTCTGTCTTCCGGCTTTGCGGACATTATCTCTTCCACTTTGCCCTGACCGATGATGGTATAACCTTCTTTGCCGATGCCGCACTCCCTTAAAAGATCGACGATATCTTTAAGTCTTGAAGGTTGTTTGTTTATAAAGTATTCGCTTTCGCCGCTCCTATACAGTTTACGCGTGATTATCACTTCGTTATAGTCGAGATCGAATATTCTCGTCGTATTGTCGAAAAACAGCGACACTTCGCAATAAGAAAGAGATTTGCGGTTTTGCGTACCCGCAAAAATAACGTCCTGCATACTCGATCCGCGAAGGGATTTTGCCGACTGTTCGCCGAGTACCCAGCGTATAGCGTCCGCAACGTTGGATTTGCCGCAGCCGTTAGGTCCGACTATCCCCGTTATACCGTTCCCGAACTTTATTTCCGCCTTATCCGCGAAAGATTTAAATCCGTAAAGTTCAACCTTCTCGAAATTCATTTTCTACCTACCGTTTTTTCGTCTTTTTTAAGTTTTTTCAAAGCGCCCGCCGCCGCCGTCGCTTCGGCTAACCGCTTGGTACTGCCCTTGCCTTCCGCAAGGATAGCGCCGTTAAGCAGCGCCGCCGCGCGGAATTCGGGTTTATGGTCGGGACCGGTTTTTGCGAGCGTTTCGTACGAAATACTGCCGAGTTTTCTCTTTTGCACGTATTCCTGAAACTCGTTTTTACTCTCGCAACTCCGTTCGCGGCGAAGAAGCCGTTCCTTAAAGTCAAAGTCTTTTATTATCGTGTCTTTCACGAATTTTTTAGCGGCGACCATCCCGCCGTCTA
Source organism: Clostridia bacterium (assembly GCA_017612915.1). Classification (GTDB taxonomy): domain Bacteria; phylum Bacillota; class Clostridia; order Christensenellales; family Borkfalkiaceae; genus UBA1259. The sequence continues at coordinate 44,773 of JAGAEX010000004.1, read as the reverse complement.
TGTATATTCCCGCAACGAGCGCTTCATAGACGCTGGAAAAGAGCTTTTCGTCCGAACTCGCGCTGTTTTTTTGCCCTTTGCCGAGCAGCATAAACGAAGAAAGCCCCAATTCGTTCACCGCTTTAAGAAGGGGCTCGCGACTGACTACGCCCGCGCGCTTGACAGTGAGTTTTCCTTCGTCGCCCGCAGAGTTGTTATAAAGATATTCGGTAACGATAAACTCTATTATCGCGTCGCCGAAAAACTCCAACAATTCGTTGTCTTCTTCACCGTGCTCGTGCGCGTACGAAGAGTGGGTAAAACACTTGCGAAGCAGCATTTTATCCTTAAAGGAATACCCTATAATATTTTCAATGCCGTCTATATCGAAAATCATTTGCCGTCGGTAAAACCGCTTTTTATAAGCGATTCCGTAATCTTATCCGCCAAATCGAATTCCGCGTAATCGACAGCCTGCAAAATTGCGTTTTTAAAAGACGATCTTTTAGACGAGCCGTGCGCTTTTATTACCGGCTTATTTACGCCGATAAACAGCGCGCCGCCTTTTTTATTGTAATCGAGTTTGTCTTTAAGTCCTTTGAGCCGTTTTTTAAGGAACAACCCGCCGATCTTGCCCGAAAACGAGCCGTAAACCGCGTCTTTAAGGGCGGTAAGTACCATTTTGACCGCACCTTCCATACTCTTTAAGGCGATATTGCCCGAAAATCCGTCCGCAACGACTATATCCGCGTCGCCCGTCAGAATATCGCGCGCTTCCATATTGCCGATAAAATTTATCTCTTTACACTCTTTTAACATAGGAAAAACTTCGTGATTCAACGCGTTGCCCTTTTCGTCTTCCGTGCCGTTGGAAAGCAGTGCGACTTTGGGATCTTCCCCCCCCATCGCTTTGGCGTAAACCGTCGCCATTACCGCGAACTGACAAAGATTTATCGGCTTACAGTCGGCGTTTGCGCCCGAATCCATTAAAAGCACGTTCTTCCCCGAAAGTGTTGGAATAAGCGGGCAAAGCGCTGGGCGGGAAACCCCTTTTATCCTGCCGAGTTTTAACGTCGCGCCGACAAGCACCGCGCCCGTAGAACCCGCGGACACGAACGCCTGCGCGTCCTTATTTTCTTTCAGTTCTTTAAACGCCTTGCAAATAGTGCTGTCGGGTTTCGTACGAACGCCGACGGTCGGCTCTTCTTCGCAGGTTATCACCTGTTTCGCGTCTAAAATTTCTATCCTGTCCTGCGGATAGCCGTACCGCGAAATATGAACGTCCAAAACGTCCTTATCGCCGACGAGTACCGCGGTAAAACCCTTTTTTGCTTTGACCGCGGCGACCGTTCCCGCTATTACTTCCTGCGGCGAATTATCCCCGCCGAACGCGTCGATGAGTATTTTCATATAAAACCCCCCGTTTTATACCGTTATTAAAGCGAACCGAACGTTCTCGGAAAAGGCAGAACGTCGCGGATATTGGATATACCCGTTAAGTACATTATCATACGCTCGAATCCAAGACCGAAACCCGAGTGCGGATTACCGCCGAACTTTCTTAAATCAAGATAGTAGGCGTAATCCTCTTCTTTTAAACCGCATTCCTTCATACGAAGGCGCAAAACGTCTTCCCGCTCTTCCCTTTGGCTGCCGCCGACGAGTTCGCCTATACCCGGAACTAACAGATCGCTCGCCGCGACCGTCTTTTTGTCGTCGTTAAGACGCATATAAAAGGCCTTTATTTCTTTCGGATAGTCGGTCAAAAATACCGGCTTACCGTAAACCTGTTCGGTAATATACCTTTCGTGTTCGCTTTGAAGGTCAACGCCCCAATATACCGGCGCGTCGAATTTATCTTTGACCTTTTCAAGAATCTTTATTGCTTCAGTGTAGGTAAGGCGTGCGAACGCGCTGTTTTTTACGAGCGTAAGCCGTTCAATAAGCCCCGTATCAACGAATTTATTTAAGAACGCGAGTTCTTCCGCGCAAGTATCCATAACGTAAGAAATAATAAATTTGACCATATCTTCGGCGCAGTTCATATCGTCGGAAAGATCGGCAAACGCCATTTCCGGCTCTATCATCCAAAATTCCGCCGCGTGGCGCGTGGTGTTGGAGTGTTCGGCGCGGAAAGTCGGTCCGAAAGTGTAAACGTTGCCGTACGCCATCGCAAAGTTTTCGACGTCAAGTTGCCCCGAAACGGTTAAAGAAACTTTTCTTCCGAAAAAGTCCTGCGTATAATCGGCTTTGCCGTTTACTTTCGGCAGGTTATCGAGATCTAACGTCGTTACTTGGAACATAGCGCCCGCGCCTTCCGCGTCGCTGCCCGTAATTATAGGGGTGTGAACGTACACGAAACCGCGTTCGTTGAAAAATTTGTGTATTGCAAACGCCGCTTCGCTGCGGATCTTGAACACCGCGTTAAAGGTGTTGGTGCGCGGTCTTAAATGCGGCATCGTTCGCAAAAACTCCATAGTGTGGCGTTTTTTCTGCATAGGATAGTCGGGCGTCGAAGTGCCTAATACTCCGATTTCTTCGGCGTTTATCTCAAAGGGTTGATTCCTTTCGGGAGTCAATACGAGTTTACCCGTTATTTTAAGACATGCCCCCACGCATTGATGGGCTATCTCGTCGTAATTTGCGAGTTTATCGCGTTCCATAACTATCTGGCAGTTCTTAAAATAAGAGCCGTCGTTTAACTCGATAAATCCAAAGGACTTACTGTCGCGAAGAGTTCTCGCCCAGCCGCAGACGGTTACCGTTTTACCCGAAAAATCGTCGGGCGAAAGAAAAATTGTTTTTAACGTTATTCTGTTCATAATTAAGCCTTTGCGCCATCAATCGCGCTTATTTAAAATAATACTAATAAATTATACCATATAAGGCAAAATTTTTCAAGGATTTTAGCGGATATTTCCAAATAAAAAAAGCCCCGCGAACGCAGGGCGAAAACAGATCTTTAAATTACACTTTTTAAGTTAAATTTTTATCTCTTTAACGTAAGTCTGGCGGCGTTTTATTATCTCGCTGTCGGCAAACTTCCATTGATTCTGGATATTGTAATTATGCTCTAACATAACGTTGGATTCTATACTCTCGATCTTGTCGTCGATAACGTTTTTCATTATACGGGAAATGATGATTGAATTGATACCCGTATTCTTGTATTCGCTCTTAACGCCGATAAGTGCCATTTCAAGTTCCTTTGGCTTTTTAATAGATTTTAACACCCCTATAAAGCCCGTCGGGAACAGCCTGCCGCGACTTTTTATGAGCGCATCCGCAATAGACGGAAGAACTATTCCGAACGCCGCCACCTTGCCGTCTTTGTCGATCAGAATACTCGAATATCTTGGGTTGATTATGGTCGCGAATTGCTTTAAAACGTTCTTTTGCGCTTCGCCGACAATCGGAACGTACCCGTCCAGCGCGGAGTACGCGTCGTTCATCGTCTCAAAAAACTCTTTCCCGTAGATTTTCACCACCTTTTTAATGGACATTTTGTCGAGAACTTCAAACACGTTGAGCTTGTTTTTAAGCCGCTCACTGATAGCGATAATACGCTCGTACGGCATATCGGGAATAGTAAAACGCTTTTCTATCCACTTTGACTCGTCGTTAAAGCCCATCTCCTTCATACGCTCTGCAAAATAAGGATAATAATAGTTGGTTGCGTATGTACTGCGCTTGTCGAAACCGTAAGTCAGCATACCTTCCCTGTCGGTATCGTTAAAGCCCCACGGTCCGTGGATAGTGTCCATACCGTATTCTTTTCCGAACTTTTCCACAGCGCCGATAAGCGCGTCGAACACTTCTTTATCGTCTATACAGTCAAGACGGGAAAAACGCACGTATTTTTTGCCCGTGAGTTCGTTGTCCTTGCGGTTGATAAGCCCCGCGATACGACCTACGAGTTTTCCGTCCTTATAGCACAAAAACCCCTTGCACTCGTTGCCCCTTAAACTAAAATTCTTTTTGGGATTAAAGGTCGCGAGTTCGTCGCCGTACAGCGAAGGTACATAATACGGGCAATCTTTATAGAGTTCCACGGGATATTTAGCGAATTTTTTAAGTTCTCTCTTGGTTTTGACTTCTTTAATTTCTACCATAATTCCACCTTTAAGCAGTAAATCCGCTAATAATTATACTACTTGCCGACAAAAAACACAATAGTTTTGATAAAAGTAAAATATCCCCGTCGAAATTTTACGATCGCGGCGGGGCTTGCGTGTGTTATTTCTGCAATTTTCTGACGGCAAGGGGCGGAACTTCGTCTTTTAACGCCATTATATAGTTGCCGTATTCTTCTTCGGTAAGTTTTTTGATCTTGGTTTTCTTTTTCCTTGACATTTTGCGCTCCTTTTTCGTTCTTTTTTATTAGTATCGCCTTTCGCGGAAAATTTTATACAAAAACGCCGCGCGACCAAACGTGGTCGCGCGGCGCGTTTTAAAATTCACAATTATTTTTTCCCTTTGACTTTTTTATATATCGCGTCCTGTGTAAAGTCCCGCTTTTCGGTGTATTCCCCGCCCAAGCACTCGATAGCGAATTTAAGTTCTTCAAATTCCTGATAATTGACCTTGCCTTCTATCGCCGCCTTTAAAACGGGGATAGCGCGGTCGTCGCCGTACTTTGCGAGATAACTCGCGTATTGCGGGATCTTTTTCTTGTTTTTAACAAATTCCGCCACCAATTTATCGAACACTTCGTCCGATTTTTCCTTTACGCCCGAAAGTATCTCCGTAAGCCGTTCCTTTTTATCTTCGGGCGCGTCGTCAAAACATTTTAGCACTTTATCTTTTGCACTGTCGGCGTCTTCCTTTAACGCTTCGGTCGCGAGTTCGCCTATGCTCTCGGGATAATCGTAAAGGGCGAATTCAATATACCGCTCCACGGGTATTTCGGCTTTTAAGTCGGTCAGAATATTCATTAAATAGGCGGTAAACTGCTCGCTTTCTTCCTGCATAAGCGCCGTTTTTACGGGCTTTTCGCTCATCTCGTTCGCGGTTATCGCTTCAATGAGAAAATCGCTGACGGGAACGTCGCCGTCAATATGCGTTTTTAACGCGGTCAAAAGTTCTTCCGCTGTAAACGCCCTGTAATACTCGTTAGGCGTTTTACCGTCCAATTCCTTATCCGCGGCGTTTCCGAATTCTTCGTACAAGATCGGTATCTTATCTTCTATTTCTTCTGGCTTTACTTTGCCGATATTATCCAATACGAATTTTTCTATATATTTATCGAACGCTTTGTCGAGATCGACTATTTTAATCAAGGTTTTCCCCCTTTTTCGCCGATTTTTCGGCGCGCGATTTGATTTTAATAAGTTTTGTTTTTTGTATGAAATCGTAAAAACCGCCGACAAGTTCCACTTTTTGCTTGTCCACGCCGAAATCCGAGCATACCCTTTTTACGTTTTCAGGCTTTTGCTGACCGCATAAAAGAAAGGACAGCGCGGCAAGATCTTCCGCCTGAAAACCGTTGAACCGTACGGTTTCCGCATATTCCGTATATAAAAGGTTCATATTGAAGGCTATCTTCGCGCTGTCCACTGTTTCCCAGCGCAGAGTCTTTACGAGTGCGAGCGCGTACGCCGACATATAAAGCCCAGCGTCGTTTTTCTTCTCGAACACCACTTTTTTGGGCTTTAACGAATAGAAACAATCGCTTAAAACGACGTTTATCCTGCGTTTTTCGCCGCCGACTATCAACAGATAAACGAGCGCACACTTTACGTCGTCGTGTACTTCGCCGTCGATAAGCGCGGAATTCACCCCTTCCTTATCTTCCGCTCTGTCCGAAACGCCGAGAAGATACGCCGCGTTTTTCGCCGTGTTTACTTCTTCGAATTTAAGCGCGTACCGAAGGTCTTTTCTGAACTTTAAATCGGACGAAAAAGACTTGTCCGCCTTACCGCTCATCACTTTCGATATCTCCCGTTTTATCTCCGACTCCACGCTCTTCGGGAGCGTTTTCGCGTATTTAAACGGCAAAAACCCGTCCGCAAGCGAATTGTTTTCGTAAATTTCGTTTACAAGTTCGGAATAATAACCGTAGATCTCGTCTTCGGGACTTATCCTGCGCGCAGACTCCATCATTTTTTTACCTGCCTCGAAATCGCCCAGATTCACGCACGCAAGCGCGTAAAAGAAAGTCATCACGTCGTCGTAAGGACGTTCTTTCAGAATGCGCGAAATACTGTTCTTTGCCGTAAGATCATCCCCTCGCTCAATGGCGCACGCCGCGATCTTATAATTTTCGGAGTCCGCCCCCTTTCTCGCATCCAATGCGCGCGAATAATAATATTCCGCCTTATCGACGTCGCCGCGAGCGGAATACACCGAAGAAAGATTGCAATAGGCGTTCACGTTGTCGCCGTGCCGCGCGAGAGAATCTTTACAGACTTCTATCGCTTCATCGTCGTTTTTTTCCAAAAACAGCGCGGTGGCAAAGTCCCCGCTTATCTCTTCCGTCCTGCACTCCGCCGGAATTTTGCGGTAAGCGTGTATTGCGCGCGAAATATCACCGGCGGAAAACGCGCGCTTGGCTATCTTGGCAATATTCGAGTAGTCGGCTTTGTCGTAAGGATAGGCTATATAATAAAAATCACGCAAACCGTCGGACGAAGTGAAAAAATTAAGTATTTCTTCGTCCAGACCTTCTTCTGCGATAAACCCGTCGCGCTCGACTTTCAGTCTGAAATAATAACTCGACGCCCAAAGGTTGTCCATATAAAAATAATTTACGGCGAGTTCTTCGTAAGCGACGCTTTCCTTGTCCTTCGGCGCAACGGTGAGATATAAAAACCAATAGTAATTGGAAAGTTCCAAAAGCCCCATATCGGCGTAACAATCGGCGACGTCTGCTATCGCGGAAAGAGTCTTACGCGCCTTTAAAACGGTAAGATACAGCCCCAAAGCGCCGGCAAAGTCGCCCGCGTCCGCCTTTTCGTCCGCGAGCCGTTTATAAACAGTCAAACTTTCGGCTTTTTCAACGATCCTATTCATACTTTAAACATCTCTTCCACGTCGTCCGCGTTAAAAACGTATTCTTTACCGCAGAATTCGCACGACACTTTTACTACTTTCTCTTTTGCGATTATATCGTCAAGTTCCTTTTTGCCGAGCGAAACGAGTATCCCTTTAACGTACTCTTTATCGCACAAACATCTGTAAACGGGATCCGATTCGGTATATTCGGCGTCGGGAAACAGTTCTTCCATCAAACCTTTTGCGCCCTTTTCTTTTATTTGCGCTGAAACGTCGGTCAGCGATTTCACCGCTTTTTCGGCGCCGATAAGCGAACTCTCGCTCGCGTACGGCATTGCTTGCACGATCACCCCGCCCGCGCCGATACAAGTCCTGTCCGTACCGATCAAAACGCCGAGCGCCATCGCTGTCGGTATCTGCTCGCTATACGCAAAGTACGCCGTAAAATCTTCTGCTATTTCACCCGAAACGAGTGCCGCGCTGCCCGAATAGGGCTCTTTAAGCCCCATACTTTTCACTACGGTTATCCTGCCGTTTTTGCCCACGAATCCGCCGACGTCCAACTTGCCGTTGGGTTTAAGGGGCAACTCCGCGCCGCCGTTTACGACGGAGCCGCGCATAAACAGTTCTCCGTTTCCGCAAACGGTTATCCTGCCGCCCACGCCGTCGCCGTTTATATTGACGTACAGTTTGTCTTCTTTATTTTTAAGCCCGCTCGCCATAAAAGTACAGGCGGTAAGCGATCTTCCGAACGCCGCCGCCGCGACGGGCGATAATTTGTGAATTCTTATGCCTTCGTTGACCATATCGGTCGTTTCCAGCACGGAAACGGATATTTCGCCGCCGAAAGCCAGACCTTTTAAAAGTTTACCCAAAATTATTATCCTTACTTTACGGAATTTTAATCGAAATGCCCTTCTTCAAGTTCCTGTCTCGTCGGAAGCGCGGGCGTATCGTCGTGCCTATATAAGAGTTTAAGAAGTATAGGTGCAAGCAACGAACTTACGAGCACCAAGAGTACGACAATCACCCTGTACTTATCGTCTATGATGTTACCGGAAATCCCCTTTTCCATAACGATCAAAGCGACTTCGCCGCGGGCTATCATACCCATCCCCGTTCTGAAACTGTCCTTACGCGTGAATTTTAAAAGCCTTGCCGCGCCGCCGCAACCGATTATTTTCGTCAAAATAGCGACGACGGTAAAAGTTACGGCGAATAAAAGCGTTTCTACGGAGAAGCCCGCAAAACTCATTTTTATCCCGATACAGGAAAAGAAAACAGGCGCAAAAACGGTATAAGAGTTTATCGACACTTTTCTATCGACGTATTGCGCGGAATTGTGATTGGTCGAAAGCACCAGCCCCGCTATGTACGCGCCCGTGATATCCGCGACGCCGAACACCTTTTCGGCGATATACGCGAACAAAAAACAGGTCGCTATGGAAAAAATCGGTATCCTTCGTGTATGCGGAGATTTTTTTTCGATGATTTTAAACAGTTTGGATATGCCTATCCCCGCGCTTATCGCAAACACGAAGAAAGCAAGTATCCATATTACCGTTATCGCGGGGTTTCCGCTCGGATTTATAAGGCTTAAAACGGTATAGTCGGCACTCTTCGCCCCGGATAACGACAGAACGATAGACAATATCATTATGCCTAAAACGTCGTCGATTATCGCGGCGGAAAGGATCACCGTGCCTACCCTTGTCTGTAACTTTCCGAGTTCGCGGAGAACTTCGACGGTAATACCTACCGAAGTAGCGGTCATTATTACGCCGATGAAAAGCCAGGTGAAAAAGCCGTGTTCTGCGTGCGGCAAAAACAACGCGCCTAAACCCGTGCCGCAAACAAGCGGCAACAAAACACCCGCCGCCGCCACCAAAAACGCCGTACCGCCCGTTTTTTTAACGTCCTGAAGATTGGTTTCCAGCCCTGCCGCAAACATAACGAAGATAACGCCTACTTCGGCGAACCCGTTAAGAAAGTCGTTTTGTTTCAGCGGGAATACGCTTGCACCGCTGAGATCGAAAAATAATTCCCATATCGACGGCCCTATAAGTATGCCCGCCACGATAAACCCGAGAACTTGCGGAAGCCCTAATTTCCGCATAAATATTCCGAAAAGTTTTGTGGTAAAAAGTATTATTGCCACTTGCAATAAAAAGTCCGTAACGTTCATTTGGATTTCCTTTTCAGCCCTTAAAGTCCTATCAATATTTATTGCGTTTTCTCAATTCGCGTTTTGCTTTTTCTATGCGCTTCTCGCGTTCTTTCGCTTCTTCTTCGGCAGCCTTCTCTTCTTCGGTCGGCAAGAATTCCGGATCGTTTTTATGTTCTTCGACGTACCTTGCGTAATCGTCGTATATCGCCTGTTTGCTTTCGCCGAGCCTGATAAGGTCTTCCCTATTAAACGACGCGGGAAGTTCCACAAGTTTCAGATCGTCGTCCGTTATCGGTTTTATCGGGCGGGAATTAAGCGAAGACCTCGTCATAGCGATCTGCTTGCGGTACTGCTTTAACGCTTCCGACTCCGAGCCTTTTACCTTCTCGTAAATACCCTTGTTCTTCTGCGCGCCGGGTACTCTGTCGTTTATGAACTTATCGTAAGCCCACTGACAATAATCCGTCCAAACGAGCAAAAACAACGACAAACCCATAAACAGAATAATCACTATGCCTATAACCATCAAAAAGTCACTGATCATATACGCTATAAACGGTATAAACGCAAGCAGAAAGAAGAAAATATTCTGCGGCAACAGCGCGACCGTCATCAAAAAGGAGTTTTTGATGAGAGCGCGGAAAGACAATTCGTAAGTAACGCACATAGGTATCATGTGCAAACACATCATCGTAACCAGACCGATAAAAATCATAGATATTATCTTGGAAACGGTCAAAAGCCACGCTAATCCCACCCCTGCGGCGATCAACGCGTTGGCGAAAGAGATCGCGAGCACACTGATATAAAATATCAACGAGAAGAACAACGCTATCATAAGCGTTTGCTTGTAGTTGAGTTTTATGCCGCGCCAGAAATCGTTCGCGACGAAAATACCTTCCGTCCACACCATATTCCTTATAACGTACGCGCCGCCCGAAACGCCTATCGCGGCGATAGCGAGCACTACCGGCAAAAGCGCGTAAAGCACGAGATTGACGTTGACGACTATCTTTTCCGCTTCGCCCGCGAGAGAAGGAATCGCCTGATACCCCAATCCGAGCCCCTGCGTGAACGGCATTGCCGCACCTGCGCTCGACACTGCCGCCGCGTGCAAAAACAACAACGCGAACAATGGTAAAAAGAAAAGAACCACGAGCAGATTGATTATAACGAGTTTCCAAAACCTGCCCTTAAAAATATCCCAGAAAAGTTCCCAACGATTAGACGGAAGAGTCGATCTTGCGTAGTCGTCGGATTTTTCGCTACCTAATAAAAGCCTGCTGATAAGGCCGCCTGATTTTTTTGCCATTACGCCACCGTGCGCCCGAAATTCTTTTTCCTTTCACTCCTTTCGGGCATAAAATAAAAATTTCCTTATATAATAGTAAACTAATTTTAAACTTTTATCAAATAAAAAACGCCCTTTGCCGAAAAAAACTTTACTTTTTTTATTTCGTTTGGTAAACTATTACATAAAGACAATAAAATTCAATATCGGAGATATCTTATGAAAAAGTACAATTTAGCGGTAGTAGGCGCGACCGGTATGGTCGGCAGAAAGTTCTTACAGGTCTTAACGGAAAGAAAACTTCCCGTAGAAAATTACTATCTCTTCGCGTCCGCAAGATCAGCGGGCTCGGAAATAGATTTTATGGGAAAACCGCATAAAATCATAGAACTTAAAGAAGAAAATATATTGGATAAAAAAATAGATATCGCGCTTTTCTCGGCAGGCGGCGACGTCAGCCGCGAATTCGCGCCCATATTCGCAAAGCACGGCACTCTCGTTATAGACAACTCCAACGCGTGGAGAAGAGAAAAGGACGTGCCGCTCGTAGTTCCGGAGTGCAACGCAAAAGATATTTTATGGCATAAAAACATAATCGCTAACCCCAACTGCTCGACTATTCAAGCGGTGGTGGCGTTAAAGCCCTTGCACGAAGCGTTTAAGATCAAGCGCGTTATCTATTCCACCTATCAGGCGGTATCCGGCGCGGGCGTTAAAGGATTTAACGACCTTAAAGGCGGCATCTGCGGCGAAAAACCGCAAAAATTCCCCTACCCCATCTTCGGCAACTGCTTGCCGCACATAGATATCTTCCTTGATAACGGCTACACCCGCGAAGAAGACAAAATGATATTCGAGACAAAAAAGATCCTGGGCGATCAGAACATAAAGATAACCGCGACCTGCGTGCGCGTTCCCGTATATTACGGACACAGCGAATCGGTCAACGTGGAATTTGAAAAGCCCTGCACGGTGGAAGAAGTCAAAGCGATATTATCGAAAGCGGAAGGCGTTATCGTTCAGGACGATCCCGCTAAAAACCTTTATCCTATGGCGATAACCGCCGAAGATCACGACGAAGTGTTCGTGGGAAGGATAAGAAAGGACGACACGGTAAACAGCGGAATAAATTTCTGGGTAGTTGCCGACAATATCCGTAAAGGCGCGGCGACCAACGCCGTTCAGATAGCCGAATACGCTATAAAAATGGACGCCGTTAAAGACCAATATAACAAATAAAAGGTAAAAGTATGAACAAAATCATTTTCGAAGGCGTTTGCACCGCGATGATAACGCCGTTCACCAAAGACGGCATAGATTACGCGGCGTTTGAAAGACAGATAGAATACCAGATTCAAAACGGTATTTCCGCCCTTTGCGTTTTGGGCACTACGGGCGAAGCGCCGACCATTACCGATCTTGAATACGAAAACGTCGCTAAATTCGCTTACGACAAGATCGCGGGAAGAGTGAAATTTATTCTCGGCTCGGGTAGCAACTGCACAAAAAAAGCCATAGAAAAAAGCACGCTCGCACAAAAACTCGGCGCGGACGGACTTCTGGTCGTTACACCCTACTACAACAAATGCACGCAAAAGGGGCTCGTCAAGTATTACAACGACATTTGCGACAGCGTGGATATCCCCGTTCTTTGTTATAACGTGCCTGCGCGTACGGGCGTAAATATACTGCCGGAAACCATGGCGGAAATCGCCGAACACAAAAATATCGGCGGTATCAAGGAAGCCTGCGGAAATATGGAACAGATCTGCGAAACGGCAAGGCTTATCAAAGGAAAAACCGCTCTTTATTCCGGCGACGATAACCTTAATCTTGCAATGCTCGCGATAGGCTCTAAAGGACTTATTTCCGTCGTGTCAAACGCCCTTCCCAAAGAAGTCAGTACGGTCAACAATCTGTTTATGAACGGTAAACCTTTAGAAGCAAATGCTTTGCACGAAAAACTTCTGCCCGTTATAGATATTATGTTCGTGGAAGTAAATCCCATCCCCGTTAAACGCGCGATAGAACTTATGGGGCTGGGAACGGGTATCGTTCGCGCACCGCTTACCGAACTCGAACCCGCTCACACCGCGGAAATGATAAGGATATTAAAAGAATTCGGGGTAAAATTAAAATAAAATGAAAATTATAATTTGCGGCGCGCTCGGAAAAATGGGCGCAAAGTTAAGAGAAAACGCCCTTAAAACCGACGAAATAACTCCCCTTTGCGGCGTCGATATAAAGTGTGCCGACTTAAACGGTTTTAAGGTTTACGATTCCTTCGATAAAATCGCCGAAAAAGCCGACGCCGTTATAGATTTCTCGTCGAAAGCGTCGCTTGAAAACGTACTTTCTTACTGCGTTAAGACCAAAACGCCCGCCGTACTTTGCTCGACGGGCTACGACGAAAACGATTTAGCCGCGATAAACAAAGCGAGCGAAAACGTTGCTCTTTTCCGCTCCGCGAATATGTCGCTCGGCGTGAACGTACTTATCGAAGCGGTAAAATTCGCCGCAAAAAAACTTTACGATTTCGACATAGAAATTATCGAAAAACACCACAATAAAAAGGCGGACGCACCGAGCGGAACTGCCGTTATGATAAAGGACGGGATAAAAGAAGTATTCCCCGACAGGATAGAAGTTTACGGTCGCCACGGCATCGTAGGCGCAAGGTATAAAAAGGAAATAGGCATACACGCCGTTCGCGGCGGCACGATAGTCGGCGAACATCAGGTGATTTTTGCCGGCGATAACGAAAGTCTTACTTTTACCCACAACGCCGAATCGCGCGACGTATTCGCGGCGGGGGCGCTCTCCGCGGCGAGATTTATAGCAAAAAAAGAAAAAGGGCTTTTCGATATGAAAGACCTTTTAAGTGAAAATGCTTAACGAAAAAGTAAAAACAGTATTAGACGAAATTAAAGGCGGCAATAATTTAGGGGAAAAGATAACTCTCGTCGCCGCGACGAAAACGCAAAGCGCGGAAACGATAAATTCCGCGATAGAAAGCGGCATAACCGTCGTCGCGGAAAACAGAGTGCAGGAGTTTTGCGAGAAAACAGAAAGTCTTCTCCCCTGCCGTAGGCATTTTATCGGTCATTTACAGACGAATAAGGTAAAATATATCGTCGGAAAGGTGGAACTTATCCACTCCGTCGATAGTTTTCATTTGGCGGCGGCGATAAACGATCTCGCGGCGAAAAAAGGGGTTGTGCAGGATATTCTCGTGGAGATCAACGCGGGCGATGAAGAATCGAAGAGCGGATTCTCTTTTGACGACGCAGAAGCAGGCGTTAAGGAGATCGCAAACAGCCTTACGTCGGTACGCGTAAAAGGGCTTATGGCGATGATGCCGATATCTTCCGACGGCGACTACCTTGCTACTCTTTTCGATAAAGTGCGCGCGCTTTACGACAAACTGAAAAACGAAGGCTTACCCTTTACCTATCTTTCTATGGGTATGAGCGAAGATTACAAAATCGCCATAGCGCACGGGAGCAATACGATAAGGCTCGGCACGGCGCTGTTCGGTAAAAGAAATTACGGAGGAAATAATTGATGGGCGTATTCGATTTTTTCGGCAGATCGCCGAGATCAAAAGAAATAAAAACGACCAAGCCGTTCGCGTCTGTCGCACCGGCGACTGAAAATACAGCGCAGAACACAGGTCCCGTAGCGGTTTTCGAGCCGACTTCATATAAAGACGTGGAAAAAATGATAAACTCTTTTAAAGAAGGCAAAAACACCGTCGTGCATCTCGAAAACCTTAAAAAAGAGTCTGCTTTGCGCGTGCTCGATATGCTTTCGGGCGCGATCTATGCGCTGGGCGGCGGCGTTTACGAAATGGGAGATAACGTGTTTATGTTTTCGCCTTCCGGCATAGAAATTCTTTGACATATAAAAAATTCGCCCCGTTAAGGTGTTCCTTAACGGGGCTTTTTTGTCTTTTATATTACTTATATTCCCCAAACGAACCAGCAGAAAATATAGCCGCCGAACACCGCGACGAGTGTGAACGGAACGCCTATCTTAAAAAAGTCGGAATTTTTGACCTTATACCCCGCTTTATTGAGCGTACCTATACCAACGACGTTTGCAGACGCGCCGACGGGCGTCAGGTTGCCGCCGAGCGTTGCGCCGCATAAAAGTCCGAAGTACAAAAGATATGGCGACACGGCGGTTAGCGACGCCGTAAGAGTTTTTATAACCGGCAGCATCGTAGCGACGAACGGGATATTGTCGATAAAAGCGGAAAACACCATCGAACCTACCACTATTACAGTATAAAGCAAGAACGGATCCTTCGCGCCGATGGCTTTAAACAATTCGCTTATATCCTGTATCAGCCCCACGTTTTCCACCGCGGCGATTATCATAAACAGAAAAATAAGGAAAAACACCGTCGATATATCTATCTCTTTCGCGTTGCTTTTTACTCCTTCTTTTTTATACTTAAATGCGGTGAAAAGCATCGTAACGAGCGCAAAACCCGCGCAAATAACACCGTTCAACACGCCGATCTTTTTATCAGCGGGTATAAACGACACGGCGACGAGCGCTACAATATTACTCAGAAGCAACACGGTCGGAACGACGGATCTTACTTCCACCTTTTCAGATTCGTAAACGAGTTTTTCCCTGTGTTTGCGGAAAATAAAAATTATAACGGGGATAGTCAAAACAGCGCCGAGTTCCACTGCCCAGAATATCGAAAACTTACCGTTTAAAAAGAAGAACTCAAAAAAGTTCATATCGGCAAAACTGCCGAGCATTATGCTCGTGGTATCCCCCACGAGAGTCGCGGCGCCTTGCAAATTAGACGAAACCGCTATTGAAATGATAACGGGCACGGGCGACACTTTGGTCTTTAATGCGACGGAAATACCGATCGGCGCAAGCATTAAGACCGTCGCCACGTTGTCGATAAACGCAGATATAAAACCCGAAAGAACGGATAAAAACACTACCGCGGCGAGCGCGTTTGGCATTTTCGAGATAAGCCTGTCCGCAATAAAATCGGGCATTTTCGAGTAGGAAAAGGCGGACACCGTTACCATCATACCCAAAAGCATAAGCACCACGTTATAATCTATCGCCGAAAATATCCGCAAAACATCAATCTGACCGAACACGATAAGTCCGCCGCAGGAAAGCACCGCAGCAATTCCCGCGATATACGGCTTTTTCTGCGGAAACGCTATTATGCCCGCATAAGTCAGAATAAAAACAACCAGAACGAATATTTTCATTTTTTCACGTCTTTTAAAGTAGATTTTGCCCTAAAAAATAATCTACGATTTAATAATACTCTATTTTATAATAAAAAAGCAAGGCTTTTACCGCTTTTTACGATAAAAGTCTTGCCGAAAACCCGTAAGTCTTTCGCATCGCCGGGCTAAAAGCCGTTCTGACGACGATGCAAACGCAAAAAATTTGCGCCAACTACTCCCCTTTACGATGAAATTGTGTTTATCTTTATTTTCTTAAACCGAGCGTATCGTAAGTCGCGGTAAGAGCGGCTATCCTTCTGTCAAGAAGCGCCTGTTCCTGCGGCAATAAAAGCAGATCGGCTACCTTTTCGATACCGTTTGCACCTACCATACAGGGTACGCCCATACAGATATTGTCCGCGCCGTACTCACCGTGTAGCAACGCCGACAGCGGCATTATCGTATGCGTATCGTAAAGTATGGATTTAAGAAGATGCATGACCGACGCCGCAATCGCGTAATAGGTTGCGCCTTTAGCCTTTATTACAGCCGAACCCGATTTGACCATTTCGTCAAAGATTCTTTCGTAATCGGCTTCTATCTCCGTTTCGTTTTCTCCCAGGAATTTCTTGGCGTATTCAACCATTTTAAGCCCCGCGACCGTGCAAAGGCTCCACGGCGACATACACGCTTCGCCGTGCTCGCCCAAAACGTAAGCGTTTACGTTGTGCGCGTTGACTTTGCAATAATCCGCGACGAACTTTATCAGTCTGTTTGAGTCCAAAAGCGTACCCGTGCCGATAACGCGATTTTCCGGAAGTCCCGTGCATTTTATCGTAGCGTATGTAAGAATATCGACGGGATTGCTTACTATTATATACAACGCGTCGGGCGCGATCTTCGCAACGCCGGGCATCACACTCGTTAAAATCCCGATATTTATTTTTGCAAGATCGAGTCTCGTTTGATCGGGCTTTCTGCCAACGCCGAAAGTAACTATTACCACGTCAGAATCAGCGACGTCTTCGTACTCGCCGCAACGGACGTTTACGGACGGAGTACACGCCGCGCATTGCGCGAGATCCAATGCTTCGCCTTCCGCTTTCGTCTTATTCACGTCAACCAAAACCAGTTCCGAACAAAGCCCCGAAACGGTTAAAGAATAGGCTATCGTTGCACCTACGTTGCCCGTCCCGAGAACGGATATTTTTCTGCCTCTTTTACTCATCGCCGATTCTCTCCTATTATAAATTTATCTTATGCTTTAATGATACTCCAAATAGCAGATTTTGGCAAACGTTTGACGATATTTTTTTATCCTTTTTTAAACTTTTTTTATTCAAAAGCCCTTTTTGCTTCCGGTTATTTCTTTAGCGACCGAATAGACGTCGCCCGCACCTATAAAAAGTATCTTTTCATACTCTTTCGCGCGCTTTTTAAGCGCCTTGTAGAGTGCGTGACTTCCGCCCGCATAACAAATATCGCCCGCATAACTTTTGCTTATTTCTTCAAACAATCTTTTTCCGTCGCCGCAATAAGAAAACTTTTCCCGCGCGGGGTACGTCTTGTAAATGATAACCCCGTCCGCTTCTTTTAAGGCGCTTGCAAACTCACCCAGAAGCGCCGCGGTTCGCGAATAGGTGTGCGGCTGAAACACGGCAAGCGTTTTTTCCGCTTTATCGCTTAAAAGCGCTTTGATCTCGGTCGGGTGGTGGGCGTAATCGGCAACGCATTTTACCCCGTCGAACGCGCCTATATACTCGTTGCGCCGTTTTACCCCGTCGAACGCGGCAATCGACGATTTAACAACCTTAAACGGCACTCTTAATTCGTTTAAGACGGCTATCGCCGCGAGCGCGTTATATACGTTATGTAAGCCCGAAAGCGCAAGCGTTATTCTGCCTAATCTTTTACCGTAAGCGTACGCGGTAAAAGAACGCATTTCTTTTTTATCAATATATTTCGCAGAATAGGCGGCAAGATTTTTTATCCCGAAAGTAACGGTGGACGAATTATATATCCTGCACGCGTAAACGTCGTCTGCGTTTATTACCGCAAGCCCGTTTTTGCAAAAACGTGAAAAGGCTTCCGTTTCGTCGTTCATATCCTTATAAGTATCGACGTGGTCGTTGTCGATATTTAAAACGACTGCGACGTCGGGTTTGATATCCAGAAAATTGCGCTTATATTCGCACGCTTCGGCAACCGCAAATTCCCCGCCGCCCGAACGGAAATTGCCGAAAGTCTTCCTTTCGCCGCCCAAAAATACTGTGGGATCAAAATTCGCGGCTATCAACGCTTCGGCGATCATAGCGGTAGTGGTGGTCTTACCGTGGCTGCCGGCAACCGCCACCGTGCGCCGAAATGCCGAAAGTATCCGCCCCAAAAATTCGCTGCGCTTTAAAATAGGTATTCCGTGCCGCACGGCATACACCTTTTCGGGATTATTCGGCGCGATCGCGGAAGAATAAACCACGAGATCGGCGTTTTCGGCGTTTTTACCCTTATGCCCTATATAAATTTTCGCGCCGAGCGAAGACAGTCTTTTAAGTTCGTTCGTAAGCGTTTTATCGCTACCCGACACATTTACGCCTTGCGTAAGGCAGAATTTGGCGAGTCCCGACATAGACACTCCGCCGACGCCGATAAAATGAATATTGCGGTAATTATTAAAAAATAAAATTCCTTCCATATAAATAAAATATGAAAAAACCGGCGATTTGGGCATAAAAAAGGCAAAATTACGAAAAAAATCGTCAAAAATATCAAAAAAATTTAAAAAACTTATTGAAATCACGATATTTTTATGTTATTATTAGTTTAATATAAGAGTAAGGAAGGTACCGAAAATGAAAATTTCAGACGTGCGCGTCCGCATCGTTAAAAACAGCGACAGCAAATTAAAGGCAGTCGCTTCGGTTACCTTTGATGACTGCTTTGTTGTACACGACATTAAAGTTATTGAAGGCAACGAGGGTTTCTTTATCGCTATGCCCAGCCGTAAAACCACGGACGGGACTTATAAAGATATAGCGCATCCTATCAAAACCGAAACGAGAGAAGAACTTATCAAAGTTATACTCGACGCGTTTGAAGAAGAAAAGGCTAAACCGCAAGAAGACTGATCCTTTAATCTCTGATTTTTTTGCGCCCGCGTAAAGCGGACTACGATATATAAAATCACATCACCCGATCGTTATAAAATTGTCGGGCAGGTTTTGTGCCTGCCCGATTAGTTTTTCGCTTGATTTTATATGAAAAAATAAACATATGCGAATATGCGCGTATTTATTTACAACCATAAATAAAATTTAAAAAATTTGCGCCGCCCTTTGCTAAAAGGCCGGCGCTTAACATTTTCAATTATTTTTACTTTTTTATTATATCTATTTAAAAATCCTGCTTGCAAGGTCATCCACGAACGCGAGCGATTCAAACAATTCGTTTAATTCCGAAAAATCGTTTTTATAAACTTCCAAAAGCATCGCTCCGTCAAAACCTTTATCGCGTAGCCGCGTGAACAGATCCTTAAAATCGGTTACCCCCCTGCCGGGCAGACACATTTTTCCGTTTTCGTCGATATCGGATAAATGCACGGTAACGATATCTTCACCCATCTCGTTTATAAACTCGTTAGCGTCTATCCCCGCCTGGCGCGCCTGTTTTATATCCAGCGTACCTTTAAGCCCAGTCGTATGCTTTTTCAGTTCGCTGAAAAACCCTATATAATTATAGTACGCCCAATGCACGTTTTCGTAAGCGAGCGTTACGCCGTACTTGGCGCAAACTTCCATTACCCGCCGGGTTATTTCTCCGCAACGAGCAAAATCTATCACGTAAGGCGTGCGTTTTACCCGCGCCAAGCCGTGAAAGGTAAAATATTTCGCATCCATTGCGCGAGCCGCTTGCATCGTGCTTTCCAAAAACGCAAACGAATCGTCCTGCGCGCGCTTATTTAAACTATAAAGCGTGGACTCGAACTGCGTCGTTAAAGTATGTACCGAGTGTATCGCCATATCGCCTTTACAACTTGCTATTAGTTGACCGAACTGTTCATTGTATTCGCAAAACGATTCCAAAAATATTTCGGTACATTTTACTCCGCGTCGGCTTAAAAGCGCCGTGGAGTCTTCGGTAAAAAACCTTCCGAAAAGCGACGCCGTAGATATCCCTGTTTGCATAGCAATTTAACCTAAATCTGCGGTTCTATAAGCCCCAGATCGCCGTCGTTTCTCTTGTAAAGCACTTGCACGGTGTTGGATTTTGCTTCCAAAAACACGTAAAAGGAGTGTCCTAAAAGCTCCATTTCCTCTTCGGCTTCTTTCACGGTCATCGGAGAAAGAACGAAACTCTTTTTCTTGACGACCTGACTATTTGCGTGTTCTTCTTTGTTTTTAATGTCGTAGATAGACGCTTCGCCGAACGCCGCGTTCTTGTTATGCTTGTCGAATCTGGTGCGGTGTTTTCTTATCTGACCTTCAAGTTTCGGCAAAATTATGTCGATATTGTCGTAGAAATTATCGCTCGTCGCGGTCGCGCGGACGAATTTACCGTTAAAATCGAGCATTATTTCCGTCGTTAAAGAAGTCGCTTGTTTTTTGAAAGTTACCTTGGCGACGGTTTCGTCGTCTTTAAAGTATTTATCGAGTTTGGAAAGTTTCTGCTCGGTAACGTTTTTAAGCTTTTCGCCTACTTCGTAATTTTTTGCATAGATGTCGATTTTCATAATTTTCCCTCCCATATAATAATTCGCAAACGAAACGCGAAAACCCTTTTATAATTGATTATTTTTGAAGAAAAATTCTCCGTCTTCCGCCTCGACCGTTACGGTAGAACCTTCCTTGAATTGCCCACGTAAAATTTCTTCGGACAATTTGTCTTCGATATATCGCTGTATAACGCGCTTTAAAGGTCTTGCACCGTAATCGTTGTCGTATCCCTTTTCTATAATGAGATCCATCGCTTTCTGCGAAACTTTCAGGGTTACGCCTATAACCGCAAGCCGTTTTCTTAAACTGCCGAGCAAAAGTTCCGCGATCTTCGCCGTTTCTTCTTTCGTCAGTTTATGGAACACGATTATATCGTCGATACGATTTAAGAATTCCGGACGGAATTTTTCTTTTAACGCGTCCATATATCTGTCGCACATATCGTCGTACGACTTTTCACCGCTCGTAAAGCCCAAAGTGTTTTTATGCTGTACCTCAGTCGCGCCGACGTTGGAAGTCATAATTATAATGGTATTCTTAAACGAAACCACCCTGCCCTTGCTGTCCGTAAGCCTGCCGTCGTCAAGGATCTGCAACATTATATTGAAAACGTCCGGGTGCGCCTTTTCGATCTCGTCGAATAAAACGACCGAATAAGGTCTTCTTCTGACCTTTTCGGTAAGTTGCCCCGCTTCGTCAAACCCCACGTATCCGGGAGGCGCGCCGACCATTTTGCTTACCGAGTGCTTTTCCATATATTCCGACATATCTATACGGATAAGGTTATCTTCGTTACCGAATACCGCTTCGGCGAGCGCTTTTGAAAGTTCCGTCTTTCCTACGCCCGTAGGACCTACGAAAATAAACGAACCGACGGGACGATTGGGATCTTTAAGCCCCGCGCGCGCACGGCGTATCGCGTCGGAAACCGCTTTTACCGCGTCCGTTTGTCCTATAACTCTTTGATGCAGGACCGCCTCGAGATCCAGCAGTTTTTGCGCTTCCGTCTCGGTAAGTTTAACCACCGGAACGCCCGTCCAGTTGCTTACCACTTTCGCGATATCGTCGGGAGTCAAACGCAATTTTTCGCGATTGGTTTTAAGTTTGCTTGCCTGCGCCCTTATCTCGTCGAGTTCTTTATTCACTCGTTCTATTTCTTTATTGAGTTTTATAGCCCTTTCAAAATCTTCGCGGCGCTTTGCCTCGTTCTTCTCTGCGGTAAGTTTTGCAAGTTCCGTTTCCTTCTGCTTTGCTTCCGCGGGCGAATTGTAACTGTCGAGTCTTACTCTCGACGCCGCTTCGTCTATAAGATCTATTGCCTTGTCGGGCAAAAAACGATCGGTAATATATCTGTCGGACAGCGACACCGCCGCGATTATCGCGTCGTCGGGAATAGTTACCCCGTGATGAGATTCGTACTTATCGCGAAGCCCTTTTAATATTTCCACCGTTTCTTCCGTACTCGGCGCTTCGACCATAATGGGCTGGAAACGGCGCTCCAACGCCGCGTCCTTTTCTATATATTTCCTGTATTCTTCTATTGTCGTCGCGCCTATCGTCTGCAATTCCCCGCGCGAAAGCATAGGTTTTAATATGTTCGCCGCGTCCAGATTGCCGTCGCCCGTACTGCCCGCCCCGACGATATTATGTATCTCGTCGATAAACAGTATGATATTTCCGTTTTGTTTTATCGTATCAATAGCGTCTTTAAGCCTTTCTTCAAAATCGCCCCTGTATCTCGACCCCGCGAGCATACTCGCGATATTCAGAGAAAACACTACCTTATCGGCTAAAACTTCCGGCACATTGCCCTTTACTATCGCCTGTGCCAAACCTTCGACCACTGCGCTTTTACCTACGCCCGGCTCGCCTATCAGCACCGGATTGTTTTTAGTCCTTCTCGAAAGTATCTGTATAACCCTGTCGATCTCATTTTTCCTGCCTATAACGGGATCGAGCCTGCCTTCTATCGCCTGTCGGTTAAGGTTCACACCGAATTTGGAGAGTTCCCCGAAATCCGAATCGTCGTCAGCCTTGTTTTCCTTTGCTTTAGGCGAATAGTAATTACTGTTGGCACTACCGAAAATATCGTCATCGTCAGACCCGCTTTCTTCTTGTGCTTCTACCGCCCCGAAAATAATCTCTTCCAACTCGCGGATCATTTTTTTTATGTCAATGCGCATAGTTGTCAGGATCGACACCGCGAGCGACTCTCTCTCTCGCAAAATGGCGAGCAAAAGATGTTCGGTCCCCACGAAACCCACGTGGGCGCGCAAAGAAATATTTATCGACTGTTCAAAAATTTTCTTGGTGCGCGGCGTAAACATATTGCCTGAGATGAACGCTTCTTTATCAAGCGACCTTTTCAACCAAATCAAATATCTTGCGTTGTCCACACCCGCTTCGGCAAGTACGGAAGCCGCAATTCCGTCGGTAACGTTTATAAGCCCCAACAATATGTGTTCGCTTCCTATATAGTGGCACCCTAAGTGTAACGTGGCTTTTTCCGCGTATTCTATCACCTTGTTTACGTTTATTGAAAATGCATCGTAAAGCATATTTTACTCCTTTAATTTTATTAGTTTTTTGCCGACGAGTTCCGCACGAAAAAGATCCCTGTCCGTTTCGTTAAGCGGTCTGCCGTACTGAACGCAAAGATTCGCAGGGCGCACGGATATCGTCAGATCGTCGAGTGCCGCCGTGTCGAAAATATTTATCATACCGAGCATAGCGCCGAGTTTTACTTCCGCAATAAGCGACAAATACTCCTTGTAAGGCAATAGCACGGCGTTAGTTAAAACCCCGTAAGCCTTTCTCGCCCTGTCCATAGTAACGAGTTCTTCGTTGACGTAAAGTTTTTCTTCCGTTTCCCGCTCTACGCGGCAGATAGACATTACCGTTTGCTCTACCGATCTGATAATATCGTACTCGGAGATGCCGAGCGTTACTTCGTTGCTTATCTGATAAATACAGCCTTCCGCTTTACTCCCTTCGCCATACAGTCCGCGAACGGTGAGACCGAGCGCGGAAACTTCTTCTATAAGTCCGTTTATCTCTCCGCTTTCGGTAAGCGCCGGTAAAAACATCATAACCGACGCGCGCATACCCGTGCCGAGATTGGTCGGACAAGCGGTAAGATACCCCAGGTCATCGTCGAACGCGAAATCTAAACTTTTGGCGAGTTCGTCGTCGATAGCGTTAAGGCGTTTATACGCTTCCGAAAGGCTTAACCCCTTCATAAAGCACTGCTCGCGAATAACGTCTTCTTCGTTTACCATTATCGAAAGGCTTTCGTCCCCGTTAATAAGCGCCGCACCAGATTCGCGGTTTTCGATAAGATTCTGGCTGATCAGGTGCCGCTCTTTCATTGCTTCCAACGCAATATCGTCCAGATTAGACACGAAATAAAGATTAAAAGTATCCGCTTTAACGAGAGCGCGGTTGACCTTTTTTACCACCTCTTTCGCGGTCGCCGGATCGAGCGTAAAGGGCAGATCTTTAAGGTTTCTCGCGAGCCGCACCCGCGACATTATGATATTTCCCGCAACGAGATCGGGATTTATTATTTCCATAAAGCCCCCTTACAAAAGCCCCCTGCGTTCAAGTTCCGCCTTTAGATCGATAAGTTCGCCCGATATCCTTTTGACGTCGGAAAACCTACTCTCCATAACCGCCGCTTCTTTTTCGCTTAAAAGCCGTTTATATTCTTCGCAAAGTTCCTTGCCAACGGGATCGAGAGTGGGAATTTTTCCCTCGTGATGCGCGCTTTTTTGGATTTTTTTGAGCGTTTTCGCTATTTCCGGACGAAAAGCCGTATAACAATGCGGACAGCCGAGCATACCCGTTCTGTAATAGTCGGATAAATAAGTGCCGCAATTCCTGCAAATCTTATCGTACATTTAACTTTTTACCGCCTTAAAGTTTTTCGGCAAGTTCTTTTAAATAATTCTTAACGTCTTCACCCGTTTCCGCGCTCATTAAAGCGTATTCGATATTCGCTTTGACAAAACCGAGTTTATCGCCCACGTCGTAACGAACGCCGTTGAAAGTCGATGCTGAAAGTTCGCCCTTTTCAGCGAGTTCGTCCAAAACGTCGGTGAGATAAATTTCGTTGTTCCTCGGTTTTAACGCCTTCAATCTGGACATAATGCCGCCCGCTAAAACGTATCTTCCGATTATCGCGTAGTTGGAAAGCGCTTCGGCGATTGTCGGTTTTTCAACGATGGCGTCAACCTGCATAACGCCGTTTTCTTCGCTCTTAACGCCTATATTGCCGTATTTACTCACGTCGTCGCCGAACACTTCCATAGTGGCGATAACGCTTTTACCCGTCTTTTCGTAAATTTCCAAGAGCCGCTCCATACACGACTGCTCGCCGTCGGCGGCGTAAATAAGTTCGTCGCCTAAAAGCAGTGCGAACGGCTCGTCGCCGATATATTCTTCCGCGCAAAGTATCGCGCCTGCAAGCCCGTTCGCTTCCTTCTGTATAGCGAATTTTACATTAAAAGAACAGGTCGCCTGTTCGATCTCGTAAAGTTTTTGCTTGCCGTCGGACAGCAGTCTTTTTTCCAGTTCGGGCGCAGCGCCGAAATGACGCATTATAACTTCCGAATCCGGACCGACGACTATGATCAGTTCTTCTATTCCCGCGCGACGAAGCTCTTCGGCTATGTATTGGATAGTGGGTTTGTCGAATACGGGGAGCATCGGTTTCGGCACGGCTTTCGTTATCGGCAGAAATCTCGTTCCGAGTCCCGCCGCAGGTATTATCGCTTTTTTGACTTTCATTTTTTCACCTTAACTTTTTATTTGAAATTTTTTTCTTCAAGTGCTTTTATCTTGTTTACCCTGCGAACGTGGCGTTCGTCGCCCGAAAATTCGGTGTTCAAGAACGCATCGACTATTAAAAGCATAAGGCCCGGACCTATAACGCGTTCGCCCATAGCGAGAATATTCGCGTCGTTATGAAGCCTCGTCATTTTAGCGGAAAAGACGTCGTGGCAATGCGCGCAGCGTATTCCTTTTACTTTGTTCGCGGCGATGCTCATACCTATCCCCGTTCCGCAAATAAGGATACCAAGATCGTATTCGCCGCTTGCAACGGCGTTTGCGACTTGTTCCGCGTAGTCGTTATAATCGCAGGAATCTTTGGTATAAGTGCCGAAATCTTTGAATTCCACGCACTTTTTGGTCAGATAATCAGTAAGAACGGGCTTTAAGTTTATCCCGCCGTGATCGCAACCGATGGCAATTTTCATTTTTGTTCTCCTTCTTCAATAAGTTTTTTTAATATTACGTTACACGCGTCTTCTATCTCGTGTGAAGTTTTAATATAAACGCTCATATCACCGCCGTAAGGATCGGCTATATCGTACCCCGTTATTTCGCTCATCGAAAAAACTTTGGGGAAATTCTTTATGTATTCCTTATGCTCTCTCGTCATACATATAACGAGATCGCTTTTCAAAAGTTTTGCACCCGTTACGCGCGTGGATTTAAACCCGTACGGCTTATACCCCAAAAGTTTTAACGCGCGAAAGGAATTTTTGCTCATTTTATTTCCGTCCGTCGCCGAAAGCCCCGCGCTTTTCACTGATATCCCTTTTACGCCCGAAGTTTTCAATTTACTCTTTAAAATCACTTCGGCCATAGGACTGCGACAGGTGTTCCCCGTGCAGACGAATAATATTCTTTTCATATTTTCTCCAGTTTATCCGCAAGACTTGCGCAGTCTGTTCATTATTCCGAGATACACGCCGTCTTCTCTTCCGAACGACACGGCGATTATTATATCGGCTTTTTTTTCGCCTTCCAAAAGTTTATCGTAAAGATTATACGCTATTTCTTCCCCGCTTTTGCCGAGAAGTAACAGATTTTTACCCGCAAACTTATCGGCAACGTCGTCCGAACACATTATATACGGCGTTCTGCCCTTTTTTACTTCCGCCACGTATAGCGCATCCGCTTTATCCGTTTCC
The DNA here is from genome assembly GCA_017612915.1 of Clostridia bacterium. Lineage (GTDB taxonomy): Bacteria > Bacillota > Clostridia > Christensenellales > Borkfalkiaceae > UBA1259. Next base: position 18,440 of record JAGAEX010000004.1, on the reverse strand, counting down.
GTTATATCGAACAGCGCGGTATCGCACTTGGGGCGGTAGTGGCGATATTTTACGCCGGGCGATCTTACCTTGTCCCCTTCTTTATGCTCCGCTATATCACACCCGCCCGCAACGCTTTCTATCATCTCTTTGGTGATAAGTCCGGCGCGAAGTATCCGCGGCACTTTTTCCGTTACGTCCAAAACGGTGCTTTCTATACCGCCAGAACACCTGCCTCCGTCCAAAATAAGCGGTATTTTGCCGTTTAAATCGCAAAAGACGTGTTCCGCGGAAACGGGGCTCGTGTGCTTACTTAAATTCGCGCTCGGCGCGACGAGCGGAAGGTTTACCGCACGCAAAAGTGCCTGACAACCCCTATGCGAAGGCATTCTTACGGCGAGAGTATCGCCCCCCGCGACCGCTTCCTTACAGACTACCCCCTTACTTTCCATAACGAGCGTTAACGGCCCCGGCATAAACGCCTTTATCAGTTTATATATATAGTCGTGTTTTACCACGACGAGTTTATTTATATCGTAATCATTATGTACGTGCGCGATAAGCGGATTGTCGCTCGGTCTTCCCTTAACTTCAAATATCTTTTTCACCGCTTCGGGATTAGTGCCGTCCGCCGCAAGTCCGTAAACGGTTTCCGTCGGCATTGCGACTATCCCGCCCGAAAGAAGTATCTCTTTCGCCTTTTCTATCCCGTCGTCCACGCTTAAAATTTCCGTATTCATTTTTGCCTTACGCTTCGTTATCAGGTCGATCCGCACCCGTAGGCTCTTCATCGTCCGTATTTGCCGGCGGCACGTCGTTATCGCTTACGGGCGGCAGATCCGCGTCGTTTACCGACGGCTTTTGCGCCTCGTTGTCGCCTTTACCGCCTTCGATCTCGCCCGTGTCTTCGTTGAATTCCACGAACTTTGTACAATCCGCCTTGAAGTACAGTTTTACCATACCCGTAGAACCGTTCCTGTGCTTTGCGATGATAAGTTCGGCGACGTTGGGCTGGACCTTGTCGTTTTCCAAGTCTTTACTCTTCGCTCCGAGACTCAAATCGGGGCGGTGAATAAACATAACTATATCCGCGTCCTGTTCTATCGCGCCCGACTCCCTTAAATCGGAGAGCTGTGGACGGCGTTTTTCCGATTCCACCGCACGCGAAAGTTGGGACAGCGCAAGCACCGGCACGTTAAGTTCTTTGGCGAGTATTTTAAGGTGCCGCGAAATGTCGCTGACCTGTTGCTGACGGTTTTCTTCCTTACGCTTGCTTTTGTTATCCATAAGTTGGATATAGTCGATCATAACGAAGTCAAGCCCTTCTTTGCGTTTTAATCTTCTGCACTTGGACAGAATTTCTTCGGGAGTTATAAGCGAAGATTCATCTATAAAAATACGCGTTTTTGCAAGCGCTTCTTTGGCTTTCGCTATTTTAAGCCACTCCGAATGCTGCATTTGTCCCTTTACCGCGGTACTCATACTCACGCCGGCGAGCGAACAGAGCATACGTTGGACCAACTGTTCTTTACTCATTTCCAGCGAGAACACCGCGCACGATTTACCCGAAAGAGCGATATTTTCCACAAGGTTCATCGCAAGCGAAGTCTTACCGACGGCAGGACGGGCAGCGAGTATCATAAGGTCGCTGTTGTGAAATCCGTTAAGTATGTAGTCGAGCGCCCTGTATCCCGTTCTGATGCCGCGATATTTTGCCGAATCCTTTGACAGTTCGTCCAATTTAGTCATTACGTCGGGAATAACCGAATTTATCTTCACTATCTCGCTGGTATCGGCGTCGTTGGAAACGTCGTAGATCGTTTTTTCGGCTATCGCGAGAGAATTCTTCTCGTCCTGACTCTTTCCGCACTCGTCTATGATCTTCACCGCGCCGTCTATGAGTTTTCGGAGCATACTGTCCCTTCGCACTATCGAAAGATAGGTGAGATAATTAGCCGAAGACGGCATTATATCGGTAAGCCCCGTTATATACGAAATATCGCCCGCGTTTTTAAGATTGCCCTGCATTTCCAGCATATCGGTAAGGGTTACTATATCCACCGTGCGGTTTTGCTTGATTATTTCCGATATCGCGTTAAAAATTAGTTTATGCGAAGACACGAAAAAATCTTCTTCGTGTAAAAACCCCGCGACTTCCGTCTGTATTTTCGGCTCTAAAATTATGCACCCTAAAAGCGCCTGCTCGGCTTCTAAACTGTGCGGTTTTTCTCTCGTTTTTGCTGTCGGCATATACTTTTCTCCTTAATTTTTCCCCTTTCAGTTACTTTTTTATTTATAACGCTTTGAATTTTTCAAGCGCGTCTCCAAACACCCTGAACGCACCCGTGAACGGTTTTTCCGTCGTCAGATCGACGCCCGCGATCTTCAATAATTCCACGGGGCCGTCCGATCCGCCCGACGATAAAAACTTAAAGTAATCTTGTACCGCGGGTTCGCCTTCGGTTAAAATTCTGTCGGCTATCGCAAGTGCGGAAATGATGCCCGTCGCGTATTTATAAACGTAAAACGCGCGGTAAAAATGCGGGATTCTTGCCCACTCGTACTTTATTTCGCCGCCAGAAACAATCGCTTTCCCGTAATACTTCTTATTTAAGGAAAGATAAATTTTACTCATATTATCCTTATTGAGCGGCACGCCTTTCTCCACGAGCGAGTGAACTTTTTCTTCAAACTCCGCAAACTGCGTCTGGCGGAACAGCGTCGTCCGTATCATTTCCATAAGATAGGACAAAAGATATTTTTTAAGTTTGATATCCTTTTCGTTTTCGATAAGATAGCGACATAAAAGCACTTCGTTTACCGTGCTTGCGACTTCCGCCACGAATATCTTGTAATCGGCTTTGGCGTAACTTTGCGTGCGGTTAGAAAAATACGAGTGTATGCTATGCCCCATCTCGTGCGCTATGGTAAATACGTCGTGCGTGGTCTTCTGGTAATTAAGCAGTACGAACGGGTGGACTCCGTACACCGCTATACTATACGCGCCGCTTCTTTTTCCGTCTGACTCGTAAACGTCAAGCCAGCGTTCGTCGTGCGCTTTATTTAAAAGTCCCGCGTACTCTTTGCCGAGTACCGATAATCCCTTTACGACGAGTTCGTACGCTTTATCGTATTCGAGTTTGATATCGGCATTCTCGACCGTCGGAACGTAAGCGTCGAACATATACATTTTGTCGAGTTTAAGCGCCTTTTTCTTCTCCGCCATATAATCGTGAAGTAAAGGGAGTGCGGTATGCACCGACGAAATAAGATTTTTATAGACTTTTACGTCCACGTCTTCGCCCGCCATCGCCGCCGCAAGCGCAGACGGATACTTTTTTGCTTTTGCGTAAAACACGTCGCTTTTAACGCTTCCGTAATAGGTCGCGGAAATGCTGTTTATCAGCGAGATATACGCTTTGTAATAGGTTTTGAACGCCTTTTTACGCAAAGCCCTGTCGGGATTTTGCATATACACGCCGTAAGTACCGTGAGTCAGCGGATACTTTACCCCGTTATGCGTAAAATGCGTTATGGGAAGATCGGCGTTGTCGATCTTCGTGAACACGTCCTTAAACGAAGAGAGCGCTTCTGCGGACATTGACAAAAGCCTTTCTTCCCCTTCCGACAAAAAATGCTCCTTGTTTTTAAGCACGCATTTTAAGAAATAATCGTAATCCGAAAGCGCGGGATCTTTGATATAAGACTCCAAAACCGATTTATCGAGCGAGATGAGTTCGGGAATAACGAAGGACGTTTCCGCACTGAACTTTACCGCTACTGAATTCACGCGGTTTAAAAGCGCGTCGTAAACGCTGTCTTTGGTATTTTCGTCGTGTTTCATATACGCGTAAACGGAAAGTTTTTCTAACACCTTTTCGTATTCTTCCTGTTTTTCAGCACACTCCGAAAAGCCCTTTACACTGCCGAGTTTACCGCGAAAAACCGAAAAATCCGGCTTTGCGATCTTCTTGAAGTCTTCTTCCCACGCGTTTAAGTCTTTATAAATATCTTCCGTTGCCCATTTATATTTCAGATCCACCGTTTCGCTCCTTGAAATTTTAATTTTTATTGCTATGTATCGGTGCGGGTATCCTGCCGCCGCGCGAAATAAACGCTTCGGACGAATAGGGACTTACCGCCATGATAGGCGCTTCGCCCAAAAGCCCGCCGAATTCCACGCTGTCGCCGACCTTCTTGTTCGGAACGGGTATAACCCTTACCGCCGTGGTCTTGTTGTTTATCATACCGATAGCCGCTTCGTCCGCGATTATGCCCGAAATAGTCGCCGCGGGCGTATCGCCGGGGATTGCCACCATATCTATGCCGACGCTGCAAACGGCGGTCATCGCTTCCAACTTGTTAATATCTATCGCGCCGTTATTCGCGGCGTTTATCATACCGATATCTTCGCTGACGGGAATAAAAGCGCCCGAAAGCCCGCCGACGTTGGAACTCGCCATAACTCCGCCTTTTTTCACCGCGTCGTTAAGAAGCGCAAGCGCCGCCGTCGTTCCGTGCGCCCCCACCGAAGAAAGGCCTATCGCTTCGAGTATATGCGCGACCGAATCCCCCATAACGGGCGTCGGCGCGAGAGATAAATCGACTATGCCGAATTCCGCGTTCAAACGTTTTGCCGCTTCTTTTGCGATAAGCGTGCCGGCACGGGTGATCTTAAACGCCGTCTTTTTGATTATCTCCGCTATTTCGTCTATGCTTGCGCCTTTCATATTCTTTATGGCGTGATGAACGACGCCCGGCCCCGAAACCCCGACGTTTACGACCGTTTCGCCTTCACCTATGCCGTGGAACGCGCCCGCCATAAACGGATTGTCCTCTACGGCGTTGCAAAACGCCACGAATTTAGCGCAGCCCAAACCGCCCTTGTCTTTTGTCTTTTCCGCCGTTTGCTTTATTATATTGCCGAGAAGTTTTACGGCGTCCATATTTATACCCGTCTTCGACGAGCCTACGTTTACCGAAGAACAAAGCCTTTCGGTTGCGGAAAGCGCTTCGGGAATACTCTCCAAAAACCTCCGCTCGTAAGAAGTCATACCCTTTTGCACGAGCGCGGAGTATCCTCCCAAAAAGTCTATACCGAGTTCTTTCGCCGCCTTATCGAGCGCTTTTGCTATCTTTATTTCGCCGCCGTCAGACGGTGCCGTAATCAAACTTACGGGCGTTACCGAAACACGCTTGTTTATTATGGGTATCCCGTAAGTTTTGGACAGTTCGTCCGCAACGCTTACGATATTTTCGGCTTTCTTGGCGACTCGGTCGTAAACGGCGGTCGCGGTCTTATCCGCACTCTCTCTTACGCACGGCAAAAGAGAAATACCCATCGTTATAGTTCTGATGTCAAGGTGTTCTTTCTCCACCATATTGACGGTTTCCAATATTTCGTTTTTGCTTAACATTTTTACCCGCCTTATAAAGTGTGCATAGCGTTAAAGATATCTTCGTGCTGAACTCTTATTATAACGCCCGCTTCCTTGCCCGTTTTGTCGAGCACGCCCGCAAGTTCCGCGACGGAAATATTCTCGCCCAAATCGCACATCATTATCATAGTAAAATTGCCCTGAACTATCGTCTGACTTATGTCTTCGATATTTACGTTTTTCTCCGCGAGCGCGGTGCTGACCTTGGCGATAATGCCCGACTTATCCTTTCCTATCACGCTTACTATCGCTTTCATAACTTTTCTCCTTTTAAGATCTTTATATCAAGATAAAATTTCGTAAGAAACGAGCACGTTGCCCTGCGTAATATAAGACACGTTCGCTTTTAACGGAATTTCGGGAAAAGGCTTTTCGTAAAACACCAAAACCTTTCTCTCGAAAAAATCTTTCTTATATTTGTTCCACTCTATAAACACTAACGCCTTGAAGTCCACCCCGTCTTTATCCTGCAACTTGTCGTCGTACTCGAAAAAACTGCCCGTGTATTGTTCGCGAAGCCCCGACGACATATTACGACAAAGTTTATAATAACGGTTGACGCGCTTAAACTTTATGCCGAGATAGATAAAGGCAAAAACGACGAATAAGGCGGTAAGACTGTAATGTATCCCCTTCAATAAAGCGATCTTGCTCGCCGTGTCGCCGTACGACTCGTAAGGCAAAGTCCTGTAATAAACGAACAACGCCACGCTCGTCGCTACGAACAGCCCGAGAACGATATAAAAAAACACGAGCGTTCTTTTTCTTTGTTTCCGTGCCGCAGAAAGATCTGCTTCGGTATAATATTCCGTCATAATTCACCCATCCGTTTTATTTTAACTGAATAGTCCGTTTATTGTCGCCACTGCGTTTGCGAAAAAAGTATTTATCCCTTTTGTCTTTAACGCGAATTCACTGACCACGCCTACCACCTGCGCGGTCGTACAAGTTCCGAACCGCGACCTGCTGTCGCTGCTGTTCATCCTGTTGTCGCCGAGATAAAAAATCTCGTCTTCACCGACTTTAAACACCGTGGGCGCGATATCCCTTTCGTCGTTCACCGTCGGATAGAAGGTTATGCCCTGCCGATAAAGATATGGCTCGTAAAGTTTTGTATAATCGGTTTCGCCCGATTTTTTAAGATATACGTAGCCGCCTTCGATCTTCACCGTATCGCCGCCTAACGCTATCGCGCGCTTTATAAGCCAATCGTTCGATTTTTCGCCCGAAATCACGATGATCTCACCGTAAGTCGGCTCGCGGTAAGTGTTTACCACCACGACTTCGCCTTCAAAAAGCGTGGGATTCATAGACGGGCCTTTTATAACGACTTTCACCAAAACGAAAGTGCTTATAAGGACCGCGGCAAGCACAAACGTCAGCAATACCGAAGCGATAATGCCGAACAGTATATCCGCTTTTATATTTCTGCGGTACTTATCGTACAGCGACTTTCCGTAGGTTATAGTTTCAGTCATCAGATCCACCTTTTGCAATATAGACGGCGGTCATTTTTTCGGCGTCGGGAACGGAAACGAATATTATCCGCCCGCAACTTAAACAGCGCAGTTTTATATCCGCGCCCGTGCGGACTATCTCCCACTCTTTACCGCCGCAAGCGTGCGGCTTTTTAGATTTGATCTTGTCGCCTACCGTAAATTTCATAATCTACCCGATACGATTATTCGCTTTTATCAGCCGATTAAACCCATAAAAGGTTATTTATAAGGAATTCGCCGTCGGCAAAAAATTCCAACGCTTCCACTTCTTCGTAAGACTTTAACGCCCTGCCTTCCGCCGTCTTGAATTGGTTAAGTTCCACTTGTATATTCTGCCAGAAATCCCCAATGATTTTTATATTGACGGAATATTCCGTTTTAGCGCCGAAAAAGTCCACTATCGCCTTGACGCACAGTTCGCCGCCGCCTGCCGCGTACACGTCGAACATAAACATCGCGCTCTCTATCGGCTTATACTTTTTCGCGTTTATCTTAAAAGTCAGAAGTCCGTTTTTGGAGCACAGCCCCGCTATGTCCATAGGTCCGTTCTTTATGCGCACCACCGCGTCCTTATCTAAATTCACGTTCAAATAGCCGTCGGAAACTTCTTTCGCGGGATAAAAGCCGTTTACGCCGACAAGCATACGCGAAGAATAAAACACCCTGCGCTTATTTATCTGCGTCGTCTTATCCGAATCGAATTTTTTGCAAACTATATTAGAACATACTTTCTGCCCGTTTTCGTATTCCGCGCGTGCAAAAAAAGTAACTATGCCAGACCCCCTGTAAGGGGTATAACTGAACTCGTAAACCCCGCCGCTTTCGGAAACGGCTTGCGCTTCTCTGTTCCAGAAACGCAAAGCGGGCGATATCTCTTCTTCGGAAAAATACACCGAGAGATTTTTAAGCCCGTTTAAGTCGGGCATAACTTCGACCTTGACCGCGCCTTCGCAAATAGCGCCCTTTACCGTTATTCCGCCCGCGAGAACAGGCTCATCCTTTACGAGTAACTGTTCCAAAAATGCGAGTGCGCCGTCAAAAGCGTCCGCACTTATTTCGTATCTTCCGCCCACCGTGTAGTCCGCCGCGGCGTATATCTTTTCCGGCACGCGCGAAACGGTGTCGTAAGCCCTGTCTATATCGAAATCCGGATTATTGGTCGGCGAAAGCAGTAAAAGCGGGCATGTAACGTGCGCGGCGTAAGCCTGCGGTTCTACGCCCGCAAGGTATTTAAGCGCGTCGTCGTTAAACTGCGGTTCGGGCGTGTCGCCGAATTTATCTATACCGCGGTAACCTTTCCAGCCGGCGTTCGCCACTATCACCGCGCAGGATATATCGCATTTTGCCGAAATTACTTGCCACACGGGAGTCGCCGCCCTACCTATGCCCATTACGCCGATCTTTACTATTTGCGGTTGGGTTTTAAGATATTCCACGGCGTACCTTATCACCCGCCCCCAGGTAAACCAACAGGTAGCGTGCGCATCGCCGACTATTTCCGCCTTATTCTCGTTTTGCTCGTCGAAATTCGCAAAATTCAAACTATTCGGATAAACGGTGTAAGGTTTTTCCACCCCTTCGACTCGTTTTGCAAGGTTAAAGTCCGTCGCGCCGGCGATATCTGTCATAAGAACGATATAACCTTTGCTCGCAAGCGTTTTGGCGAGCGTAAGATCCACGCACTTAAAATCCTGAACGAGAACTATCGCGGGCGCGGTGTCAAGTTTTATCTTTCTAACCGCCACGGCATAGATCCCGACTTCGCCGTCAGCCGTCTTTTCGCCGGTTATGCGAAGGTGCGACACGGCAAAGCCGTTATCGAAAAAGGCGTTCATTACTTCCGATTTTATCTCGCCCACGGCGAAGTTTTTCCAAATAATCGTAGGAGTTAATAAATTTCCGGACATACATCTCCGCTTCGGCAAAACGAAAAAGAATTAAGCATAAAGCCTTGAAAATAGAATTGCCGAAAATATTTAAAGACAAATCTGTTGATTTTTGCGGATTTTTGTGGTATCATTACCAGTACCCGACAAAAATGGATATAGTCGTCTTATTATAATTTATTATTCTATTATAATACTTTAAAGACGCTTTTGCAACCTTACGGAGCTTGTTTTTTGCCGAAACTTAACGGATAAATTTATGATTTGTTCTTATTCCAAAGAATTTTTGCAGACCGCTTACACGGGCGTGGAAAATTCTTTCATAAAAGAATACTTGGCAGAAGCGCCCGGCGACGCCGTAAAGGTTTACCTTTACGGACTTTATCTTTGCGCAAATCCCGATACGACCGACGAACTTGCAGAGTTCGCGAAAGCCCTTAACCTGTCGGAAGAAACGGTAAAAGACTGTTTCCTTTATTGGGAAGAATTCGGATTGGTCGCGGTTATAAGCAACGATCCGTTTACCGTAAAATATTTGCCGCAAAACAACTCTTACTCCAAACCGCGCAAATTCAAGGCGGAAAAATACGCCGATTTTTCCAAAGGACTTCAAGCCCTTCTCCCCGAGCGTATGATCTCAACGAGCGAATATTCGGAATACTTTACCATTATGGAAACTTACGCCATCGCTCCCGAAGCAATGCTTATGATAGCGAAATACTGCGCGGACAGAAAGGGAGCGGATATCTCTTATAAATATATTTCCAAAGTCGCGAAAGACTTCGGCAACCGCGGGATCACCACCGTCGAAAAGGTGGAAAAAGAACTGTCTTCCTACATATTCAGGACGGGTGAGATCACCAGAATATTAAAAGCGTTATCTATTCGCCGCGCGCCTGATATAGAAGACCTGAACTTATTTAAAAAATGGACTACGGAACTTTCTTTCGAGCCGGATAATATCGTGTTCGCCGCCAAAACGCTTAAAAAAAGCAGTATGGCAAAACTCGACGAACTTATGCTCGAACTGTATTCGTCGAAGAGTTTTTCAAAAGAAGAGATCGCGACGTACTGCGCAAACAAACAAGCGGTTTACGACCTTGCGATAAAATTCAACCGCACCCTTTCCGTATATATAGAAGTTTTAGACGCGGAAATAGATAATTACTTAAACAAATGGCTGTCTTACGGCTATAAAGAAGACTCCCTCCTACTCATCGCGAACAGGCTTTTTATCGAAGGCAAAAACACCCTTAAAGACGCCGACGAACTCGTGGAACGCCTGCGCGGACGCGGAATAATAGATCTTTCGAGCATTAACGACTACTTTGAAGAAGAGAAAAAGACGGACGAATTCTTGCGGAAAATGCTTATGACCTGCGGCATAAACCGCCGCCCGAACGCTTGGGACAGAGAAAATCTTCTTATCTGGAAGAGTTGGAACTTCTCCGAAGATATGATCCTGGAAGCGGCAAAGACCTCGGCGGGAAAGGCTTCGCCCCTGCCCTATATGAACGGCGTGCTTTCCAACTGGAAAAACAAGGGAGTTTACACCGTGGAAAACACGGCGACGGACGGCGAACTCACACAGGAAGACTATAACCGCGAATACGCGAGAAGAAGGACCGTCGCCGTAACCAAAGCACAGAAAAATTTAGAGCGCGCGCAGGAGATCGAAGGTTTTAAAAAACTGTACGAAAGACTTTTCGGCATAGAAAAAGATATGGCGTTTGCTGAGATAGCGAACGACGAAACTGAACTCGCCAACCTTGCCGCGGAAAAGTCAGAGACGACGGAAAAAGCGGAAAAAATGCTTAAAACCATAGGGCTCACCCTTTCCGATCTCGCGCCGAAGTACGCTTGTACAAAATGTAACGACACGGGCTTCGTAGGCACTAAAAAATGCGATTGCTGGGATAAACAAGTCGATTAAACCTTAAAAAACGAGTGGCGGCAGAATTATCTGCCGCCACTTTTATAACTTTTATATAACCGTTATTCTTCTATTCTGATAAAGCCTTTGACCGCGACCACTTCTTTAAGCGAAACGATCTTTTCAATGGTCTTTTGCATAGCGCTTTCCAAAGCGGGATGAGTTATAACCACTATCTCCGCAAGGTTTTCTTCGGAAGACATCTGTTTTACTTCCTTTATACTTATATCGCCTTTGGCAAACTGCCCCGAGATCTTCGCAAGCACCCCCGCGTCGTCCTTGACAAGCATTCTCACGTAATACTTTGACACAAAATCGGATACGAATTTCGTCGCCTTGTTGCCCTTAACGTTATTCTTAAACGGCGTATAATAATTTTCGCTGTGTTTCGCGGCGAAAATCACGTCGGAAACGATGGCGCTGCCCGTCGGGAGTGAACCGGCGCCCCTACCGTAAAGCATTATTTCGCCTACCGAATCGCCGACGAGATGCACTGCGTTAAAGGAGTCGCTCACGCTAGCGAGCGGATCTTCGTTTTTAATAAAAGTCGGGTGTACCCTTACGTCGATACCCTCTTCGGACTGCTTCCCTATTCCCAAAAGTTTTAACGTATAGCCCATAGACTTGCCGTAAGCGATATCGTCTTTATCTATCCCCGAAATGCCTTCTCTGTAAACGTTTTCTATACAGACTTTACTGTTGAAAGCCAAACTTGAAAGAATAGAAATTTTATAGGTGGCGTCAAACCCTTCGACGTCCGCCGTCGGATCGAATTCAGCGTAGCCGAGTTTTTGCGCTTCTTTCAACGCCGTATCGTAATCGGCGCCGTTTTCCGCCATTTTGGTAAGAATATAGTTGGTCGTGCCGTTTATTATGCCCTTTATCGACTTGATACGGTTCGCCTGCATACCGTCCTGTAAAACCCTTATGATCGGCACGCCGCCCACGCAACTCGCTTCAAACATAAGCGCGACGTTCATCTTTTTTGCTTCTTCTTCGAGTTCCGACCAATGCTTTGCAAACAGTTCCTTATTTGAAGTAACCACCGACTTCCCGCTCATCAGCGCTTTTAAAACGAAAGATTTCGCCGGTTCGGTGCCGCCCATCACTTCGATAACTATATCGACGTTGGGATTGGAAACCACTTCTTCGATATTCGCCGCGATAGTCGCCTTGCTCACGCCGCGCGAAAGAGCGCGTTCGACGTTCTTTTCGAGCACCGTTTCCACGGTGATATCAAGCCCTTGCGTCTTTTTGAAATACTCTCTCTTTTCGGTCAGAATTTCGTACACTCCGCCGCCGACGACGCCGAGTCCCAGTATGGCAACTCCTACTTTTTTCATAACTATTCCTTCCTTTTGCCGCTTTTTCGCGGTTTATCTATTCAAATCGTATATCAGTTTAAGCCCGTAAAGCGTTAAAGTCCTATCGACCACTTCTATACACTTGGTCTCTTTCGCTATTATTTCTCCCAAGCCACCCGTCGCCACGACCTTCACGTCGTCGCCGCCGAGTTCCTTTTTGATTTTGGCGACTATATTATCTACGAGCCCGCTAAACCCGAAAATAATGCCCGCTTGCATATTGGTTTCGGTGTTCTTCGCGATAACCTTTTTGGGCGGAACGAGTTCTATCATCGGCAGTTGCGCCGTGTTGTGAACAAGCCCTTCGAGCGCCGTTTTTATACCGGGAGCGATCACGCCGCCTATAAACGCGCCTTCCTTATCCAGAACGTTGAAAGTCGTCGCCGTCCCGAAATCTATAACGATGAGCGGTCCGCCGTATTTTTTATACGCCGCGACGTTGTTCACTATTCTGTCCGCACCCACTTCTTTGGGGTTTTCCGCCTTGATGTTTATACCCGTCTTAATCCCCGGCCCTACCATAAGCGGCGAAATCCCGAAGAAATATTCGCACATATGACAAATCGTATAATTTAAAGTTGGGATAACCGAAGACACGATTATGCCGTCTATATCAGCCTTTTTAATGCCAGAGTCGGAAAGAAGATTTACGAGTACGGAGCCGTATTCGTCGGCGGTCCTCGATATCCTTGACGAAACCCTGAAAGACGCGAGCAAACTTTCGCCGTCCCATACGCCGTATTTTATATTCGTATTGCCTATATCTATAACCAAAAGCATTATTGTTCTTCCTTATTATCCGCGTTAGAAACGACTTCGTCTTTCTTAAAAAGCGAACGATCGACGATTTTTATAACTCTGTAAAGCGCGGGCGCGAGTATAATATTCAGCGCGAATTCAAACACAAAGTTAAGTCCTACGAATCCTATCACTATCCCCGCAAAAGCGTTTGAGCCTTCCGCTAAAAATCCCGCATTATAAAGCGAAGGTATTATCAAAAGCATACCGACGATAAATATCAAAGAATTTATAACGGGCACGATCCCCGACGCCACTACAGTCGCCGCAAAACCGTTATGCTTACTTAACCATTTAAATAGTATTGCACTCAAAACGCCCGCCGCCGCGGTTTTTACCACGCAGACTAACGTTATGACCACGGGATCGGTAACGAAAAGAACGTTGGTAAACCCGTCCGCACCGAGTATCCCGCAATTAAACAGGATAATAAGCCCCGTGATCACACCGAGCGCCATACCGTACCAAACGCCTAACAGGATTGCTGCAAGCACGATTGGAATAAGAGAAAAATTGAGTGTAACCATGCCTATTTTTACGGTATTTCCCAACAGTTGCAAGACCACCGTCAGCGCGGTAAGCACGGCAAAGTAGGTGAGTTTTTTCGCCTGCGAAAAATTGTCCATATTAAGTTGTACCTCCAATCAAATTTTCCCGAAAGGGAAATATCTGTTGTAAAAAGATTGAATAACGATAAAAGTCGGATTATCATAAGAATATCCGCTTTCGTGCTTGTAGATGTATTTTAGCACATTTCAATTAAATATTGCAAACAAATAACGGTATAATAGCACATTTTTAAGGCAAAAACAGTATATTGATAATAGAAACTACCGCCGCATTAAAAATTTACATAGGCGGGAAACGGGTTTACTTTGGAGGTAAATTATGAACGGGTGCTTTGATTTTTTGGGAAACAACTGTTGCCTGTGGGTTCTGATAATATTGCTCATTATCCTTCTCGCGAAAAACGGTTGTCTTAACGGGATCTTCAACAGTTGCTACTGTCTGCCGATCGCACTGCTTCTCATCTGCTATTGCCTAAAAGGCAACGGCGGTATGAACGGTCTTTTCGGCGGCTGCTGCAAATAACGGTTTTGCCCAACTAAACGAAAAAGTCTTTCCGCGCAAACGAAAGCGGAAAGACTTTTTTAATTGTTTAATTCCCTTTTTACTCCAATCCGTGCGCTTTTCTTTTAAGCCTCGTTTCGGTATCCAAAGTCTTTTTGCGGATACGGATGTTTTGCGGCGTTATCTCTAACAGTTCGTCGTCGCCGATAAACTCCATCGCTTCTTCCAGACTCATTACCTTCGGAGTTTCCAGCCTTAACGCGTCGTCCGAACCCGCCGCACGGGTATTGGTCAAATGCTTTTTCTTGCATACGTTGACGACTATGTCTTCGTTCTTCGGCGAAACGCCGACTACCATACCTTCGTAAACCTTAACGCCTGCGCCTATAAACAACTGACCGCGTCCTTGCGCGTTGAAAAGCCCGTAAGTTACCGCTTCGCCCGTCTCGAACGCCACGAGAGAACCGGTAGTTCTTCTCTCTATCTCTCCTTTATACTCTTCGTAGCCGTAGAAAATGGTGTTGAATACTCCTTCGCCACGCGTATCGGTCAAAAATTGACTCTTGTATCCGAAAAGCCCGCGCGCCGGAACTTTGAATTCCAACCTTATACGGCTACCGATATTTTCCATCTGCAAAAGTTCGCCCTTTCTTACGCCCATACTCGAAAAAACAGCGCCCGTCTTGTCTTCGGGAACGTCAACGACCAACCTCTCCATCGGTTCGGTCAAAACGCCGTTTTCTTCTTTATACATAACTTTCGGCGCGCCGACCTGGAACTCGTATCCCGCGCGGCGCATCGTTTCAATAAGTATCGAAAGATGCATTTCCCCCCTGCCGCACACGCGATAGGAGTCAGCGGAATCAGTCTCTTCCACGCGGAGAGAAACGTCTTTAAGCATCTCCCTGAACAGTCTGTCGCGAAGGTGTCTCGTCGTAACGAACTTTCCTTCTTTGCCCGCGAACGGGCTGTCGTTTACCGAAAAGGTCATCTCCACCGTAGGTTCGGAAATCTTTACGAACGGCACGGGTTCTACTTGCGCGGGAGAGCAAATCGTATCGCCTATGGAAATATTTTCCAAACCGCTTATACATACGATATCGCCTGCGCGCGCGCTTTCCACCGCTACCCGCTCTAACCCTTCGATCTGGAATATGCTTACGAGTTTTCCGCGAAGTTCTTTGCCTTTGACGTTATAATTGCAAGTCTCGACTTCCTGATTGATAAACGCCTTGCCGCGTTCGATCCTGCCTATACCGATCCTGCCGACGTATTCGTTGTAATCTATAGATGATACGAGCATTTGGAAAGGTCCGTCTTCATCGACTTCCTGCGGCTCGAAATGGTTGATTATCGCGTCAAACAGGGGCTTTAAATCCTTGCCCTGTTCGTTGCAATTCGTGGACGCCGTACCCGCGCGCCCCGAACAGAAAATTATCGGACTGTCAATCTGATCGTCGGTTGCGTTAAGGTCGAAAAGGAGTTCTAAAATCTCGTCCTGGACTTCGGAAAGCCGCGCGTCGGGACGGTCGATCTTATTAACGACTATTATAAGTTTATGATTGAGTTCAAGGGCTTTTTGCATAACGAAACGGGTTTGCGGCATAGGACCTTCGCAAGCGTCCACAAGCACCAGAACGCCGTTTACCATTTTAAGCACACGCTCCACTTCTCCGCCGAAATCGGCGTGCCCCGGGGTATCGACTATATTTATTTTTACGCCTTCGTAAAATACCGAAGTGTTTTTCGCGAGTATGGTTATACCGCGCTCCCGTTCAAGGTCGCCGGAATCCATTACTCTGTCTGCAACTTCCTGATTTGCGCGGAACACACCGCCCTGCTTTAACATTTCGTTTACGAGCGTCGTTTTGCCATGATCTACGTGCGCTATTATCGCCACGTTCCTTACGTCTGTTCTCTTCAATGTAGTTTACCTTGATTTCCTTTTAGCCGTTTTGCACCATTTCCCCGAAAATATTCGACTGCGCTTTACAATATCTTTAACAGCGCAACCAGCGTCTTTGCGTCTTTTATCTCACCGCTATCTATCATCTCTTTTAAGCGCGGTTTTTCTATCCACTTTGCCGAAAGAAACTCGTCTTCGTCGAGATGCGGACGTGTTTCCGTGAGCCCCGTCGCTCTGTAAATGCGGATCACTTCCGAAGTATAACCGGGCGACGGATACATAGTGAACATCAGATCCATTTTGTCCGCTTTAACGCCGCCTTCTTCTTCCAATTCGCGAAAAGCGGTATCTATCGGCTCTTCTCCCGCGTTTACTTTTCCCGCGGGTATCTCCCACAGTTCTTCGCGATAGGCGTAGCGGAACTGCTTTACCATTAAAACTTTGCCGTTCTTTTCGCACAAAACGGCGGAACCGCCCGAATGTTCCACGATCTCCCTTATCCCCGTTTTCCCGTCGGGAAGGAGTACCGAGTCTTTCCGTAAATTCAGTATTTTGCCGCTATATACGACGTTTTTTTCCATCGTCTTTTCTTCAAAGCGCATTGAGAATTTCCTTTAAGTATTTCGCGACTTTTTTAGCCCGCCCGAAAAAGGTAAACGGTCTGGATTTTACTGCGAATTTATACGCGATGAACGCGTAGCGGATACCGTCCTTGTCGCCTGCGTCCAACGCGTTTGCGAGCATATCGATAACCAGAATATATTCTTCTTTCGTTTCTTCTTTTAAGCGTGAACCGTGTATCTTCGTCTTGTCCGCAAGCAAAATATCGCGCATTGCTTTAACGCTTTCGCCGTAAGACTTTTCGGAAAGTTCCTTTTCCCTGCGTTTTTCTTCCGCCGCCGCCTGTTCCTGTGCTTTCTGGCGTTCTTCCTGTTCCAAGAACGCTTCCACGGGATCTTGAAGTTTACCTTCTATCACGCTCTCCATCAACATTTTAACGGAGTTTCTGAACGGTTTTATCATAGAGTTGATAAATGCCGCATAACCCGCCGAACAACTGCCGTCTTCGTAAAAATACTTATTGATAAACTGTGAAAAATCTATCCTTTTCGCGTCGATATCAACCAAAACGCTGAAAATAAACGCCAAAAGTTCGCGCGAAGAAGAAGGCAACACGAATTCGCCTTTACCTTCCGCAAGGTATTTGCTTTTAACGAGATATTTCGCAGTCGCCGCCTGATAATCGAACCCGGTCAGGCAATTTTTGAAAATTGCGACGAGCGTATCCGACGCGGCGATCGCTTTCAACACCCCGACTATCTTGATATCGGCTATAATGTATTTACTGTCAATAAGCTCGTCCGTTTTCGCGATGAAAAACGCGAGTTCTTCGTTCTTCCCCATAGTGCTCCCCTTCTTGCGTGTTTATCTGCATAATTATAACATATAATAACCTTTTTTTCAAATTATATAAACTTTTTTTGGCAAATATTTGTAAAATTTATCGTAAAATTCTTTACAAACGCGAAATATATGTTATAATAAACTTTACATTGGATAGTTATTGCTTGAAATACACCAGAAGGATAAAATAATGCAGGTTAAAGGGGATTCATCTCTCAACAAATTGATACTTTTATTCGTTTTCGATAAAATGGAAGTGCCGCTTTCGGAGAATACTATTCTCGATATGTGCTGTTCTTCCAATAATTGGCTTGCGTATATGGACTGTCAGCCCATTTTAAAACAACTTCTGGAGTGCGGGTGGATATACAATATAGGCGACAGCGGCGAGCCTCTTTATACGATAACGACAGACGGCAGAATTTGTCTTGCCAACTTCTTTATCAATATTCCCGCTTCCACGCGCGAACAGATCTCCATATTTATAAAAAACAACAAAAATCGCTACCGCAGAAAGCAGGAATGCGTTGCCGATTACTTTATGAATAAAGACGGCACTTACACCGTTTACCTTAAAATAATAGAGCCTGTTCAACCGGTTCTTGAACTTAAACTTGTCGTCCCCAACCGCCAGATCGCGAAAGACGTTTATAAAAAGTGGGGCGAAAAAGCGGCCGACGCGTACAGAACCATTTACGAAAACCTAGTCGATTGATAGATATGAACACTTATATAACGCGCGGAACTTGTTCTCGGCAGATACAATTCGACGTAAAAGACGACGATACTCTAACCGCTGTAAAATTTATCGGCGGTTGCCCCGGCAACACGCAGGCGGTAGCAAAACTCGTTGAAGGCAAAAACATAGACGAAGTTATTTCGCTCCTTAAAGGCATTGAGTGCCGTATGGGAACGTCTTGCCCCGACCAACTTGCCCGCGCTTTAATAAAGTATAAAGACCAACACGCAAAATAAATAAAAACTGTATAAAGCGCCCCGTCGCAATACTCCGACGGGGCGCTTTCTTTATGATTTTTTACTGCAATTATCAGGCTTCTTCGGGATAGACAAAACCACTTACGTAAAACCTATCGTTTTCAAGGCAGAACGCATCTCCGACGACTACCAACCGAACGTGCTCGTAACTGGGTGTTTCCCCGTA
>JAGAEX010000048.1 GCA_017612915.1 Clostridia bacterium | reverse complement strand
CTTTTATAGGTAAGACCGATGATTATTATCTCGGCGGCGCGGGTGTTTATCCCGACGTCATACGTCCGTTAAAGGACGGAGACATCGTTCTGCCGCCTAACGGCAGCAAGTGTCTATGGGTTTCTATTGAACCGAAAGAAATTTTGCCTATCGGCGTTCACAGAATAGGTTTTCGGGTTTTCGACGCCGAAAACAAGTTGATGGGCGAAACAGAATACTGTTTGGAAGTGCTGGACTATAATTTAGCGCGTGCCGATATAAAAAAGACCAACTGGATGCACTACGACTGCATCTGCAACGCGCACAATGTTAAGCCGTTTTCCGAAGAGTTCCATAATGTCTTTGAAAACTATCTCGCGGCTTATACACGTTCGGGTTTCAATATGCTTTTAACGCCGCTTTTTACGCCCCCGCTCGACACTTTCGTCGGCGGCGAAAGAAGAACGGCGCAACTTGTAGGCGTTTCGCGTAAAAACGGAATTTATTCGTTTGATTTTAAAAAACTGAAAAAGTTTATTCGTTTCGCGTTGGCGCGCGGAATTAAATATATAGAATTTTCGCATTTATTTACACAATGGGGCGGCGAACATTGTCCCAAAATATTAGCTGAAATCGACGGCGAAGTAAAAAAGATTTTCGGTTGGGAGAGCGATTCCCTTGGCGAAGATTACAAGGTATTTTTAAATGCGTTTTTGCCTGCGCTCGTCGATTTTATCAAATGTGAAAAAATAGAAGATATCTGTTGTTTTCACCTTACCGACGAGCCGAACGATAAACATATCGAACGGTACAAGGATTTGCGCCGAATCGTTAAAAACAATATAGGTGATTTACCCATTATTGAAACTTTGAGCCATTACGAATATTATAGACAAGGACTTGTCGATATTCCCGTACCCGAAGTTTCGCATATCGACGAATTTATCGACAACAAGGTCGAAAATATGCTCGCATACTATTGTTGCGAGCCGTCTGACAGGTTTTACAGCAATCGTTTTTTAAATATGCCGCTGCAAAGAACCAGAGTGCTTGGTATTCAATTATATCTTTCGGGCGTTAAAGGATTTTTACATTGGGGTTTTAACTTCTATAACAGCGGACTTTCGTATTATTCTGTCAATCCTTACGCTAATACCAACGCAGGCGGCGCCTTTCCGCCCGGCGACGGGTTTATCGTTTATCCGAATGAGAAGGGTGTAAATATTTCTTTGCGTTCGGAGATGATGGCAATGTGTTTTGAAGATTACGACTTGTTATATACTTTGGAAGAAAAGATCGGCAGAGATAACGTTGTTGCAATTATTGAACGCGAAGGAATTAAAGGTTTTACCGATTATCCGCACGACGCGCAGTGGCATTCCGAATTTATTACAAAGATAAAAAGGGAATTGTTAAAATGAAAAAAATTTATCTTAATAAAAATTTTCCGCACTTTTTACACGGCGGGGATTATAATCCCGAACAATGGATAGATACAAAAGAAATCTGGGACGAAGATATGCGGCTTATGAGAAAGGCGAATTGCAACGAAATGACTGTCGGTGTATTTTCGTGGTCTACATTAGAACCCGAAGAAGGAAAGTTCGATTTTTCCTTTTTAGATGAAATAATCGCTAAAATCGGAGAAAACGGCGGCAAGGTCGTCCTTGCAACGCCTACTGCCGCACCGCCTTTTTGGCTTGCTAAAAAATATCCGGAAATCTTGCGTTTTGAAAAGAACGGTTATGCTGCTCCTAATTTAGGTTCGCGCCGTCATAAATTCTGCTATACTTCGGAAAAGTACAGAGAAAAAGTTGCCGTTATGGTAAAAAAGTTGGCGGAACGGTATGCCCACAATAAAATCGTTGTCGCTTGGCATCTCGATAACGAGTTGTACGGCGATTGTTTTTGCGACAGTTGCAGAAAAAAATTCAGAGAGTTCTTAAAGAATAAATATAAAACGGTAGAAAATTTAAACAAAACTTACTGGGCAAAATGGTCGTCCGGCGAAGTAAGTTCTTTCGATGACGTCCAACCGCCGATAGCGGGAACTTCTTACGACGCCTTGTATATAGATTGGAAACGATTTACCGATTATGCAAAAATAGATTTCCTTAAATTTCAATCGGATATTATAAAAGGCGTAAATAAAGACGCTGTGATTACGACGAATCTAATGCCGCAACGCGATTACGACCTTTTTGAATACGCGAAAATGCTGGACTTTGCGTCTATCGACATTTATCCTAATTGGGGAAGAAAAAGCGAGATCGGTGAAGCAATAGATTCCGCCTGGCAATATGATTACGTAAGGTCTATTAAAAACAAGCCGTTTATGCTTATGGAAAGCGCACCCGGTCTTGTCAGTTGGATGCCGCAGAATAAGTTGCAACGACCGGGGATAGGTTCGCTCGCAAGTATATCGAGTATCGCGCACGGCAGCGACAGCGTGGGGTATTTTCAATTCAGGAAAAGTCGCGGCGCGTGCGAGCAATATCACGGCGCGATAGTCGATCACGTAGGAAACGAAAATACGAGAGTTTTTAAAGAAGTTGCGTCGACAGGTGCGACCTTAAATAAGATAGATGAAGTTTGCGGGGCAATAACACAAAGCGAAGTTGCGCTTTATTATGATACAGAGAATCTGTGGGCGCTTGATGTGGTTTATGCATTTGCTCCTCATCACGTTAATTATTATTCGGAACAGATAAATTATTACGGTATTTTATGGAACAATTCCATCAATACGGATATTATAAACAGAGAGTCGGACTTTTCAAAATATAAACTTATCATTTTGCCTATGGCGTATATGGCAAGCGAAGAATTACAGAATAAAATATCTGACTTTGTTCGGGGCGGAGGCACGGTTTTTGCCACATATATGCTCGGTTATACCGATGAACGCGTTCTTACGCACCTTGGCGGTTTTCCCGGCGGAAAATTAAAAGACGTATTCGGGATCTGGAACGAAGAGATAGATTCTTTATATCCCGAAGACGTGCAGAAGATAAGTTATAAAGGTAAGTTATATGACGCGAAAGATTATTGCGAGATAATACATCTTCGCGGGGCGAAAGCGCTTGCTGATTATAATACCGATTTTTATAAAGACACGCCTTGTTTTACGGTTAACGAATACGGTGCGGGGAAAGCCTATTATCAGGCTTTCCGCGATACGGGCGAATTTAAGTCGGACGCTTTGGAGTGTATTTTACAAGAATTAAATATTAAAGGCTGTATTGCGTCGAAGCATAAAGGCGTGTCGGCCCAGATCAGGACAGATTACGAAAATGAGTATCTTTTTATTGAAAACTATTCTGACGGCAAAGCGGAAAATATCAAATTAAACGACGTTTACGAGAATTTATTGACCGGAGAAAAAGTAAATAATGTTTCAATTGGTAAATTCGAGTATAAAGTATTAAAAAGGAAAATATGAAGATGAACGAGATCAAAATCGATTTTAACGAAAAATCGGGCAAAATAAAGCCGATGAACGCCGTAAATAACGGACCGAGCGGTTCTTTGGTGAGAAAAACAGGCAACGCCGTCGAATATGAAGAGTTGCATATTCCTTATGCAAGGTTGCACGATTCGGCGTTTTATTCGGGTTATGGCGGAGAGTGGACGGTAGACGTGCATAGAATATTCCGTAATTTTGACGCCGACGTTAACGATGCGTGTTCTTACGATTTTTTGT